>JBFFHS010000053.1:0-23417 GCA_041556855.1 Gammaproteobacteria bacterium
CTTCGCACGTCCTAGAACCAATAGGGAGGGGTTCAGACGAGGACGAGAAAATAAGGGCATTTACCTCTTCCCAGACCGTTAGCGCGAATGACCACGTCGGGTCGGTAGCGGCCGGTCAGGATCATCCGATCAAGCCGAAAATGCTGCTCTGCAGCAATGTCTTGCGGCCAGATTTTGACGTTCGCTGAAAGACTTCGATGCTGGGGCATTACAAAACCGAATGGATGTCACTGAGCCTTGACCGACCTGCCCCAGGATCAGGGCAGCACGCCGCTTAGGGCTGGCTGGGCACCAGCACCTGGCCATCAGTAGAAGCGGTCGCCATATAACGGAGCCAGAAGCCGTGGCGACGGCGGCGCGCCTGCTCGAAGCCGGTGTAGATAGCAATCTAAAGTATGATCTCGGGCAGACCGCGCTTCATGATGCCGCTTCTCGTGGCCGGAACGAAAAGACGCGAGCGCGCGGTAGCCGTTTAGTCCGAGTTCAAGTCAGCGGGGCTCACGGGTGCGGAGACACTTGGATCGTCGAGCAGTCGCCTTCCAGGGCCGGGATGTCCGATGCACTCTGCGCGAACCCAGCGTTGTTACCAAGAAACGGTAGGACGCACCCGCCGAGGTAGGAACTAATTTGCGCTGCCAAGTCCTGACCTCGTTGAGATGGCCCGTGACTGTGAACCGCCAGGATTACCTGCGCCCCCATCGGGTTCGTCAGTGCCACTGGCGGCGGGACCTGTGCCCCAATCGCCGCCATCTCCGCCCAGCCCGAGCCGCTCGTATCGTTGGTACGCAGATGGCCGACGAGGGTTGTCTTATTGCCATTGACCACATGGCCTCCTGCATAATGAAAGTCAAACTGGGTCGCTGGGTTGCCTACATCGGTGTCGACGCATGCATTGGGTTGGTCGCAGTTTTCAGGGGCGTTATAGAACATGATCCATAGCGTCACGGCATGCCCAGCAATCAGGCCCGTAGTCTTAAGATTGGCCTGTATCCCGCCCGGCGTACGAACGATCGTCGACGATCCTCCCGGAGGGGGTGCCGCAAAGGTCCAAAAGATCGGGGCTTCGGATTTCTTGTTGCCCTGCGCGATCGCCAGGCTCGAGGTGCCTAAAAGAGTCAGAATCAGAATCGTCTTCACGAAATGATTGCTCTTGGTCATTGTGAATTTCCCTTTGTCGCTGTTGTTGTTATGCGTACGCGACTTTTCGTAGCGAGTCGCGCTGCCACTTAAGAGCAAACCGACAAGCTTTCAGTCTACCCAAACATTCCTAGTGCCAGATTATGACATGTCGAAGCGCACGACTGGTGAGTCGGCCGCGCAACGTACATTATGTTAAGGGGTTGCTAACGTCGGGTTTGGGTCGGAAGCAGACCTTGATGTTGCAGTACAACATAGCCCGATCAGCCGAAATCCGACCGGCAGCTTACGGCCCGGAGCCGTCGTTCGTAGAGCGCAATGGATGGTGGAGGATGGCCCGGCGAGATAAGTAGAACTAAATATCTGGCATTAACGGCTGCTAGACTCAAGCATGTCAAACACCGCTCGACTTGCGCCGAGCTGATCCATTGTATCTTGAATTTGCTTTAGTTCGTCATTCGTACATTCACGGCATTGATCAAGCTCGGCTTGCTTATCTTGTATCCGTTTCTCTAGGTATACGATTACTGCCTCTTGATTCGCCTCAATAATCTCGCGGGCAGTCATGCCATCAAACTGAGCCCGCATGTCAATGTCGAGGTTTTCCAATTCAGCCTCGATGTCTTCAGCGGCCCGATCTTCTATCAGAGCCGTAACCGCAATCTTGAAACGCTCCATGATGTTTGCTTTTAGGTTCTGGAACACTACGTAGTCATGTGTCGCATCGAAGGCCACCTGCTCAGGCGCTGAAAGCACCTTCCTGATTGCATCCCAAGCAACCCCTCGTTCCCGGTGAGCGTAGCGGAACTCCGGAAAACGCTTGGTCAGCCTTACCGTCCCGGTTTTGCTCGATCCGGTCAAAGTCTGTCCGGAGAGACGACACGTTATCGTATTGAAACTACGGTCAGAAGACGAGAGAACAGCGGTCTCCTCTCGGACGGTAAGAATTACGTCACCACCCATCGGCCCGCTTTCGACGATATAGAGCTCGGCAAGCCCCTGGCACTCCGGTGTCGATTTAAATCTTGCATCGCTGACCTGTGCGAAATGGGCGTTGTAGCTCCCCGACGCCTCACTCTCATATACGCGGAGCGTGACAGTGAAATCGTCTAGAACGCAGTCTTCTTCGGCGGACCCTTCGCCGGCCCAGGTGCCCAGAAATAGGTCTTCGTTCGTCTCAGCGACGGCACACCAGGCTACGAGATACACCGCGGCAGCGAGAGCCGTTGGGAGACAACGAGAGAATTGACGATACTCCGAATGCACGCTTCTTGTATAGGCGGATGCCGCGAAAGTATTAATAGGGAAATACCGAAGCAGCAGCGCATCAGCCGGCTCCCCAGGGAGGGAACATCGAAATAGCGAGCGTCCGGTCCGGGTCGGTAGCCGACGCTCATGGTGCGGTGCAACATCGCCTGATCGGCGAAATCCCGACCGCCTGCTAGCGGCCGGGAACTGCCATTCCTTTGGAGAGCGGCTCGGATATTGCTACTCCTCAGCCGGCCTCCCCGCGCTTAAGCACGGCTTCCCAGTTAATGTTGGCAAAGAACGCGTCAATGTAGCGTGCGGTAGCCGCCCCGTAATCCAAATGATACGAGTGCTCATACATATCCAGCACCAGCAGCGGATCCGTCTTTGCAGGCCCGTGGGTGTGATCGGCAAGCCAGTAGTTCTCAAGGGTGCCGAAGTGACGGTTATAGCCGAGAATGACCCAACCCGACCCGCCACCGAGCCCCGCGGCGACCCGCCTAAACTCTCGTTCCCATCGCTCGAAGCTACCGAACGCTGTGGCAAGCAGCGAACACACGTCAGAATCAGGTCGACCATTACCGCCAAGGTTTTCAAAGTAGAGTTCATGAAACACAACGGAACCTGTGCGTATCAGGTGCTCGCGCTTCAGATCGTTGTAAACGAATGCTGGCAGATCGTCCACGGAGAGGGCGTCTGACAATCGTCGATTGATCTCGTTGAGGGCTCTTACTGAACCACCATAGTTGTTCGACCAGTGGGACTCAATCAGTCTCTCGGACAGTCCACTGAGCGAGGACGCATTAAACGGCAACGGCTTCATGGTATGGGCCACGTTAAATGCTTTCGAAGTTGGGCTCGGGCCAACCCCCTGAGCATTGGCCATCCTGCTACCGGGCGCCAGAACACCGACCATAGCCGCGGTCCAGGTCTGTAGGAACGTGCGCCGCTTTGAACGCGCAGTCAGCGCGCCGAATTGTCTCTGCAAAGTGTCATCGCCGTACATGATGGTCTCCCAAGCTGCTTGTTGCCAGAGCCTCGCTTTAGCCAGCCACTTTAGCTGACCGTGATGAACGCGACCATTCAGACCCCGTGTCCTGAGTGGCCCCCGAGGAAGCGCGGTTATGGCGGATGATGCCGAGTTGAAGGTCCGCTGTGGGTTGTCAGCAGCCCCTCGCTTGTGCGCTGCAGCATGGATTCTGGCGTCCATCAAACCGGAGCAGGACCTATCAGCAGACAGACTTATCGGCCATGTCTCCCCGGGGACAACAGTTCTGTATCGACTTCGTTCGCCGGAGGACCTTCCTGGAGGTCGACGAGGTCGGGACGGGTGCTGCGGCCGTCATGGCTGTCCGGATCGGGCCCACGTCCTTTAATGGGCTCGTGGCGATGCGGGAGCAACGCCCGGGCACGGTGCTGTTCGTGGGTCTCGTAGAGGATCGGACAACCAATGCCATCGATCCAGTGCCCCGCCGTTCCTGGTACGGATAACCCGGACTAGAAGACGCCCGTCAACCAGAGCGTGACGAAGGTCCCGTAGAACAGGGACATGAGCACCAGGGCCACGCGTCGCCACATGGGCGGCCGAATCTCCTTGGGCAGGAGCGTTGTGTTGATGTAGAGGACGTGCAGCGATGACACGACGAAGACAATCCCGGCCATGTTGGCGCCCAGCTGGAGCAGCACGATCGGTTGCGCCAGACCCAGGGCGATGACGCCCCAGACCGTCAGAGCGCCCAGGACGGCGTAGTACACCACGCGGACGTCACCGCCTCGCCAGCTACGGATCCGCTCCGAACCCGTCCAAAGGATGTCGGTGATGGCCCGAGTGGTTCCGTCGACAATGTCCAACTGTGTTTTGAAGAGGACCCATACGGCCATCATCGCCACTACGCCGCCGAACAAGGGCCCAGCCCGCCCGACCATCGCATCCGCCAGGGCGGCGGCCACCGACAATCCTCGGATGTCGGTCCCCGCCTCGATGAAGCTCACGTAGAGAACCGCTGGGAGGACCATGCCCAGGACCGCGCCCACGAAATACACGCCCCATTGGTCCGCCCGGACGATTCGCCACCATCCCCGCCACCGCGTCATGGCCTCAGGGGTCGGCTCGAAGGTGAAGCCACTGTGGGCCATGTCCACCTTCTCTCCGCCCACGGCAGCGGAGATGTACCCGACTTCCTTCCCCATGCCGTAGCCCTTGTCCCGGGCCCAGTTGGACAGGGTGAGGTTGATCACACCTCCGGCTCCCGAGTACGCGGCGAACGCCCCGATCAGGAAGAAGTCGGCACCCTCTGGGATGAACCGGAAGGTCCCTCCCGCTGGATCGTACCCAACCAGACCCGTCACGCCAGCGACCCAGGTCTCAGGCCCCACGAACATCAGCGCCAGGATCAGGAACACGGACATGATTGCCGTGACAAGAATCCAGTTCAGGATCTCCAGCGTGCGCTCGATGCGCTTCCCGAACATCAGGATGAGCACGCACAGGACGAAGGTGCCCACCCCGATCCAGTACACCATGCTGGCGTGCTCGGGCCCGGCGAGGTCTTGGAAGAAGAGGAAGAAGATCGCCCCGGCTGCTGCCCCGGCCCACCCTGGCCACCCAACTTGAAGGAAGTAGAGACCGGCGTAGAACCAGGCCCAGAACGTGGCCCGGGGGCGGGTACGCATGAAGCCGGTAAAGATCGGCTCACCCGTCGCGATGGTCCACCGCATCAGCTCTGTGTTCAGAACCGTCTGAAAGAACGCCGCGACCAGCGTGACCCAGAGAAGGGTCAGACCGTACTGAACGAAGGCCGCAGGGCCGAGGAGGAACTCGCCGCTGCCGATGGACGCCCCCAGGACGATGACGCCCGGTCCGACGACCCCGGCCCAGGCCAGGCCCTTTGGCCGCGGCGGGTCCGGAAGCGCCTTCTTGGTCCAGGGGGAGAGACCCGAGCGGGCCTCCCGGGCAGTGGGCGCGGGGGATTCGGTCAAGGCAGGCACATATGGTTAGGGGGAGGCATAGTCCGTGCCCTGCTGGGCTTGGTGTCGAAACGAAGTATACGTCATGCCAAGCCCCTACGGGGGCGAGCAGGCGGGGCCGAAGCCAAGCTCGCGGGGTGCTTTGGCGGGATGTCGGCGCGGGCATGGGAAGGTGCACGGGTTGCGGGCCCCTTGCCCGGCTCGATGCGGCCACCGAAGCTCCCCGTTCCTGGCAGAAACACCGCGGGCTCGATGGCCCGGGGCGGAGGAGAGCCGAAATCAGCTGTCGGCCGGCGACCCGGCGTAGACAGATCAAGGCCACTCATTGGACCTCGGGCTTAACGACCGATTTGGATCGGTCGCCGACCTTCAGAACCTGGCAAGAAGCCGCTAAATGCTGCACTGCAGCGGTGCCTGCTCACGGCCAAGAGCGGCCAACCAGAATCGAGTGCTCGCCACGTCTGAGACGCAGAACCGCAGCGTTCGATCATGTACTTAGAGACAGTGGTCTCGGAGACCTCGATCTCGAGCTCGAGAACTTCGCCGTGGACGAAAGTGCCCCCTACGAGCGATTGGCACGATACATCCGTCGAATCAAACGCCGGAATTGGGACCGAGCAAGCGCGATGAAAAAATCCGGAGGGGTAGCTCGGAGAGGAGTAAGCTATCGGCCTAAAGAGGAGAATCTTCATGGATCGCCGCCAAGCTATGGGTACTCTTGCCGCCACGGGTCTCGCTTCCGCCCTCCCTGGCGCACGCGCTGTTGCAGCCGAAACGTCTCAGAACAAGCTTCACCCGCCAGTGACCGGGCCGCGGATGAACTTCGCGCAAGCCGACAAGGTGATGACGCAGTTAGGGCTGGATGCCCTGATCTTAGGCGACGGGGTCAATTTCCAGCAGGCCACGGGTAGCCGGCCGGTCATTTCCCGAATGGGGCGCTCACCCTCTGCATTTGCCATTGTTACCCGCCGGCCCGACGAACGGGTGGCCATGGTGTCGGCGGCGTTCTCCTTTTACTACACGCTGGCGGATGTTTTTCAGGACAGCGACATCCCGGCCTACATCTATTCCGACAGGGCCAATGATATTCACGAGGGAAACGAGCCGCCCAAAGCGGTCGGGGTTTCCCGGGATCGCGGCGAAGTACCGATCAGCGCAATCGAAGCGGCGCGCGTAGCAACAACACAACGGGCGGTAAACAGCCAGGGCCAACATGCGACCGTCGAAGCGGCCATGACGAAGGCATTGAAAGAGTATGGCCTGACCAAAGCACGTATCGCGACGGATCATGTATATGTGAATGCGGTGCTTGAGAAAGCTGCACCGAAAGTCACCACGGTGGCCGCAGATGATGCATTGCGTCGTATTCGGCCAGTGAAATCGGCCGTGGAAATCAAGCTGATGCGGCAAACAGCAGCGGCGAACGTGGCCGCGGCGTTAGAAGCCTTACAAACAATACGAGTGGGCGGCAGTTATCGCGATTTGCGGGCGGAATTCTTTGCCGCCGCCGCGCGGCGCGGACACCGTGGCGTCTTTATGGCGGTCGATCGCACCACCGATGAACTTTACGACAATGAGTTCACGGAGGGTCAGGCTATTCTGATCGACTGCGTCAGTGAGTATCAGGGTTACCACGGCGACTATGGCCGCACGGTATTTGTGGGTGAGCCCCATAAGGCGATCCTTGAAGCGACCCGCGCTATGGGCGAAGGCTGGGACATGGTTCGTGAACAGTTACGCCCGGGGCTAAAATTCTCCGACATTCAGGCGTTGGGGCAGCAGGCACTGAAGCGGGCTGGCAAAACTTACATGGTGCCGTTTACACCGCATAGCGTCGGCCTTTACCACAGCGACCACGTCGGCTCCACTGGGCTACCGCCGCGGGAAGACATCGTCCTTGAACCAGGCATGATCTTAAGCATTGACTGTCCATTGGTAGAAACGGGTGTCGGCGGGTCCGCGCACCTTGAGGACTTAATGCTAATCACGCCGGATGGTGCCGAGCCTATTAACGATATAGGGCAACAGACGATTACCGTTTAAGCGGCGGATTGATAGAGGAATTCGGGCGTTTGCTTCACCCTGAGCCCTAAGGATATGCCTCGACCGGTTGCCGAGGTCCGATTGCAGTCCCTGGAAATAACAAGGCCCAACGGATCGCCGGGCCTTTAGTATATGAATGGTAGCCAGGGTAGGACTACAAGCAATCAACCAGTTATCTGTGGCGACCATATTGGATTGGGAAGAAGCCGCTTAGATCTGCCTGTTCAAGCGGGGTACTGAGATAACGGCAAGATCAGCACTGCCAGTCGGACTTGCTGGTGGATCCAGCCCTCAGCGAATGGCTGCATTCGGAAGCAGACCCTCATGTTGCAGTGCATCATCGCATGCTCAGGTGAAATCTGGCCCGCTGCTAACGGAGAGGAGTGGTCTTTCGGCAGCAGCAGCGTCGCATTCCAAACCCTCTGCATTCGTCGAAGTGATGGAAGAACGCAAGCTGCTGATAGAACTCGGCCCCTTGCTGCAGATCGTCCCGCCCAAGACCAACGAAGTCGACTAGAACTGGAGTCGCGCGCTGCCATACAAGCTGCGGGACGATGGTTATGAACCTCAACTTTTTGATTTTAGACGGTCATGACAGGACGCGGAGCTGCCGGATTCTTACCGCCTAAAGGTTTACGTTGGGTGTCGTTTCGTTGGACCGCACCACCAAACCCTGCGATGATCGCAAGGACGCCATATACGGCAGTCGAGAGCGTTTGCTGAAGCACGACAAGTCGGGAGAGGCGGCTCAAGCTTAAATTTGAAGCCAAACCACAAGAATCGACCAACCGGCTCGAGGAAGCTCGCGAATAGAATGATCGGGGTCGCCTGTAAACTCTCCCACCGACGCCAATTTCTACACGCGGAATGCGTGAATTTGGCGAGTCAAGCCAATGCATGGCGCCGCCGCTGCAAAAGAAACGCTAGAATTACCCGCTGTGAGACTCAGCGTGTGAATACCCCGCAGGTATTTTTGGAGATTACCGAGCAACGCAGTAGAGATGATCAGACACCGACATGCGCTTCAACTGCTCGGTCTCGGTGTTCCCCTGTTGGCCATCAGTTTCTGGAGCATTTCTATCTCTGCCCAGGAACTCGCGCCGCGCGCCTACTGGCCGGCACCGAGGGGAACCAACGTGCTCGTGCTCGGCTACCAGTATTCGCGAGGAGATGTCGTCACCGATCCCTCCTTGCCAATAACGGGAGTGGATTCAAATATCAACTTCGCCCAGTTCTCCTATCAACGCACTCTGAGTCTGTCCGGCAGAACAGCTAATCTGCAGTTCAATCTACCGTATACGTGGGGTTCGACCGAAGGGTTCGCCGAGGGTGAATTCCGCAGTCGTCGAGTCTCCGCCACGGCAGATGCACGCATCCGTGTTGCGGTAAATCTGTTGGGTGCACCAACGATGGATGGGGCTGGTTTTCAGGCCCTGCGTGCCCAGCCGAGCACGATCGTCGGTGCGAGCGTCCTTATTCAGGCACCAACCGGTGGCTACGATTCGGACAAACTCATCAACGCGGGCACCAACCGCTGGGCCGTGAAGCCCGCTGTAGGAGTGATCTGGCCGCTGCGTACTACCTGGCTGCTCGAGTTCGAGCTCGGCGCGTGGCTCTTCGGCGACAACGACAGCTTTCTTGGGACAACGCGGAAACAGGACCCGATTCTGTCCAGCGAGCTCCATCTAGTAAAACGGATCCGACCTGGTTTCTGGGCATCCGTGGACGTGAACTACTACGTCGGAGGCCGAACCACCGTTGACGAGGTTGCACGAGCAGATCTGCAACGCAACTCGAGAATTGGTGTTACGGCGGTGTTCCCCTTCAAAGGTCGACACGCGATCCGTGTTGCTTACAGCACAGGGGTCGTTACCGAGTCCGGCGGCGACTTCGAGAACTTCGGCCTGAACTACGCGTATGCGTGGCGATAGCCGGCGCCGGCAATCTAGTCACGTGATTAATCCCTCGGATGCCAGCTGTCCCAGAATATTGTCTGCGCTACCACGCAACCGTTTCGCCATTGTAGCGAGTAAAGCTACCGCTTTTTTCCGGCGTAAGGGCAGCGATTACGGACCGCATCCCAGCTACACTGTCGTCGACTTCAACTGAGGCCCCTTCCGCCATCAGTCCCATGTCGGTCTTGGCATGCCCCGGGCACAAAGCGGCTAAAATGATCCCGCGATTCCGCAATTGACTGGCCATAAGCCGGATGGCCTTGTTCAGTGCCGCTTTACTGGTGGCGTAGGGGTAGACCGGGTGGTCCATTTCGACCATAGAGCCGACAGTGGATGATATGGCGATAATCTTCCGTTGCTCGCTTGCGGCCACGTTCTCCAAAAGGGCCTCGGAGACCTTGATGGGACCGAAGGTGTTCGTGCGCAGCATGCTCAGCCATCCCATATAGTCGAGGCCGCCAAACATCTGCCGCGCAAAATCTGCGCTGGCGATGCCGGCGTTATTGATCAGCACGTCGATGGGTTCGCCGGCCAACTGCTCTGCGAGGGCATCGATCTGGCAGTGATCTGTAACGTCCATGGCGTCGACCTGGACCCGGGCATCACTGCTTTCGTGGAGCGCCATAAGCGCGCTCGCTTGGCTAGGATCGCGGCAGGTTGCCAGGACACGCCAGCCTTCGGCTGCGTACTGGCGCGCGAACTCGAAACCAAGGCCGCGATTGGCACCGGTGATAAATACGGTTGGCATTACGCAGCGTCCTCAGTTTGACCCAAAATACGCTTCAGCATACGTGGGGTTAAAGCAGCGCTGTTATAGTAGTCCAGGCATGGGTTGGCGGGAAGCACTGCGCCCACAGTGTCTCAAGCTCATCCAGAATCTCGAATGCGAAAGCCGGGGTCTCTTAGTATGTCAACACAGACTGATTCGATAGTGTCCGACGATATTATCGCGCGGCTTGCTGCGATCGTGGGGCACGAACATCTTGTCACCGACGCGGCGACGCGTCGCGTCTATGGCACGGATATCTTTTACGCCGTCCAGCCTCCCATCGCCGTCGCCAGCCCGGGCAACGTTGCCGAGCTTGCCGAGCTGGTCCGGATTGCCACCACGGCGGGGCTCACCCTCGCTCCGCGAGGCGGCGGTCTGTCCTATTCCAAGGGCTACCTCACGGATCGGCCCGATACGCTGCTGCTGGACTTGCAGCGCCTTAATCGAATCGTGGAGATCAACAAGCGGGATATGTACGTCCACGTGGAGGGAGGCGTGACCTGGGAGCAACTCGACACAGCGCTGAAGGAGCACGATTTGCGCACACCCTACTGGGGCACTGGCTCGGGGCTGCGAGCGACGGTCGGCGGCAGCCTGTCACAGAACTCGGTGAACTACGGTTCCGGGCAATACGGCACTGCGGCGGAAAGCGTGCTCGCGCTCAACGTGGTGACTGCGGATGGCGAGCAACTCAGAACCGGTTCCTGGGCAACGGCGGACAATCCAAGTCCATTCACGCGCTACTACGGGCCGGATCTGACGGGGCTGTTTCTGGGCGACAACGGTGCCCTGGGGGTGAAGGCGGAGGCTGTGCTACAGCTGATGCCACGACCCAAGGCAGTCCGCTATGTGGCCTATGGCTTCGATTCGCGGGAGATACTCGCTGGCGCCATGGCAGACGTCGGCCATCACGCGCTCGCCAGTGAGGCATTCGGGATGGACCCATTCTTTCTTTCCGAGCGGATTGTGTCCACTGGGTTTGCCGATGACGTGCAGAAACTATTGGGTGTTGCCCGCGGGCAGGCATCCGTCGTGAGCGGCCTCAAGGAAGCCTTCAAGGTGGCCGCCGCAGGGCGCCGCCACCTTCGGGACGTCGGGTACTCGCTCCACATGGCCGTGGAGGGGCGTAACGCTGCCGACGCCGACAACTCGCTGGAACAAATTAATTCGATCTGCTCGCAACGCGGTGGCCGCGAGATTGCCGCCAGCGTGTCCCGGGTGATGCGAGGCACACCATTCCCGCCGCCCTACATGTTGCTGGGGCCCAAGGGTGAACGCTGGGTACCCGTACATGGCATCGTCCCGCACTCTCGCCATGTCGACGCATTGGCTGCGATCGACACCTTCATGAACGAACAGGCAGAGTCGATCGAACGCTTCGGCATCGAGTGGGGGCAAGTAAGCCTTCTAGTTGGACGATCCCGGGTGCTCATCGAAGTCAACATGTACTGGCCGGACGCGCGCACCGCAATGATCGAGAGCTATCTGGATGATGATTTCCTGAAGTCGAAGCAAACCTACGAGCCGAATCCCCAGGCCCTGGCGGCGATCAGCGGCCTGCGCAGAGGCCTGGGGGAGGTCTTTCGCGACCTGGGCTCATCGCATCTGCAGGTCGGGCGACACTACCCTTTCCTGGAGAGCCGCACACCCGAGCTGCGACGGGTGCTGTCGGCGATCAAAGCGTTACTCGATCCGCACTCGCAGATGAATCCGGGTGTGCTGGGGCTGGAATGACGGCAGTGTAACCCCACACCACCCGGGCGCAGCACACGAACGCTGCCCGCAGTTGAGGCTGTTGAACAATCGGCCCACGACTATCCGAAAAGGTGAATCCGTTTTCGCCTTGCTCGCTGAGAACCGAGTGGAGGGCCCGCCGCGGGGGAGTATCCTGCCCCCGGAGGGACGGCTCATTGAGGAAGAGGACCCGTACGGAACCTTTTCCGCCGGGGTTTGCTTTGGGAACGGATCGACCGCATGCGGGCGGAGCAACAACGGCACGATTTGCCTCACTCTACCTCTGCCGCCACCCGGAAGCCGATCCAGCTTTGCCGCATGGTTTCGGGGTCCGGCCCGCCGCGCACGGACGAGCGGGTAAACAAAGGTCCAGTGCCGTAAGCACCGCCCCGCAGCGGACTTTTGTCGCAAGCACCGGTTGAAACAGCCGACCCATCATTGGGTATAGCATCATGGTTGGGCGTCCAGCAGTCCGCCACCCACTCCCAGACATTGCCGATCATGTCAAAGAGGTCCCAGTTGTTTGGTGCTTGCATGCCGACGGGGGCAGTGTAGAGATAACTGTCGTCGCAAGCCTGGTGGGCACGGTCAGGGTGGGTGGCGCCGAGTGTGGCATCGGCGATATTGCCATAGGCGCAGGCCTCACTGCCGTCAGCGCCCCAAGGATATGCGGTGGTGCCGCCTGCGCGGGAAGCGTATTCCCACTGTGCTTCGGTCGGCAGCATGTAGCGTCGGCCCGTCATCTCCGTCAGCCAGGCCGCATACGCTTCAGCGTCGTTCTTGGAGACACAGACGACCGGATGGTCAGAGCGCTGGGGAATACCCGGGTCCCGCCAGGACTTGTTGTTGTCCGATGTGTCCCAATCCCCCGCCCAGACGACACAGTGGGACTGGGTCTCGTGGCCGGTGGCTTTTACGAATTCGGCGAACTGATCGCGGGTCACTTCGAACCGGCCCAGGGCAAAGGGCTTGGCGATGGTCACCTCAACTTGGGGCAATTCCCATAAGATCCGTGTGCGTGAGATGCCGGTGTTCCAGGGCAGAGTTTTCACCTGATCCGGTGGTCCGCCCATAAGGAAGGATCCGGCTGGGATCACCTGCATTTCCGGGCAGATGGCACAATCTCGGATGGTGCCAGGAGGGAGATCGTCATCAGTATCGCGCACTGCTTGCAAGTAGGGTTCATCAGTTTGCGAGGTGTGAGCGCAACTGGTTAACATGCCAAGAACAAGAAGTGCGGTCCATTTGTTATACGTCATGTCGCGCGCCTTACTGACTTGGCATGGCAGCGTACTGGGTGCGCCAGTGACCCAGCGGCACGCTCGGTTCGTTGCGCATGGCAAAGGCCTTGCCCCGTGCCTCAGGGTTGGTGAGGGCATCCAGAGCAACGAGACCGATGTCTCCCGCAGTGATGTGCGAGACGTAATAGTCTTTGCGGTCGAGCAGAATGAACGGGATCTTGCCACCGTCCTCTTCCGGCACTCGGCCGGGTGCGATAATGGTGTAGCTCATTCCGCTTTCCCGCAGATACTGCTCCCCCTTGGTCTTGAAATAGCGGACGTAATTCTTGGCCGGGTTCTTGCTCTGATCCACCTGCGGGCCGGAGGTTGCGGTGGAGACGAGCACGAAGTGCTTCACGCCTGCTGCTTGCGCGGCATCCACGAGGTTGCGCATTCCATGATAGTCGACCATCTCCGGACTGTATGCGCCGGTCCATTGAGAGGAGCGGATGGACGAGACGACGTAATCCACGTCTTTCATGGGATCCACCAGCGTGCGTGAATCACGCACATCTGCGTGCACCCACTCGTAAGCATCGCCAAACCGCTCCCGTGCGCGTGCAGGATTTCGGGTGGTGGCGCGAACCGCATAGCCGTCCGCCGCAATCACTTTGGCGACAAACGGTCCGATACGCCCGGTGGCGCCGAGGATGAGCACCCGGCCCTTCAGGTTCCCCGCGTCAGCGTCCCCCCATGCGGCCGGCGGCAAGAGCAGTGACGCGGCAGCGCCTAGTAAGAGTGCGCGGCGATTCATGATCAGCCCCTCCTCTTTAGGGAAAGCCTAATCGTAGTTGCTGAACAATATTTTCCAGCCGTTCTCACCCTTCAGGTCGGTAATATCGTAGATCATGGCGTCTTCAGCACCATAGAACTTGGGCAGGGCTTTCAGTTCGTCAGGAAAAGCGCTGATGACGGTGTCCTTCCTAATCCCCAATGCAAGTTTTTCATTAACCATCACATTCCATATGCGCTTGCCAGCACTATACAAAGCATGCACCGGAACGACACCAACTCGAGGAGAACAGGTCTAATATCAGAGACCCGTCCAGGGTCGGAAGCAGACCCTCCTGTTGCTGTGCCGCATCGCCTGATTAGTTGAATCAGCAACGGCGATTACAGCATATCATCGCACCATCTCCTTGATCCTCATATTGCCGCCCACACCCAGACCACGAGTGGGACAGAGTTCCGCGGGCCAATCCTAAGTCAACACTGTCGTGCTGGTGTATTCGCCTCGCCAGTTCCAGGCCTCTCGTGAGCACCACCCGACTGGATCATTTCGGGCGACATCATGCCCCAAGTTCCTTGAGTAGCGATCCACGTCTTGAATGTACGTGTATCCGCCCCGAATCCTGCGCTGCGGCACGGCATATTCACTGGATCCTGGACGTCTGCGAACGGCCACTACCCGACGTTTCGCCCTGTCGGCTCCATCACTTAGTGAGGTGGGGTGACTTCCGGAGCGCTTGAAACCAAAGTCCTTTGTCTTACCAGCGCACGGCAGTCTTGTGCCGAATACTGCTAATTGGACTGATGCGCGATTACACGATAACCACTTACCTCAGGTGGTCCCAACAAATAATCGCTGAATTCGGACCAAATCTTAGCCACTTGCTCCGAATTCATTTCCGATTGCGCTTCGGATGCGACGATCGAAACCACAACACCATTGCCTTCCGCATCAATTACGTTCGTGAACGTTACCATGCCGTCCATACCCAATATTGTTGGCAGCAACTTCTGTACCTTGGCTTCCGCTTCAGCTATGGATTCCGGCTTCATTTTGTAGGTTGATATCCGTGCAAACATAGCGCTTTCCCCCCCGTTTGCTCAATGGTTCCAGGTCCTCTGAGATTCTCTGAGAACTCGCCGAGCGATGCGACCCTGCTGGGTGTCAATTCGGGTCCAAATCGGTACATAACCCAATGCCCAGCGCCCCTCAGCACTATACAGTGCCGCCTGGCAAGAAGTGCAAGGCAAAGATAAAGGTTTGAAACACGGCGTTTTTCTACCCAACGCGGAATCTTCATCTTGGGTCGTCAGCGGTCAGTCGGTTCTGCCAAAAACAGCCGTTTTTGACGCCGCGCAACAACCGAAACCTTTGGCAGGTCCTGCATCCGCCGGAACTCCCGCGGGACGACGCGGCCCTGAAGGACTGAGCGTCCTTTTCCACCACGCCAGAAAAACGCCACTAACGCTTGCAGCGAAGCGCGCCGGCGAGTTACTGGGCCTCAGGCGGAATTGCTATTCAGGCTAGCGCCCACAAAGTCGCGGAGAATCGAGGACCCCATTATGTCCAATTGGGCGCCAATGCACGGTTTTAGGGCCGATAATCTCCGGGCGTAGCCTCGGTGGGGCCGTTGCCACCGCTATAACAAGAACAACGCATGGAAGTTATTTTCAAGACCCTTGATGAGGTTGATGACCTGATTTCACTGGCACGATTTCGTGTGGAGCGATGGAGTCGGGTTTGGGGATCCCGATCAGGCATTAGGTCAGCGCTATGCGTCGCTATGGTGCTGATTGCCCTAATGGTGATCGATCAATCCCCAGTTTGAGAAAGGCGCGTAGCTCAGTGGCAGAGCACTGCTTTTACTAAGCAGAGGGCGGAGGTTCGATTCCTTTCCGCGCCTACCATTAGCGTGGTGTGACGACACCCGAACTTACAAGAAAACGCGGCGCCGCAACCATTATCATCACGACCACGGCATGTCGCCCAAGGGCCACGGCAAGTGGATCGTTGCCGGGGACGGATAGTTCGATATCCTGGTATCGAGCCCAGTTTTCAGACGCCTCGAGAGCACGCCTGAGCGCGAATGGAGCTAACAGACCCCAGCCCGACGTGAGTGGTCGCCACAACGCAGCGTTTACCGCGAGATGGACAGTACACCCTGCGATCAACACGACTATCCAAGGTGACAAACCCACTGTTCCCTAAGAACGGGTTTGAGCTGCGGAAGCATGGGTCACAACTTGGCAGGAAAAACCTCATTTTCGCAAACAGTTCGTCTATGATAACTAGGCGCCGCTGCTATCTGCTTTCGGCCAGAATCAGCCGGCGGGTCTTACCTGGCTAGCGGGTTGTGATCAGCGTCATCTCGTCAATGAGGTATGTAGCATCGTCAACTTTTTGCATTACCCAAAGCATGTAACGCGTATCGACGTGAATTGACCGCGTCGTGCGGGGATCGAAATCCCAATCCGAATTAACGGACTCGATTGTGCCATCGAATAGCAGCCCAACAAGATTACCGTCCGCATCCAGGGTGGCCGATCCGGAATTTCCGCCAGTGGAGTCGAGGTCTGAAAGGAAATTAACGGGCACGGAACCGACTTCGTCTAAAGCATAGCGGCCATAGTCTTTCGCAGCTATGAGCTCGAGCTGACGCTGCGGTGCATCGAACGGTGCGCGTCCAGTATCCTTCTCCAAGATGCCTTCGATGCGTGTGAAGGGTTCGTAGATCAGACCGTCTTTGGGAGATCCCCCAACAACCTTGCCGTAGGTCACCCGAAGGGTGCCGTTTGCATCCGGATACACGGCCTGCCCCAGCGACTCGTTGTAGTCAATTAACGCAGCCATATAGGAAGGACGAAGCTGAGTCATCCGTCCATTGAACGTTTTATCCTGTTCCTCATCTGCCAAATCGCGGCCATAAAGGGCCACGGCCAACTGGATAAAGGAGTCATCGCTTGACTCGAAGTCCGCGACGGGTCGTTCCATCCACGCCCACCGGGTTTCAACGTCGTCCAGCCCCGTAGATTCGTAAATTTCATCGAGATGCGCTGCCAGTGAAGCGCGATCATCAACCGTGTCGAGTCTTAGTGCCTGGTCAAGCACGGTCGCTCGCTGATTGATGGGCTGGTTCAAATAGGTGTCCAGAAACGTCAGCCACTCCGCCTTGTCCACGACAGGATCGAAGCGCCTTTCAATGACCTGCATCCTTTCCCTGAAAAACGTCATGTCCCGTTCCTGGTAGCCGGGTTCGCGTTCGATATCAGGTTTTTCGCGCTCCTTCGCGAGCCGGTAAAGCTGCTGTGCCGCTCTCAGGAGTTGTGGTGATGTTACGCGGTCGTACCAGAAGTCCTTCCGGGCGTCCAAGTTCATCTCGTCTACGAGCTTATCGATCTTATCGAATACCTCGGCGTGGATCGCTCGGGAAGCATCCGCGTTGACCCATTCAGTGAGCGCTTCCTCGCGGGCCGCTCGTCGATCAGCCAGGCCGACACGTTCGGCCCCATCGAGTTGGCCGCCGAGATTCTTTGCTAAGTTATTCAAGCCGGCAAGGCGCGACTCGTATTTTATCCGTCTGTCACCGCCTGGAGGCGCTGCACCTTCGATTGTCTCGATCCAGTCGCCCAACAACGATTTGTAAGTAGGATAGAGCCAGCCGAACGTATGCTCCACCTCTGAGAGGCGTGCATAGCGTCGCGTGGAACCAGGATATCCTGCCGCCATGACGAAATCGCCGTTACCCAGACCGGCACGACTGACTTTGAGAAAATGCGCCGGTTCGTAAGGCACGTTGTCTTCGGAATAGTCGGCCGGCCCGCCATCCGGTCCTACGTAAGCGCGGTAAAAAGCGAAGTCCCCCGTATGTCGAGGCCACATCCAGTTGTCGATGTCGCCACCGTAGGTGCCGATGCTGTCGCCCGGCGCATAGACCAGCCGAATGTCCCGAATCTCCAGGCGCTCGATCAGCTTGTACACCGCACCTCCGTAATAGCTGGCGACCTGGCACCGGACGCCGGCTTTCATTTCGCATTGCCGAATTAGGGATTTCGCAGAATCTTCTATGGCCTGATAGCGCTGCCTGGGGGCTGACTTTGCGTTTGCGGCGGAGTGCACTTTGTTTGTCACGTCTTCGAAACGGGTTGTCACATATACGCGCGTACCGGGGGCTGCTCTGAGTTCACCTGCCCTACCACGCGAAACGAATCCCTTGACGAGGTAGTTATTGTTTTCACGTGAGTTGAACTGTACAGAACCCCGTGCACAGTGATGATTAGTAATGACCAGGCCTTTGGGCGATACGAACGAAGCGGTGCAGCCACCAAGGGAAATGACCGCGCCCAGCGGAAACGCCGTCAAGTCCGCCAAGTTCTTTGCGCCGATCCGAAGGCCAGCCTCCTCAAGTTGGCCTTCAATGTCGGGAAGCTGCTCCGGTGTCCACATGCCCTCGATGGCCCAGCTCGTCTGCAAAGAAAAACAGATCGCTATTGCGATCGCGAGGAATGCTCTTAGGCCAAGGCACTTAGGTCTCGGGTATGACATCTATTTTTACCCCAAATTCTTGTCCGATTTGCTTTTGAGAATATAGTTCCGTCTTATTGAGCTGGCGAGCCAGAGGGTAAATTTGTGGCAATACATTAAGTTGATAGAGCGATAATTGTTAACCGACCGCTTCAGGTCGTTGGCGCGCCCTCAAAATCCTGCAAAAGACGGCGAAATGCCGCAGCGCAGCGATGTCGGTTTGTGGCCAGGAACCGCTGCTCAGTGCAGATCAATTTCCCGCCACGATTCGTATCGGAGCCCCAAAGGTGCCATCGCCGGAGATGTTCTAAAAATGCACAAGGATGTCCCCGGTGTATGCCGCAAAATCTAGCAATCCATCATCGTCGAGGTCAGCAGCCTGGACTTTGACGCCAGCCAAGTGACCACCCAATCGACTTCTGAGACAAATTCCGATTCCGCTGCAGAGGGCATACCCGGCGGTTAGCTCGCCCCCCGGCAATAGCGCATCAATCTCGATAGATTCCCCGGCCACAGATGGGCAAATTGATATTGAGGTAACCATGACCTGCGATCCCTTCAAGAGCGACTGTGACGCTGAGGACTAGATATTGCTCAAAACACTATTAGCGTCCCAGAGTGATCTGTTTCTTTTGGCTATGTATCGCGCGTGATGCGATCGATTTCCCGGTCAACCTCCGGAGAGGGGCGCCATTCCGCGGCTTTGACATTGGACTCGATGTGAGCGGGCCTGGTCGCGCCGGCGATCACGCTTGCTATGTATGGCTTGCTGAGCAGCCAGCCGAATGCAAAGTCCAGGAGAGTGGCATCCACGGACTGTGCCAGTGCCGTTAGTCGTTCAATCTTGCTGAACCGGTGATCATTGAGAAACCGTTCAGCCAATTGCTGGGATCGGGCAGCCATCGTCTCCAAACGCGAGCCCTCTGGATAGTCCTGACCACGTTTATACTTGCCCGTCAATGCACCGCTTTCCAGCGGGAAGTACGGCAGCACCGTAAGACCCAACTCTTCGCACGCAGGCACCAGTCCGTCTTCTATATCGCGGGTGAGCAAGCTGTAGTGGTTCTGGGCGGTGACGCAGCTCACCAGGTTGTTTTTCGCGGAAATTTGCGCGCTTTCCCGGGCCTGCGCGGCATCAAAATTAGAATGACCAGCAAAGCGGACCTTGCCCTGTCGCACCAGATCGTCGAGGGCCCGCAAGGTCTCCTCCAGAGGCGTCACGTTGTCGGGCCGGTGGTATTGATACAGGTCAATGAAATCCGTATTCAAGCGCTTAAGAGATGCTTCTACCGCAAACATGATGTTTGCGCGCGACCCGCCCCCATCCGGAGATGGGCCAGCCCCCATAGCACCTCCGAACTTCGTTGCAATCAAAATCCTGCTTCGCCGCGGCCCCAGCGCCTTGCCCAGGTATTCCTCCGACAAACCGCCGCCATAAACGTCGGCCGTATCGAACAACGTGATGCCATGATCCACTGCGGCATGGACAACCCTTTCGGTTTCAGCGTAGTCGAGCCGTCTGCCGAAATTGTTGCAACCAACCCCCACGGGCGACACGATCGGGCCATGGCGTCCTAGACGGCGTTCATGTCCGTCCGCGCGCGCCGCTGACCCCATCATTGCAAGCGCCCCCGGCGCAACCGTCGTGACGGCCGCAAGTTTCAGAAAGTCACGGCGTGACGGGCAAGGCATGGTGGTCCTCACTGTGCTGCATTATGGTTTTCGTGGAACGCCGGTTTTTTAGAAAAAGCGGAGCCGACGGGCTTGCCTGAGGGTTTGAAAAGATGGCGCGCCCGGAGAGATTCGAACTCCCGACCTTCTGGTTCGTAGCCAGACACTCTATCCAACTGAGCTACGGGCGCGGATGTATGTGCGATTCTTTCAGTGTCACGGCAGCGTAAACCCTTTTGGGGTCCCGACACTCGCCGTGGGGCGCCAATTATAGGTTCCTGACCGGCTGCCGGCCACCCGCTTGGCGGATCGTCGGGCTCAACGCCCGCCAGTTCGCCCAGGCGCCGCTGGCGACCGGCCCCTGCCGATACCTGGAGAAGACCCTGGGACGATGCTGCGGCGGTTGCCGCCCGCGCGGATTCAGTGTTTTCAGCTCACGGGGTTGCGGCATCGACGGGAATCGCCGCGAACCGTGCGGCCCACTCGCCACCCGGCGGGGAATCGCCATCGCTCAGCATAGAAAAGGTTTTGTTGACGGCGGTTTCGTGCTGCAACGCTTCGATGCAGGCGGTGGCCACGTCGGCGCGGGGAATGAAACCCTCGCCTTCGTCTTCCGCCATGAGCTTAACCCCCACCGCGCCCCCGGCGTCTTCCGTCAACCCGGCCGGCCGGATAATAGTATAGGGCAGCCCACTGGCCCGTAGATGCTGTTCGCCCTTGTACTTCCACTGAAGAATGCTATCGAACATCTGGTTCAGCGGATGACCTTCCACCGTTACGCCCATGGAGGAGACCAGCACGAACCGGCCCACTCCCGCTGCGGAGGCGCCATCGACCAGGTTCCGTACCCCCAGGTAGTCCACAGCTTCCGGCGTGTTGCCTGGGTCCTGGGCCCGACCCGACGATCCGATGGCAGAGATCACGGCGTCCACGCCGTCAAAGGCGGCTGCCAGGGCGCCCGTTTCACGCACGTCCCCAACCGCGAACTCCAGGTCATCGCCGAGACGTTCCCGGGCCCGCTGTTCATCTCGCACGAAGGCCCGGACCCGGTGGCCCCGCTCGCGCAACTGGGCCACCACGCGCCGCCCGGTCCGCCCCGTGGCGCCAGCAACCAACACCGTGAGCGGTTTCGCAACCGACCCCGCCGGAGCGGCTTGCCCGGCTTGGGCCCCGCTGTCGCCGGCCGGCTGACAGCCCCCCAGCCAACCGCCCAGCAGCGCCGCCAGAATCCATCGCCATGATCGTGCCATAGCTGTCTGCGGCCTAGGCCCCAGCGCCCATGCCGAGAATCACTGTGCCGTTGGCCGGTGCGCCAGCAAAGTCCATAGGCTCGCCTTTCGTCGTTGTCGTGAAGGCCGATTCTAAACCGGCAGACTGACCTTGATCACCTCAGCGGGCCCACCCTCAGCACTCAGCCCATAGCGGCCCACTGCGCTGGGTATCAGCAACGAATGGCCGGCGCGCACCTCAGCCAGGAACGCGCCCTGCCCATCCAGCAACCGCGCTGCGCCCTGCACGCCGTGCAGGCAGTGCACGTCCTGCGCTGGCACCGTGACGTCGATACCCTGGCCCGGCCGCAGATGCTCAATTCGAAAATAGTCCGAGTCAACAGACACAAAGGTTCCAGGGCGCTCGGCCACCGGCACCACGTCCACGTTGAAATCAACGGCCGAAGTCGCGCGCAGGCTCAGCGCATTAACAGCGGCGGCAACGTCCACGGGGCGCAGCGGGAAACGCACGTTGTCCCAGGCGCGGAATGTGGGCCCCGGTTTGCGGATCTCAAGCGCCAACACCTCCAGGCCCTCAGGGTTGCCCAGGGCATGAACCTCCGCGCACGGCTCAGCACCGGCTGCTACCAGATGATCCGGATTGCGGTTATGGATGATCTGGCCTGGTGTCACCGGAATGACATTCATGGCGTCCAACATCCACCAATAGGTCTCATGCAAACGCCCCAGCATTCCCCTGAGCTCGGGCACGCCGGCCCGCGGCGCGCCGAAGCTCTGGAGCTGCTCAATCAGCATTGCTGCGTCCAGCACGCCGCTGGCCAGCGCCGGTGCCAGCACTGACTGCAACCGCGCTGGATCAAGAGCCTCCGGCAAGCTGGCCAGCAACTGCCTCTGCTGGACACGACCCTGTTCCAACCGCTCTATCATGGCCGGGCCATCCATATCCCGGTTGAAACCCAGCCGCAGAGTAGCTCCAGGCTCGGCAGCGATGATGATATAGACTTCCGTGTTTCCCGCCGGATGACCCTGCACGGAGAGCAGCTCTTTGATGTTCAGCAGTTTGGGCAGCAGAGGGAACCGCGATCCGTAACGGGCCACGAAAGCCGGACCCAGGAGGCTGGGTCCACCAGCTTCCAACAGGCGGGGCAAACTCACTGTGGAGCGATCCGGCAGCATCACCTGGCTGGGAAACTGGCGCGCCTCCTCATCCCGATCATCCGCCGCGAGTTCGAAGCTCTCCCCCACGGTATCCCGACCGGAGCCGGCCTGGGACTTTAGTCCTTTGAAGGCATACAACTTTGTTCCGCCCCAGGGACGGGGAACAAGGTTATCTGGCGCCAGCACCAGGGGGTTCGTGGCGACTGCCTCAAGGGCCGCTGCACTACCCTTAAGGAGCTGCTCAGCCAGCGTAGACCGCTGCGTCATCTCGACGTCACCTCCCGGACTTGAATCCCGCTTTTCCCAGAGCTTACGTTTATGTCAAAACGTGACTGATTTCCAGGCATCAGTGACCCAAAGTGGGTAGGCTGAAAGCTATTGCCTATTGCTCCCCAGTGAGTGTTTGCAGCGGATCAAAACACATGGCGAATCCACGGAAGGCAGCCGAACAAGCAATTTCCCTGCTCGAACAGGCTCTGCGGGAATCCGAGGCCCGCATTGCGGAGCTGGACGAGCAAGTCAAGCGCACGCGTCCTGGTAAAAGCCAGATCGAATCCAAGCTGCAGGTCGTCACCCATCGGCTCGAAGTTGCGGAGCAGGAGCGCGATTACTGGAAGTCGGACGCCCAGCAGATGGAGGTGGTGCTCGAGCACGAGCGAGCCAAAGTTGCCCAGCTGCGTCAGAAGCTGGAAATTGCTGAGTCTGGCCCCGACCGGGTCGCCAAGAAGGAACTGAATTTCTGGCGCGCCCGGGTTGAAGAGTTCGATAACGACACAGCGGAATATACGCAAAAAATTGCCGGCCTCTCCCGGGAGCTCAAAAAACGCAGCGGTCTGGTCGTCCGCCTCGAGCGGCGTATAGAGTATTTGCAACGCAAGCTGGCTGAGCGCTGCCAGCAGATGGACGATCTGGGTCAGCGCCTGGCGGACTCCGGGAGTCCGAACAAGAGTCTGAAAGCGGAAGCCCATGAACTGA
>JBFFHS010000054.1:0-23206 GCA_041556855.1 Gammaproteobacteria bacterium
CCGGCGAGACGTCAGATGTCACCTTGCCGTTGCAGGGTCTGAAGGTCATCGATGCGACTCAGGGTTATGCGGGCCCGTTTCTGGGCTTGCTGCTGGCCGAGGCCGGTGCCGAGGTGATCAAGGTGGAACCGCCGGAGGGGGATTGGTCACGACAGCTCGCTCCCGCCACGGCAACGGGCAGCAGCGCGCTCTTCGAAGCCTTCAATCGCAACAAGACGGGCGTCGTGCTGGATCTGGACAGCGCTGCGGGACAGCAGCAGCTAAAAGCGCTGCTCAGCGATGCAGCGGTATTGCTGGAGGACTGGGGGCCCGGTGTCGCCGAGCAGCGTAAGCTGGACTATCAGACTCTGGCCGATGACAACCCGGGCCTGGTTCATCTGGCCTTGAGCGCTTTTGGTGAGCAAGGACCCATGCGCGACCTGCCCAGCAGCGAGCTGGTGATTCAGGCCATGACGGGTTACCTGCGGGTGCTGGGCAACCTGGATGAACCGCCCATTCGAGTGGGTGCCGACATTGTGGCCACCTGTGCCGGCGCCATGGCCTTCGTCGGGGTGCTGGCGGCACTCTTTGATCGTGAGAAGACCGGTCTGGGGCAGCGCGTGGCCGTCAGCGAGCTGGGCGCCATGATGGCCATTCGCACGCAGCAGTGGGCGGCCATGACCAATCCCGATGATTGGCTGGGTAATTCCTACTGCACCAACGAGACTGACGGTCCCCACTATGGCTACCACACCAAGGATCACGCCATTTTCCTGACACCGTCGACGGCGTTGACGGAAGAGGATTTCTTCAGCATGTTGCGGGACTTCGGCATGTATGAGGAGTTCTCCCGGAACCAGGTATTGATGGAGGACTGGTGGCACTCATTCGGGATCGGTTTTCAGGCCCGCCACGCCCAACCCCTGTGGGACAAGTACTTGAGCAGATTTTCCGCTGCGGAGGCGCTGGATATCCTGAGTCGCTACGAAGTCTGGGCCGTGGAATTCTCCGATCTCCTGGAGCTGATGGATCATCCGCAGGTACAGGCATTAGGCATGGTGCATGCTCACGGTAAACACCGCTATGTCCGTGCGCCCTGGATGACGCCCTGGGGTCTGCCCGAGATCCGCGAAGCGCCGGCCAAGGATGTACCTGGATAGCCACAATGTTCTGGTGTTCTTCCACCTGGTGTTGTTCGTCTACGCCATTGGTGGTGACATTGCCGTCTACTACATTGGTAAATATGTCGTTCGAGAGGAATTAGATCTCGACGAGCGGCTGCGGGTGCGGGACATCCGTGTGCTGGTGGACATGTCGGCGCGCACTTGTCTGGTGCTGCTGCTGCCCTTGGGGTTTACTCTGGCGCTGCCCTTCGGTTCACCTCTGCGGGACCAGTGGCTCATGACATTGTGGATCGCTGACCTGGCCTGGCTGTGGTTGGTGTGGGCGGTCTACTTCAAGCGCGGCACCCCGCTGGGCGAACGCTTGAAGGATCTGGATATCGGGATCCGCTATGCCGTGGCGGCCGCCATGATTGGCTTCGGCGCTTACTGCCTGGTGGCAGGGGGGCCCATCACCCAGGGTTGGTTGGCGGCCAAGATCGTGATGTTTGGCGCCATCATCGTGAACGGCATCTGGATTCGAAGCATCGTCGCCCGCTGGCCCGCCGCCATAGAGATGGTACGTGCTGGCGGCGACGGAGTCGCTCGGGGTGAGCGCACCATGAAAGTCAATCAAGGGCTGACCAACAGAGCAGCCTTGCTTATCTGGATTCTGGTGATGGCCATGGCGTTTCTTGGCAAAGTGAAGCCGTTCTAGCCAGGTTTGCTGATCACGGTTCCGGCCAGGCGGAAGCCCCGGTTTTGAGCCGAACCTGTCGTGCGCTCAGCTGGCGGTCGGTTCAATGTTGGCATTCAGCTGGAAGAGATTGGTCGGGTCGTAGGTGTTCTTAAGCCTGACCAGCCGCTGCGTGTTTCCCAGATAGTTCGACTGCACCGCGCGTTGCCTCACATCAAACTCGTCATTGGTGTAGAAGCCGTGGGTGAATTTCTCAAGGCCGCTCCAATACTGCCTCGACCACTGTACATGGGGCTCAGGCGCAGTCCCGGCAACCCAAAAGGATCCCGCGACCATATTGTGGTTGGCATACCGATGAGGAAACGCCGTTGCGTCGGCTGCAACCCGGCCAATAGCCCCCCCGGCGTGCTGGAAGAAAGCCATGCTGCCACGCTCCGGGTGAGGTTCCAGGTTATCGACCAGCGCGTCGACAAGAGCCGCGGGGATCTCTGTTGTCAGTCCGCCTTTTAAGTATTGGCCAAACCCCCTTGGATCCGTGTCATCGCTGCTGCGTTGCAAGGCAACGTAATCAACTGCTTTGATGTCATCCGCGAGGACCTTGCCGGCACGCCGCAGTGGTTCCAGGACTCGCTCCGCTCGATTGTGAGGACCCGAGTAACATACGTCGAAGTAGACCCTGGAGTCAGCGCCGCCGGGGGGCGCGAAGATCACCGGATCCGCGTACATCTCTTCCGGCGTAGTGAGTGAGTATTCGGCATAGAAATTGAGCAGGTCCTTGGCCTGTGAGAATGGGAAATAGATGCTGCCGCCGATCACCTGCCGTGGCAGCGGATGCAGCTGAAACTCGAAGGACGTCACCACTCCGAAGTTGCCGCCGCCGCCACGAACGCCCCAGAATAGATCCGGATTCTCCTCAGCGCTGGCGCGCCGGAATTGGCCGTCCGCCGTGATGATGTCAACGGCCTTAAGGTTGTCCACGGCCAGTCCAAATCGCCGTGCCAGCCGGCCGAATCCTCCGCCCAGCGTAAGACCGCCGACACCGGTGTGGGATACGGTTCCGGACGGGGTGACGAGTCCAAAGGCCTGGGTCTCCTGGTCCATGGCGCCCAGCAATGAGCCGCCCGCGACGCGAGCAGTGCGAGCCAGCGGATCCACGCGAACACCCTGCAGGGGCGACAGATCGATCATGATGCCGCCATCACAGCTTCCTTTGCCGGCAACGTTATGGCCACCGCACCGGACCGCAGTCAGCAACTGGTAATTGCGGGCAAAATTGACAGCTTCACGCACGTCGCCGGCCCCCACACATTGGGCAATCAGCGCCGGGCGTCGGTCGATCATTCGGTTGCGCAATCGGCGAGCTTCCTCGTATCCGTCACTGTCCGGCAACAGCAGGCGTCCCCGCAGGCTGCCCCGCAGTGCCTCAAGGTCCGTTCGCGCCAGCACGGTGGTCTCACCGGACCCCATCACGGCGCTGATCTCAGTCGTCATCGGATCGCCGGTGGCGTAACCACGCAACGCCGGCAATGCAATTGCGGCTGCTGTGCCCAGCGCTGATTGGCAGAATTTCCGTCGGTGCATGAGTTAGTTCAATGTCCGGGCGACGCGGAAGCCGAAATTGCGGTAGCGCACGTTCTTGCTGTCGGGACCGGCGGCGTAGAAGCCGTAGCGATTGGCCGAGCGCAGAAACCTGGGATCGTCGTGCCAGGACGCACCCCGCAGGATCGGGCGCGAGCAATCGCCGCTGGTCCACGCCGAGCCGTCGGTGGGGGCACCGTCATAAGCGTCATTCCAGCAGTCGGCAACCCACTCAGCCACGTTGCCCAGCATGTCGTGCAGGCCAAAGGCGTTGGGTTTGAAGGAGCCCACGACCGCCGAATAGGTATGACCATCGTGACAGTCGGCGATTGCCCATCCGGCCAGGTCGGTTTCACCGCTGCGATCTGCGCCGTTGGCGTAGGCGCAGCCGTCATCTTCAGATGAGCCCCAGTAGCGGGCGCTGGTGGTGCCGGCCCGGGCCGCGTATTCCCACTCGGCCTCGCTTGGGAGGCGGTAGCTCTTGCCGGTTTGCTCGCTGAGCCAGGCCACATAGGCTCGGGCGTCGGTCCAGCTGACGCAAACCACCGGATGACTATCCGTCTGGGAATAGCCCGTATTGCGCCAGTTGAGAGCAGGGTCATTCTCCGGCGTGGGTCCCGTTCGAAAATAACAGCCGCCGTCATGGCTGCGCCCGGTGTCGCGCACGAAGGCTGCGTATTCACCCCGGGTGACTTCAAATTTGCCGACGGCGAAGGGCTGCTCCATAACCACGGGATGGGCTGGCTGCTCGTCCGCTCCGGGGTTTTCTTCCTCGGCTGCCGCACCCATGGTGAAAGCGCCGGCCGGGACGACCAGCATCAGGGGGCACTCGTCGCAGTCCTGGAATTCGGCGCCCGGCGCGGCGGCTTTACCTGGGGCTGTCTGGTCTGCGGAACACCCGGCGCCGGCGCACAGGCTCAGGGCAAGCGCCGGCAGATGTCGTCTCAAGCCGGATCCCCGGTCAGCTCCACCAACTCGTAGGTCTGCTTGAGCAGATCCCAACGCAGCTTGATGGGAATGCAGTCCGGGGGTTTGGCCCAGATGTCTATGGGTGGGTAATCGGCCACCAGAAACTGGAAATGCTCCACGTCAAAGGCCCCGGCGGCAACCTCGATGCGCTCCGGTCCAATGTACTTCTTGCGGGTGAAATCCGATCGCGAGGGAACCAGACGGGGTCCGGAGCCGCCGTTGGGCTCATGGGAGCTGCTGAAGTTCAGGCCTGACCCGGGCTCCAGGTCCTTGTCCCGCTTGAGTAGGGCCAGTCCCCAGGCATCGCCGTGGACCGGGTGAGCACCGAAGGTCAGGATGCGGTCGTCGGATTTCACCTGCTGGGACACGCGTCCCTCCTCAGTGATGTAGCCCTCGCATTCCGCCGTATGTTCCGTGAAACGGAACCAGGAGGTTCCGACCAGCTGCTCGTTGATGCTCAAACGAACGAAGGCGTCCAGCGGATACCAGTCCTTGTCCACGGTCATCACCACGTCGCGGAGCAGGCGATCATCGTCCATTTCACAGGTGGCCCGCATGGTGCGGGTGCCATCGGGCTGAATGGTGACGTGGAACCACTCCCGGCCTTGTTCGCCCACGTCATCAGTCAGATAAAGGACTTTGCCTTGGTAGCTACGATGGTTCATCGCTTACCTCCCTAGGGATGGACAGGTACAGGTGGCTAGCGCAGGGCGTTGCGGGCAACCACGCTACGCATGGCCTCAGACGACCCTTCGTAAATCCGCATGGGTCGCACGTCTCGATAACAGCGCTCCAGAATGGTTTCGTCGGAGACGCCCGCGGCGCCGTGAATCTGCACGGCCCGGTCCACAACCCGACCCACCATCTCGGTGGCCATGACTTTGATCATGGCGGTCTGGGGGATGACGTCTTCGCCACGCTGGGCACGCCAGGCCGTTTCGTACACCATCAGCCGCGCGGCGTGCAGTTCCATGGTTGAATCGGCGATCATCCACTGGATCGCCTGACGGGTAGACAAGGGCTTGCCAAAGGTCTGCCGCTGCCGGGCGTAGTCAATGGCCATCTCAAGGCAGCGGTCGGCAATCCCTAGGGCGCGGGCCGCAATCTGGATCCGGCTGGCAAAGAGATAGGCAGTGCCGGCCCCCCAACCCTCACCCGGCTCGCCCAGCAGTTGACTATCGGGCACGACGCAGTTCTCAAAGAACAGCTCGTAGGTGGGCTCACCATGAATCAGATTCTGCTGCCGGCCCAGGGTAAAGCCCGGCGTTCCCGCATCCACGATCACCCAGGTCATGCCGTCATGACGCTGGGTGCCCTTGAGGCGCGTCAACACCAGAATGTAACGGGCCGTCTTGGCATGAGCGATCCAGCACTTGGTGCCGTTAATGACCCAGCCGTCGCCGGTCTTCTCTATGGTCGCCTTGATGCCCGCCAGATCGCCGGCCGCCTGGGGCTCGCTGAAGGCGCTGGCGCCATGAAACTCCCGCCGCACGGTCGGGGCAAGATATTTTTCCTTCTGGGCCTTCGAGCCCAACTCGTAGAGCATGTGGGGGAAGCCGCTGGCAAACACGCTGCGCCCTGCGGTGCAACGATGCACCTGCTCGGTGATCACACAGTTATCCAACGGTCCCAGCCCGGCGCCGCCGGCGTCTTCCGGGACATCCAGGGCGCGCAGCCCCAGCTTGTCGAGCTTGGCCGTCAATTCCGTGCGTATGTCGTCCGGCAGGGTAAAGGAGTTGGGACGATTCGGCAGCTGCTGTTCCAGCGGCATCAACTCCGCTTCCACGAAGCGCCGCACCGTCTCCTGCAGTAGCTGGGTTTCTTCCGGCAGATCGAAATCCATGTTCGCCTTACCTTCTCTGGGCCATCAGCCCTGCGTGACGAAATCGGCAATGGCGTCGACCCAGCGCTGGGCGTCATCCCAGATGAAAAACACTGTGCCCCCTTCCAATTCCCGATACTCGAAGTCGTCGCGAAACTCGCGCAGTTTCGGCACCACGTAGTGAAGAGGATCACCCGTATTGGTGAGTATCAGGGTGGGCTGCCGCAACTGGGTCAGCGCTGCGGTCATATCATAGTGGAAGGCGGCATGATGGCAGTACCACTCCGGTTCGCCGATAAGGAACACCTCCGTGGCCGCCATGTGGCAGGCTGAAAGGCTTGCCACGCCGCCCACCCGGCCCCAGATCCAGTTCCAGCGGTCCATGAGATGGGAGCCGTCGGGCTTGGGCGCCGTGTCCACGTGCAGATTATCGAGCCGCTGCTGCCGCTCTTCATCGGTGTACCAGGGCACCCCGTGCAGCACAACCCGGCTGATACGATCCGGTGCCGCGTTGGCCAGCGCGCAGGCGATGGTGGCGCCGGTGTGGTGACCCGCCACCGCAGCCTGTTCCACGCCCAGGTGGTCCAGTACATGGGGCAGCACGGCGGCGTACTGTTCGATGGTCGGGGGCGCGGCCGGCAAGTCCGACGTGCCGTAACCGGGCAGGTCCGGCGCGATGGCCTTCATCCCCGCTGCGGCCAGAGGCTCCATGGCATGGGCGAATTGGCGCGCTGACTGGGGCGTCATGTGTAACAGCAGCAGCGGTACGCCATCGCCCACCGTCTGGTAATGAACCTGGCCCAGCGGTGTGTCAGCGTATCCTTTCCTCATGAGGGCCCTTCGTGCGCCTCAGTCTTCCCGGCCCAGATAGACATGGAAGTCCCGCACGCTGACGGGTTCCGCGTCGTGGCTGCCCACCAGCATCACCGGATCCAGTCCGAATTTCTGGATTGCTGCATCCAGTTCCACGGCTGAGAAGATCGGCTCGCCGCTGGGCGAGCGGGTTTCACCCCGTTTCAACATCCGGGCCAGCGCGCCGATATACAGATCGCCCAGATACAGGATTCGCTCGTTTTCCGCGGCTACTATCACCATGTCCGAGGTATGCCGGTTATACACCGGATAGACGACCACCGGATGATCCTCGTCGTCAATGCGATAGATCTCGTCGGCGGGGACGCCGATGACCTTGGCCGGCACCGGGTTTCGGTCCAGGGCGTCGGGCAGGATCATCGACGCGGGACGCGTCAGCAGCTCTTCGAAGAAGGCCACGCCGGCCTCATGCACCACCACGGCCGCGCCCGCCGCCGCATAGGGGCGCACCCCCACGGCGTGGTCGGCGTGATTGTGGGAGAGAATGGCGTGGGTGATCGGCTTGCCGGGAAACTGCTCGCCAATCCAGTCGATAATGGCTTCACCTTTCAGGTCATCGAATCCCGGTTCCACGATGACGATGCCGTTGGCCTGCTCCACGATCATGGTGTAGGTGGCATCTGTGGGGTCGGGAATAGCCAGATGCACACCGGGGCCCAGCTCCTTGCCCGTCACCGCAGGTCGAACCACCGCTCGGGCCCGGGCAGCCGCCGCATAGGAGTAGGACTGCAGGGTTTGGCTCAGCCGTTTGCCGCGCGCCCAGCGGTCCGGGTCATGCTGATAGGTGACGCCTTCGGGAGCGACAAAGGTGCCGGCATCTAGCCCGGGGTTCACCCTGATCTCGGTGCGCCTGACGTCCATGCTGGGTGCGCCGGCCAGAGTGACCTTGATGTGAGTGGGGAAACGCACGCCGTCAAAGGACTGCCAATCAAGATACGTGACCTCCAGGGCCACGTCGCCGTAGACGTAGTCCTTCTCCATGGTGGTGAGCTTGTCGATCTGCCCCGTCTCCGTATTCACGTGCAGCGTGATCGGGTAGACATCATCTTTAAGCGTCAAAGTGCCGTGAGTTCGTTCATCTACGGCACTGGCCTGCCAGCTCGCAAGCCACGCTGGGCCGCTTTCGAACATGACCCGCTCGGCCACCGAGTCTTTGTAGTAGCGGCTGTTTTCCCAGCGTTTGTAATACTGCTCATTGCTCACCAGTATGCGCTTGCCTGTCTCCCGGAAGCGGGACAGGGTGATGGGAAAGATCTCGTCCGCTTGCACCCAGCGCAGGTTCTCGGGCAGGGGCGCGGCGTCGGTGATCAGGGCGGGATCGGCCAGCGCCTCTCTTACGAGGATGTGTGGGTTGAGCAGCCGCTCGGTCTTGACCGTGGTGGCCAGGCGCTCCGGGGTCATGGCCTCGTTACTGGCGGCGTTCTGCAGGAAGAAATCGTTCCAGCCCATCACGTAGCCGGCTTGACCAACCACCAGTTCGGTGACCGGCCGCTGGCCGCCAGCGCCTATGTACTGGCCGGTGTGAGTGAAATCACCGCGGAACCGCTCATTCGCCAGGTCGTGGGACAGCGCGGCGTCTGACATGGAATAACGATGCAGCCCGATACCCGGTTCCGGTCCCTGGCCCATCACATAGCGGGTCCTCTTCGCCTCGACCGTAAATGTAGCCAGCCGCTCCAGGGCCTCACGGCCGCCCAGCCCGGAAACGGCGCTGGCCAGCAGGTCCTCGGGCGCGAGCTCAGCAGCCGGCACAGTGGGTGCTGGCTGCTGGGAGCATGATGACAACCCCACCAGGCCGATCAACAGGATGGTGACTCGGATTCTACTCATAGGGCTCACTCCGCTATATAGGCCTGCAGGTCCGAGTAGGGGACCGGCTCACGATCGTGGGAGCCCACCAGTACCGGCACGTCCAGCTCGAATTTCTGAATGGTCTTATCCAGCGCCACCGCCGAATGGAACGGCAGTATGCCGGGCATGCGCTTCACCCCACCGCGCCGCTTGAGGCGCGCAATGCCGCTGATGTACAGATCTCCAGCGTACAGCATGCCTTGCGTCTCCAGCGCCATGAGCACCATGTCCCGAACGTGTCCACCGAGCACCGGGTAAACAACCACCGGCTGTTTGGCATCTTCTATGCGATAAGGGCCATCCGTGGGAACGCCGTCGATGGTTGCCGCGACGGGATTGCGGTCAAGGGCGTCAACCAGCACCCTTGACTTGGGACGGTTGATCTGCGCCTTGTAGAAGTCGACCGCAGTCTCATGCACGACCAGGGTGGCGCCTGCGGCAATATAGGGCCTGATACCTGCGGCGTGATCGTTGTGATGATGTGAGACGACGATGTGGGTGATTGCCTTGCCCGGGTATTTCTCGCCGAGCCACGCGATGATCTCCTCGCCCTTGAGGTCGTTCTGGCCCGGCTCTATGACGACGATGCCGTTTTCCTGCTCAACGGCCATTGTGAATACCCCATCCACCGGTGCCGCATAGAGCAGATGCACGCCGGGCTCCAGATCAATGGCTGCAATGGTTGGTCGAGCGGCGCCGGCGAAGGTAAAGGCCCGCATGGTCTGACTGATACTCTTGCCGCGTTTCGCCGTCGCCGCGTCGTGCACGTAAGTGACGCCTGCCGGCGGCGTGAACTCATTGTCGGCAAAGTCCGGATTTACCTGGATGGCGGAACGCCTGACCTCGATCCCCGGGCCCCCACCGTAGGACAGGCGAACCAGCATCGGAAAGGGCACGCCGTCGACCGTCTGCCAGTCGTGGAAGGTGACCTCCAGCGGCACGTCGCCGTAGACTACGTCCCACTCCATGGTGTGGAGCTTGGCAAGACGGCCTGATTCGGGATCGATGAGCAGGGTAATCGGGAAGACGTCGTCTTTGAGCACCAGCCGTTGCAGAGACGTCTCGTCTACCTTCACCGCGGTCTGCCAGCGATCAAGCCACTCGGGGTCGATGTCGACACTGTTGGCCATGAGCTCGAAAAAGGGCGTTCCTTGCACGCTGTCCAGATAACTCTGCCTCACCACCAGGGCTCGTTTGCCGGTCTGGCGGACACGGTCCACAGTCACGGGAAAGACCTCATCGGCTGTGAAGCGGTAGCCACTCCCGGCATCAGAATCCCCTGCGGTGTCTGCCACCAGCGATGGATCGTTCAGCACTTCTTTCAACAGGATGTGTGGGTTCAGCAGGCGTTCGGTTTTAAGCGCCGCGGCAGTCTTGTCGGGAGCCAGCGCTTTGTCACGCTCGGCAACGATGCCGAACAGGTCGTTGTCGCTCTGATAGCCGGCATTGCCAACGATCAGTGTGATGCTGGTACGTTCATCATAGCCACCGGCCCGTGCGGCGACCCTGGATACGACTTCCAGACGCAGCGCGTGACGCGCAAGATCGTGCCCAGCCGTTGTGTTTAGGGTCAGATCCTTCATGATGCCACGGCCAGGCTCGGGGCCCTGGCCCATCAAATAGGCGTCGCGTTCGGCCTCGATCCTATAACCGTCCAAAGCGGCCAGAGTCTCGCGACCGCCGACAGCCTGGAAAGCCAGTTCCACAACGTCCGTTGTGCCAGATGGGGCCAGCTCAGACTCATTAACGGTGGCTTCCTCTCTTGCACAGCCAACCGACAGGAGCGTCAGGGCGACGAGGGTCGCAGCAAAACGCCTCGGTCGAGGCCGATCCGGTAGCAGTTCCCACATGGTTGTTCCCCTGGTTCTTATTTCAATCAGACAGTTGTGGTTTTCTAATCAGGCCTTGGGCGTGATATTGGCGTTGAGGCGGAACAGGTTGTTTGGATCGTAGCGGTGCTTGATGGCCTGCAGTCGCGGGTAGTTATGCCCGTAGTTGTCGTTGACGTGTCCCTGCCCTTCGTCCATCAACTCATTGACGTAGAAGCTCTGCGCGATGTAGGGGTCTAACGCATCCCAGTAAGCTCTGCCCCACTTGACGAATTCCTCGGACAGCTCGTGGTCGACCCAGCTGCCACCCACTTCCAGATCCCATTTGGCGTCCCGGTGTGGCCAGGCCGTGGCATCTGACGGCACGTCGCTGATGGCACCGCCAAACCGAATGATGCGCATGGTCGTAAAGCGTCTGGGATCGTGTTTCCAGCGCTCCATGATGGTGTCCACCATCGCCGGGTCGTAGTCATTCACGTGCCGGCCCTTGATGTAGTAGACGCGGCCGTGCTCGTTATGGTCATCCCCTCCCGTCTGCAACGCGACGTAATTCCGCATCACTACGTCTTGGCTGATCGGCTTGCCCCGCTTGAGGTAGGGCTCGATCAGGCGCTTGCCTTTTTCCGGAGGGCCGGCATAGCCCAGGCCCATGTAGCCGAGGTGAGTGCCGTCTTCGGCGATGGTCATGCCGGAGCTGACGTTGATCTCCCGGGGCATGTCAGCGGAGATCTCAAAGAAGTACTTCAGCATGTCGCCGGAGGTCTCCGGCCCATGCACCTGAAAGCCGACGAGTATTTCCGTGCCGATCATGTGCAGCCGGTAGGTGAACGCCGTGACCACGCCAAAATTGCCGCCTCCGCCGCGCAGGGCCCAGAACAGATCCGGGTTCTCCTCCTCGCTGGCGGTCACCAGGTGACCATCAACCGTGACCATCTCTACGGACAACAGACTGTCGATGGTCAGGCCATGGCTGCGGTGGAGGCGGCCGATACCGCCCCCCAACGTCAAACCACCCACACCGGTATGTGACACGACGCCGGCCGGGGTGACCAGCCCATAGGGTTGCGTTGCCAGGTCGAGATCACTCAGCAACGCGCCGGCTTCGACGCGGACGGTTCTCGCCTTTGGGTCGACACTCACGCCATGCATCGCTGATACATCGATGACCAGTCCGCCATCGCACACCGATTTGCCCGAGATGCTGTGCCCGCCACCGCGGACCGCCACCAGCAAATCGTGGCTGCGGGCGAAGTCGACAGCGTGGATGACATCCTCGGTATCCAGACACTGGGCGATCAGGGCGGGACGCTTGTCATCCCACATGCCGTTCCAGATTTTTCGAGTCGCCTCATACCAGGGGCTTTCCGCATGCAGCAGGGCACGCTTGAGGCTTTCCGCAAACTCCTTGATCTCGCCTTGCTTGAGGGTGCTCGTACCGCCGGTGCGCGTGACCACCGCGATCTCCGACGGGAAGGCGGTTGACCAACCGGCAGGTAAGTAAGCTGCTGCGGCGGTACCGAGCGCGCTTTTGACGAAATCGCGTCTTTTCATTGTTATCTGCCGGCCAGCTTTCAACTCGTAAGAGTGACTCTAGGAGGCGTTGTACGGGGAGTCAAGTGTTCCTAATATGGGCAATAATTGTTCATATATAGGAACGTGCTATAGTGCCCGAATCGCCGTCGGAGGGACCTGCATGGATGGCAACGTTGTTAAATCAGTTGGCCGCGTGCTGGGTGTCTTGGAGCTGTTTGAAAAGTACCGGACGCCACTCAATGCAACGCAGATCTGCAAGCACCTGAATCTGCCCAAATCCAGTGCCAATGCGCTGCTGAAAAGCCTTGTTCAACTCGGCTATCTGTCCATCGACTCGCCGGGTAAGGACTATTTTCCCACCCTGTCCCTCACCCGGCTTGGCGAGTGGTTGCCCGGCACATTGTTTGGCAGCGGCGAGATTCGCAATGTGCTGCAGGACTTACACAGGCAGACCCAGGAAACGGTGACGCTGTCCATGCCCAACGGTCTGAGCATGCAATTCGTCACCGTGATCCCCGGCAGTTTTCCCATTTCGCTGAACGTGCGAGAAGGCCTGCTGGTACCCTTGTTCGGCACTGGGGTTGGCATCGCGCAACTGTCCACCCGACCGGACGAAGAGATCGCCAAGCTGGCGCAACAAGCCAATCGGGGCGCGCGCCCGAAGAAGCCTGTGGATCTTGACCAGGTCATGGAGTATGTGAACGAAGCGCGCAGAAATGGCTTTGCCGAAGCCTACGATCGCGCCCTTCCTGACACTGGCGCCATCGCCATGCCCCTGCCTCCAGGCGCATTCAACCGGAGTCTGGTGATCGCAGTCGGCGGCCCCTGGGAGCGCATCCGGAATCGCGAGCCGCAAATCGTTCGCATGATGCGCCGCAGCCTGCGCAGATTCCAATAATGGCTGCCGCATCCCACGAGCTGTCCTATCCCTTCAGCAACAAGCCCCAACCCGGGGAACTCGTCCATGTCGCGCCTGGGGTGGCCTGGTCACGGATGCCGCTGCTCTTCCCGCCGAAGCACATCAATTTGTGGCTTTTGGAGGACTCAACAGGTTGGACCATTGTCGATACCGGCATTTCCAGCGACGAGACCCGCGACCTGTGGGAGCGGCTTTTTGCGAACCACTTAAACGGCAAGCCCGTCACCCGCCTGATCGTGACCCATATGCACACGGATCACGTGGGTCTGGCGGGCTGGCTCGCCCAACGCTGGAACATCCCACTGTGGATGTCCAGCCTGGAGTACTTTACCTGTCGGGTGCTGGTCGCCGATACCGGCAAGGAGGCGCCGGAAGTTAGTCTGGATTTCTACCGGGAGGCGGGCTTCGACGAAGATGCGCTCGCCGTCTATCGGAGCCGCTTCGGCACCTTCGGCTCATTCATCGGCGAGCTTCCCCAGGCATTTCACCGCCTCGCCGACGGGGACACGGTGCGGATGGCCGACCAGGATTGGCGGGTTGTCGTCGGCCGCGGACACTCGCCGGAACATGTCTGTCTGTTCTGTCCCGCCCTCAATGTCCTCATCGCCGGCGACCAGATATTGCCCAGGATCTCCTCCAACGTCAGCGTGCGGCCCACAGAGCCCGCTGCCAATCCGCTCAAGGAGTGGCTTGACAGCTGTCGAGCCTTGCAAAGCGTTCTGCCCGAGGATGTCCTGGTGCTGCCCTCCCACGGCTATCCCTTTCATGGCGCTCACCCGCGGCTGCAACAACTCATCGACGGTCATGAGGTGGCCCTGGGCAAACTCCTCGAGCTCTGCCGTGAACCGCAACGGGTGGTGGACACATTCACCACTTTGTTCAATAACCCGGTCGGTCCTCACAGCCTGATCATCGCAACGGGTGAGAGCCTCGCCCATCTGAACTATCTACTCGCTGAAGGCCACCTTCACGTGACTCGCGATCAGGATGGCATCAAGCGCTACGTTCGTATTTAAGAGCGGTTCACGCCGCGACACCGCGGGAATTTAGAACATGAGCTATGAGTTCATCATCTACGAAAAACGTCCCGCCGAGCATCTGGCGGTCGTCACCATCAATCGACCAGACGCCCTCAACGCCGTGAATGTTGCCGCAACCGCTGAGCTCACCGAGATCTGGGATGATTTTGCGAGTGATCCCGCGCTGTGGGTCGCCATTCTTACCGGCAGCGGGGACCGCGCCTTTACCGTGGGCAACGATCTGAAGGAAAAGACCGGCACCTGGCCTCCTGAGCGCGGCCCGTCCGGTTGGGGTGGCCTGGTCAGCCGGTTCGACCTGCATAAACCCGTGATTGCCGCCGTGAACGGCTGGGCTCTGGGCGGCGGACTTGAGATCTGTCTGGCCTGCGACATCGTCGTGGCCGCCGAGCATGCCCGCTTTGGCTGCCCGGAGACGCGTGTTGGCGGCGTCCCGACCGGCGCGATCCATCGGCTGGTGCGGCAAATTCCCTGGAAGGCGGCCATGGCCATGCTCTGCACGGGTGCGCCTGTCGACGCCGCGCACGCCTACCGGGTGGGGCTCGTCAACGAGGTCGTGCCGCTGGATCAGCTCATGTCGACGGCGGAACGCTGGGCGCGAGAAATCGCCAAGGGTGCACCCCTGGGCGTGCAGGCTGCCAAAGAGGTCGCGTTGCTGGGCGACGGGCTGTCGGTCGAACAAGCCATGTCCCAAAGTTACGCGGCTATCGAGCGGGTGCGCGCCTCTGAGGATTCCAAAGAGGGTCGTCGAGCCTTCGCCGAGAAACGGGCACCCCGCTGGCAGGGACGCTAGCCTGGCATCCAGGGCCTTTGGCAATATTTAAAGCCACGTCCTCGATCACGTCCTCCTCACCGCCCGCGGTCTTCATGGGGCCGCGCTCCATCGGAATGTCAGCCGAGGGGACACCATCTTTCTCGATGACCCGTTTAACGTGGAGCAGACACCAGGACTAGACACCCGCCTGGCCGAGCATCAGCGACTCACGGTCTACCCTATTGGGCTGGTCTATCGCTTGCCGGACAGGGCCGGATCGGGGAGCCACCGATTGTGCTGGCCCGCCATGCCGGTCCCCACGAGCAGCCAGCGGATCATGTCGGGCTGTCGCCGTCCACCCAGGTGAAGCGGCTGCGCATTCGGACAAAGCGGTGGGCGTCACATTCATCCAGCAGCGTCCGCTGCAACGCGTCCGAACGCCGTACCGCCTCGCGTCGATCCACGGAGACGTGCTCGCCGTTTTGAACCACGGTCTGCCCCTTGACCATTACGCGCTCAATCGCGTCCGGGCTTGGCCCGTTGCCGAGCACCAGGTTCGGCAGCAGCGCAGCGGGCGGCGAAAGCTGGGTCTCGCCGCGCCGGTCGATCAGCACCAGGTCGGCATCCTTGCCCGTTTCCAACGAACCGATGTGATCATCCATCATCAGCGCCCGGGCGCCGCCGATGGTGGCGAGTTCCAGGGCCTGCTCAGCACTGCCGTACAGCATCTCATCCCCGGTCCAACGGGCCTTGGCATCCGCGGTCAGGCGTCGGTGTTGATCGCCCATCCGCTGAGCCGTCAGAAACGCCCGCATGGCAGCCCACAGGTCGTGGCCATAAGCCACCACGGGACCGTCGATACCCAAGCCACAGGTGACGCCGGTATCCAGATATTGGCGGGAATCGAAGGTGACCAAACCCAGCACCTGCTCCATATCCGGCACCAGAGCAATGGCTGCACCACGGTCACGAATCAGCTCGGCTTCCCCGGGGCGCACGTTTTGCGCATGGGCGGAGATGACGTTGGGCCCCAGGATGCCCACGCTGTCCAGCCATTCAAAGGAGCCACCTTCCCAGCCCCGTCGCTCCGCCAGATACTTGTGATCCAGCACGGCCGGGGCGTGGATATCGAACTGGCGGTCATGCGCATCGGTCCATTCCCAAAGCTCCTTGAGCTGATCCGGTTCGCAGTAGGTGATGCCAATGGTGGAGGCCGTTACCGAGATCCGATCGTCCTCCCATTCCGCTTTCACGCGCTCCGTCTCGGCGAGCCCGGTGTCCAGGTTTTCCCGGAAACCTTCTGGAACGGCGTTGGGATCGTTGATGGTTAAGCGCGCCATGCGGCAACGCATCCCGCTATCACGAACGGCCGCCAATACGCCATCGATGGAGCGCTTGTGCAAATGGGTAAAGTGATCATCGGCGGTGGTCGTCACGCCGCGGCGCACCAGGTCCAATAAGGGCGGCATGGCCGAATCGTAGGAGCGCTGCTCGTCACAGGCGCCGGTCATCGGGTAATAAAAGCCAAACAGACGCTCCTCGTAGGTGGTCCCTTCCGCCATGCCCCGAATACAGCCCTGCACCAGGTGAGAATGGGCGTTCACCAGGCCTGGCAGGACCAGATAACCATCGCCGCCGAGTTCTTCCTGGGCCGTCAGCTGACAATCCCCATGACGGCCGACAGCAACGATGCGCCCGTTGGTAACGGCAACGTAGCCATCCAAGTAAACCTGGCGCTGCGGGTCCATGGTAACCACCGTGCCTCTGAGAATTGTGTCGCATGTTTTCAAGGCTATCCCCTTTGCCAGGTTTCAAAAGCAGTCGTTCACGTGGCAGCGAATATAGCACTGCGATGAAAACAAGGCCGTCGAGCCCCGACCTTGACGCGCACCTGGCGAGCGTCCCCTTCAGGGGCCACGGGCCGCACCTGGCTGAGACTGCCAGCCTTGCCCGCAGCAACATGGAACAACTCAGGCACCGGCCCCTTAATCCCGGAATGGCCATCCATACTGCGCCGGCGTCTTCCCAGGCTGCCCGCTGCACCGGTCATTAGGAATTCGCACCACCGAAAGTGCCCTAAATAAGCTGATCAGTCTCGATCTGTGGCCGCAAAGCAACAGTCCGGGATGGCAAGCGCATTCACATTCGTGAACAAATAGATTTATATATGCGAAATTTGTTGACTCCACACGGAGCCCCTTCTACAGTGTTTGCCTGCCCACCCGCGACCCGTTGAATTGATCGTCGGGGGTGCGTTTGTAAACGTTTGCGGCCACAATCGGGCAAGGATCGCTAAGGTTGCCGCGCAGTTGGTGAAGTCACCAGCTCCCCCAGGAATTTAGAATGCGAAGAAGAGAGTTCGTCGGGGCACTTGTCGGGTCAGCCGCCGCTGCTTACCTGCCCGTCGCCGCCGGCGTTCAAACGGACCTTAGCGCGGTCACCCGAACCGGCGGCGAGACTCTGCTGCGGCGCGCCGAGCTCACAGAACTGGGCGCAAGTCTGCGCGGCGACCTGCTGTTGCCGAGCAGCACGGGTTACGATCAAGCGCGCCGAATCTGGAACGGGATGTTCGATCAGCGCCCGGCCATCATCGCCCGCTGTCTGGGCGCTGCGGACGTCATGACCAGCGTGGACTTTGCCCGCACCCATGATCTGCTGGTGGCGGTTCGCGGTGGGGGTCACAGCATCTCCGGCAAATCCGCCTGTCAGGGCGGCATCGTGATTGATCTGTCTCTGATGCGCAGCGTGCGGGTGGATCCCGTCGCCAAAACCGCCCGGGTGCAGGGCGGCGCCCTGCTGGGCGATATGGATCGGGAAACTCAGGCCTTTGGTCTGATCGCACCGGCCGGCGTGGTATCCCACACCGGCGTAGGGGGGCTCACCCTGGGTGGCGGTATCGGCTGGTTGATGCGCAAGTACGGTTTGACCATCGACAACCTTAAGTCCGTGGACATCATCACCGCGGACGGCCAGTTTCGCCGCGCCAGCGCCGAGGAGAACCCGGACCTGTTCTGGGGGGTTCGCGGCGGTGGCGGCAATTTCGGCGTCGTGACGTCGTTCGAATTTCGGCTCCATGCGCTTGGTACTGACGTGCTCGCCGGATTCGTTCTCCATAGCCAAGACAATGCGCGGGACCTCTTCAATTTTTTCTTCGATTACACAGAAAACGCGCCAGATGGCGTCGCCGTCAACGGGGCCATGTGGATTACCGAGGAAGGTGAACACGCCGTGGGACTGGGGCTGTGTTATGCCGGATCCTTCAAGGATGGAGAACGGGCCCTGGCACCGGCACGCCAGTTCGGCAAACCGATTAGCGACAGCGTCGCGCCCACCCAATTCGTCAAACTGCAGCAACAGCTCGATCGCCGCAATGCCCATGGGCGCAACTACTACATCAAGGGTCGGCACATTAACGACTTTGATCCCGCGTTGATCGATACGCTGCTGGAGCGCTGGGGGCATGGCGAAGAGCGCTTCACCACCATGCGCATCGTCCGCTTCGGCGGCGCCATTGCCCAGGTGGGCGAGTCGGACACGGCTTGGCCGCATCGCGATGCCATGTGGGACCTGGAGGTCGGCGGCCACTGGACCAATCCGGCCCTGTCGGAGAAATACGTCCGCTGGGGCCGAGAGTATTGGCAGGCGCTGACCCCGTACACGGCGGACAGCTTCTACGTCAACGAGCTGATGGATGAACAGCAGCAGAAAGTCCGCATCAGCTATGGCGACAACTACGAGCGTCTCGTCGCCGTCAAGAACACGTACGACCCGAGCAATCTGTTTCGGTTGAACGGAAATATTAGACCCACGGTTTGATCACTAGGAGTCCCAGGGGGGATCAAAGCATGTTTACACGTACCGCCAAGTTCTTATTCACTCTCATCGCCGGCGTGCTGGCGACGACTTTCGCAACCCCACGCGTGCTCGCTCAAGACAAAGAGCTGGCGGTCGAGGAAGTGGTCGTGACGGCCCGCAAGCGCGAGGAGGCGCTGTTAGACATCCCGCTGACGGTGACGGCCTTCAGCTCAAGCGATATCGAGGAGATGGCGCTCAATGAGCTCCAGGATATCGTTGAATTTTCGCCGGGGTTCCACTACGCCCAGCACTCCGTCGGTCGTGGCGGCCGGTTCAATCGCCGCTTGATCTTCCGCGGTATGAACCCCCGCACCGATCGTCAGAGCCGCCAGGGTGCCAGCGTGTTTATTGACGGCGCGCCCATTCTGGGTTCCGAGATCGGCGCCACCGACAATTACGAGCGCATCGAGGTCATCAAAGGCCCCCAAAGCGCGTACTTCGGCCGCTCCACGTTTTCAGGCGCCATTAATGCCGTAACCCGGACACCGGGTGATGAATGGGCCGGCCAGGTGAACGCGGAGGCTGCCCGTTTTGGCACCTCGAGATTCGGTGGCCAGATCGAAGGCCCGCTGATCGATGGCAAGCTGGCCTTCCGACTCACTGGTAGCCAGTACGACACGAAGGGTGAGTACCAGAACGCCGCCAATCCGACCCAGCGGCTGGGCGCAGAATCCACCACCGATGTCGGTTTATCCTTTTTCGCAACACCCAGCGAAAACTTTACGGCCAAGCTCCGGTTGCACTACTGGACGGACCAGGACGGACCGAGCGTTGGGATCAGCTTAGCCAGACCCGACTATCCAGAGCTCCATAACTGCAGCCCGGGCGGCGTGGCCTCCGGCGATGGGACATGGATTTGCGGAAAAGTGCCCCTCGTGAATCCGGGACGAGCGGTAGCCGTCGACGCGACTCTGACGCCTGAGCTGCGGCAGGAGTACTACAATTCGGCCATGCTGGCCGCGTTCCCGTTCAGCAAGGTCCCCTACGGGTTCGGACTGGAGAGGCACGCCCAGGAAGCCAGCCTGGTTCTGGACTATGAGTTCTCCAACGGTATTACGCTGTCATCTATCACCGCATTCCACGAGAACGAGTACGCCAGCTTCGAGGATATCGACCGGCGCCCGACGGCAGGCGAGATCGGCCGCCTGTTCGGGTCCCCGGCATCGGCTGATTCCTATCAGATGACCTTCACGGGCCTGGAGGACTTCAGTCAGGAGTTCCGCCTCAGCTCCGACTTCGACCAGCGCCTGCGCTGGACCATCGGTGCCAGCTATTTCGAGAGTAGCGGTGTCCTGGTGAGCTTTAGCCGACTCTCAGGCTTCCCACCGAATCCGAATTCCACTGTCCTGACCTTCGACCCCGAAACGACCGCTATTTTCGGTTCTATCGGCTGGGACATCACCGATCAATTCACCCTGAGCGTTGAAGCACGCAGCCAGGCGGATAAGGTCGTAGAGGGCGTTCAGGGCGGCACCCCCCTCTCGGAGACTTTTAACAGCTTTACCCCGCGCATCATCCTGGACTATAAGCCCAATCCGGACACGACCCTCTATTTCACTTACGCTGAAGGCACCAACCCTGGCCAATTCAATGCTGGCCTGGTGAACCGATCCCAAAACGAACTGGATCAAATTGCCGCTCAGGGTGGCGGTGGCATCGCGGTTGAAGAGGAGGAGTTGACCAACCTTGAACTTGGCGTAAAAGCCCGATTCTGGGACGGCCGGGCCCAACTCACTGCCGCTGTCTATTTCTCCGATTGGGATAACATTGTTGCACCGGAGCTGTTTACCATCATCAACGATGATGACGAGCCAGAGATCATCCAGGTCAACTCAACCGGTGGTCAAGCAGATCTCTCCGGCCTGGAGTTGGAGGGGACTTTCCTGTTGTCCGAGAAGTTCACCCTGGATACCACCATCGCCCTGACCCAGTCGGACATCAATGACTTCGAAAGCCCGGATGCGCTCTCGCTGTTGGGAGAACGAACCATTGATGGTCTGGGCAAGGAATTTTCCCGTTTCCCGAAAACCAGCGGCACGCTGTCGCTAACCTACGAAGATTCGCTCACTGCCGACTACGATTGGTATATCCGCGGTGACGTCATCTACCGGGGCAGCATGTGGATGAGCAATGCCAACGTGACGGAGACCGGGGATGCGACCACGGTCAACCTGCGAGCTGGCGTGGAGACCGAAAGCTGGCGTATCGAAGTCTATGGCACCAATATCTTTGACGAAGAGGGCTACACTGGCCTCCAGCGGTTGCTCGACTTGTCTGGACAGAGCGGCGTAGGCTTCGCCCCGCAGCAGGTAGTCGCAGGTTTGTTACCCCGGGCCTCCTTCGGTGTCCGGGCGAGCCTCACGTTTTAGTTGGCGGTCTTTCTGGTCTGACTGACCAGGCGCTTCGGGTTCCGCGGCCTCCGCCGCGGAGCTCGCTAGCGCCAACGCCCTAGCCAAAGCCCGTGGCAGGGTCGGCCTCTGGGACCAGCGGGAATAGTAATGAATTTGGCGCGCTCTGACGGGCAATCTGTGCCGCTGGTCCGGCGAAGAGAATTCGGCCGCGCTGGTAGCCGCTGCCGGCGCTGCGCGTGAACAAGTATTGAGGGGCGGCGTCAGGGAGGTTTCCGACTATGCAGACCAAGCTCACTCGCCGTCATCTGCTGGGCGGCATCGGCGCGGTGGCCGGGGGCGCAGTCGTCGGGAACTCGACCGGCGCGGCCACCCAGCCGCTGGATTTTGCAAAGCCCGCGGACAACCTGACCGCCCAGGTCAAGCTGCTGGGGACGCTGGGCGGTGGCGCGGTGCACTACTGGTACAGCGGTACCATCTTCGGGATTACGCCGGATGACTCGGTGCCGTTGGTCGGGTACGCGGGTCTTGTCAAGGGCGTGTGGAGCAAGTGGGGAGACGATAGCTATCTTTATCGGCTGTTTGACAATGGCTATTACGCCGATCTGGAAACCGGGGAACCCCTGGACGAGATGGAAAACCCCTACACTGGCAAGGTCAATCGGCCGGTGCATTTCCTGGGTGGCCCCTTTGCCTCAGTAAAGAAGCCAGCGCTGCTGGATTGGGTCCGCTGCGGTGACGATATCTGGTTCGAGCAGCACATCGGCAGCAAGTTCGTCAATAAATTGGATCCCGAGGAGTGGCCCCTGGCGTCAACGGGCAAGACCATACGCCTGCGCTACGTGGACTCTTTTCGTGGCCAGGTGTCTGATCTTGAGAACCCGGACATTGCCAGCGCGCCCTGCCAGTTGGTGGTCAGTCACGTGGCGGCCTGGATGCCGTTTCTGCTCATGGGCCAGCAGCCCGGTCATACCTTCTGGCACGCCCAGGGTAAGAAGATATTCGATATGGCCGAAGTCCCTGAGGTCACCATGCGCTATCTGCAGGCCACGATGCCGGAATATATCGATGCAACAGAGCCCTGGGAGAATCGCACGGACAGTTATCTCGAATACAAGCTGCAGCGGCAACCGGTGAAGCCATAAGCGACGCGCCGGGAGGCGTTTCACGGAACAGGGGCCGCCGCTGATGACAACACCACAGAGAGGGTAGGACTATGAGCTCCGTAGCAGGCGTTGCAGACACCCGAATACTCGAAGTTCAAACAGCCACACCGGAGGCACTTGAGCCCTATGGTCAGGTGCTGGGCGAAAACCCCGCGATCGACCCGTTGCCCATTGAGTTCTATGGCGGGTCCGTGAAAGTGCGTCGGGTGGTGGACTTCGTGTCCGACGAGCAGACGGAGCTCACCCTGGTCACGGCCGACCGTCGCCCCCTCGAGGTGCGCTGGATGGAGCGGCATTTCAAGCATACCCAGACCTTTATTCCGCTGGGGGGCGTGCCCTTCGTCGTTGTGTTCGCGCCGCCTAACGACCAAGATCTGCCGGACCTGGACAAGGTAGAAGCGTTTCGTTTTGATGGCTCGGCGGGTTTCACCATGAAGCTCGGTACCTGGCACGAGTTTCCTTTTCCGCTTGAAGATCACAGCAACCTCATCGTGGCTATTCGCAAGGAAGCCACCGAAGGCTTGATCCGCGACAATGTGGTTCAGGACGAGGCGCAAAGCCCCGATCTGGATAAGAAGGATCTGGCCAAACGCTGCAACGTTCGTTTTGAGCTGCGGCTGTAGCGCCGCACCGAACCGAGGGTCATGATGAAACGCCGTGACTTTGTCGCCGCTGGCCTGGGTGCCGCGGCGGCGGCCTGGGTACCCTTCGCGCGAGCCAGCGGTCGCAGCGTCACGGCGATCACGACCAGCGGCAACGACGTCAGTCTAACGGCAGTCGAGATCGGTGAGTTTGCCGCAAGCTTGGCCGGCCCGCTGTTGACGCCGGGCGATGTCGGATATGACGAGGCGCGCCGAGCATGGAACGGTGTGTTCGACAAGCGGCCCGCGCTGATC
>JBFFHS010000055.1:0-23030 GCA_041556855.1 Gammaproteobacteria bacterium
AAGGACCGCGCTCTTCTGCCGTTTCACGGGGACATTCGCGGTGGGAAATCCCAGCTTACGGCCCAGCTGTGCGCCGCGGACGATGCGCCCCGACATGATGTAGTCGTGACCGAGCATATCCCGCGCCGTCGCCAAATCCCCTGCAGCCAGCGCCTGGCGAATAGCCACGCTGCTGATAACGGCGCCGTTATGGCGGGTAACCGGCACCTGCGTGACGCCAAAGCCATAGCGCTCAGCGGCAGCCTGCAGATCCTCAATCGTCCCGGCGCCGGACCCGGCGAAATTGAAATCGGCACCGACCACCACGTGCCGAGCCGCCAAGGTGTCCACGAGCAGATGCCCGAACAACTGCTCAGGTGTCATGCGCCGCATGGCAGCGGTAAAGCGAGGGCAAAAGAACTCGTCCACGTCATAGGACGCGAGCCCCTGGAATTTCTCGCGGAAACGTGTCAGCCGGGCCAGCGGTGGAGCGGCGGCAGCCGTCTCGATGGGCGGCGGCTCAAAGGCGAACGCCACCGCGGGGCAGCTGAGGCGCTGCGAAAACGCGGTCAGCTCCCGCAGAATCGCCTGATGGCCCAGATGCAGACCGTCATAGCCGGCCAGCCCCGCCACGCATCCGCCGGCATCCTGCTGACGGGCCGCGGCAGCGGCTGTTCGAAAGAGCTTCATGGCCGTATTGCCCACAGTAAGGCTGGCTCCTAATCCAGTTCACGTTTGTGAGTCATTCGTCGACGGGCGGGATTCTAGCTGAATCCCACCCCTGCTGCGCCTCGTCGGCAACCCGTTACCAACTTCAATCACCCCCCGTTCTGTGGTATCAACCGCAAAGCCGACGGCGAGACTAAGGCGGAGAGGCAGCTGGCCACCTTCCATGACAATCCGGCGTTGCGACACCACTGGCACGCAGTCGCCACGGAACAGGAGATCAAGGCCGGCCCGGTGGCGCGCACCCTCCTGGGCGAGCCCATCGTGGTCTATCGGGACCCCAATGGCACCCCCGTAGCCGCCCCGGATCGGTGTCCACATCGACAAGCGCCGCTGTCGGCGGGAACCATGGATCAGGGCGTGCTGGTGTGCTGCTATCACGGCTGGAGTTTCGGCGCCGACGGGCAATGCGTGCGCATTCCCTCCGCCGAGCCCGATTTCCCGATCCCCCGCGGCGCCCACCTGCGGTGCTTTGCGACCACACAACGCTATGGGTTGGTGTGGGTTTGTCTGGGGGAACCGGCGGCGGACCCCCCGAGCATCGCTCAAGAGGAGGACCAGTCGTTCCGCCGCATCAACAATCCCGTGCAGGTCTGGCAGGTCTCCACCACCCGCATGACCGATAATTTCCTCGACATCGCCCATTTCCCCTGGGTGCACACCGGCACCTTCGGCAATAACCAGCGCCGTTTGGTGCCCAAGATTGTTCTCGAGGAACTCCCGGGCGGCTTCTACGGCTACGATTACTCGGTGGTTGCGGAAAATCCGCCTGCCGCCGAATTGAGTTCCGGGCAGGATACGACGGACGTGGCGCGCCGCATGACGACCGGTTTTCATCTGCCCTTCGCCGTGCGCAGCACTATCGACTACGGTAACGGGCTGGAACATATTTTGCTGTTGCTCAGCACCCCGATCGACGACGTGACGTCCTATTTCACGTTTGTCATCTGGCGCAACGACGATTTCCGAGTGTCCGCCGAAGACCTTGCCGCTTTTGATCGGCTGATCGGCGAGGAAGACCGCACCATGCTTGAGAAAATTCCCGGCGTCCTGCCCCTGTCCCACGGCGCCTTGGCCAACACCCAGGCCGACAAGGCATCCGCCGCCTGGCGCCTGCGCTTTGCGCAGCTGTTGGGGATGAACCCGGCCGAAGGCGGTCCGGCGTAAGCCGCCGGCTGCCTGTCGCGCCAGGCGCCCATGGCCCCTTCAGCCTGAAACGACGCCCACCTTGAATACCAGCAAGACGCCCGTCGATACCCTGATCACGGGCAGCCGTATCGTCACGATGGACACCGAGCGTCGGGTTTTGGACGACGCCGCTCTGGCAGTCGTGGGCGACTCCATTGCCTTCGTTGGCACCACGGCGGAGGCGCTGCGCCAGTTTGAATGCGCGCAACCGATTGATGGCAGTCGCTTCGTGATCACCCCCGGCCTCATCAACGGCCACATTCATGTCACCGGTGACCCGCTGACCCGCGCCTGGCTGCCCGACAAAACCAGCGCGGACTTTGAAAGCGATCTCACAGAGAATGTTCTGCCCCGCTTCCACGGCCACAGTCCCGACGACGAATGTATCTCCGCGGAGCTGGCCGCCCTGAAGATGCTGCGCAGCGGCACCACGACCTTCATTGAAGCAGGCACCGTGAACTATCTGGACCGGGTCGTGGAAGGCGCCAGCCGCACGGGCATCCGCGGCCGGGTGGGGATCTGGGTGGAGGGTAGCGCTGACGTGGAAGATGCGATTGACCGGCTCGAGAAGGAGGTCAAGCAATTTCCCGCCGCCAGCGGTCAACGCATCGCGGCGTGGCCAATCCTGGTCGGGCACAGCACCAACCCGGACCCGGTCTGGCAGGCCGCAAAAGCGATCGCCGACGACAACGGGCTCGGGGTCGCCGCTCACATGAGCCCCTATGAGGATGACCCGACCTGGTTCCTGGCCCGCTACGGGCACCGGCCCATCGAGCACCTGGACAAACTGGGCGTGCTGGGCAGCAATGTCTGCCTGACCCACGTGGTCCACATCGATGGGACCGAGATGGGCCTGCTCGCAGCGTCCGGCACCAACGTGGTGCTGTGCCCGCTGGCCGCGCTGCGGGGTGCCTTTAATCTCACCGGCATGGGCCGCTTCCCCGAGATGGTGGCGGCCGGTATCAACGTCATGTTGGGCACGGATGGGTTTGACCAGGATTTGCTGCGTCAGGCACAGCTTGCCGCCGGCGTGTTCAAGGATGCGCGGGGCGATGCCGGGCTGTTTCCCGCCGACGTCATGTTGCAGATGCTGACCCGCAATGGCGCGGTTGGCCTGGGGCTCGCGGACGAGCTGGGGTCGTTGCAGGCCGGCAAGAAGGCCGACTTCGTCTGTCACGATATCGAGCGGCCGGAATGGCAGCCGCTGCAGGGCGTGATACACCAGCTGGCCTGGCTGGTGGACGGCCGCAGTGTGCACAGCGTGTGGGTTGATGGGGTCCGCGTGGTTGACAACTACCACGCCACCCTGGTGGACGAACAGGCGCTTTACGCCCAGGCCCAGGAAGCCTCCGCAGCCATCATGAAACGCGCGGGATTGCACTGAAATTGGCTCGGCCATGAGCAACGGGGACGTGGTTCGCAGCTATCTGCAGGCGTTCTCCAGCGCCGATGCAGATGCTGTGGCCGCCCACGTGACGGAGGACTTCGTCAACCGCCAGCCTGGCGAGCTGGGCGAGGATTGTCAGGGCGCGGCGGTCTATCGCCAGCGCCTGGAGGCCTTCCTGGGTGAATTTCGCAACCTGAGCTACGCCATTGAAGAGCTACTGGTCCAGGGCAACCGGGTTGCGGTGGCCTATCGCATGACGTGCACCTACCAGGGCCACCCGGTAGCTATCCCCGGCGCCATGCTCATTACCCTGCGGGACGGGTTGATCGCCGCCCGAACGGACTATTGGGATGGCCTGAGCTTCCTGAAACAAACGGGAGCCGACTCCCAGTTCTGCAGCGCCCTAAGATGAGGTCACCGCCGACCAGGCGCGAAACGGCGGCAGCCGGGTCAGCAGCGCGGCTCCTAACACCAGCGCGGCGGATATGATCAGAACCGCAATGTCGTAGTTGCCGCGCAGATCGAAGTTCACGTCCATCAGAAACGGCGTAACACCCTGGATCAGAATGATCACGCCGTAGACAAAACCGGAGATGGCGCCATAGTGCCGCACGCCGAAGTAGCGCGACAAAAAGTAGGGCAACACGCCATATTCCGTTCCCAGTCCGAGACCCATCAGAAAGCCCGCGGAAATCAACCAGGCGAAACTGCTGCTGGTCTCCATCAACCAGAGCCCAGCCAGGGCCAGCACGTAGAACGGCGCGGCAATCCAGGGCTTGGGCAGCCTGTCCAGCAGCAAACCCATGCCCACCTGCCAGACGGCAGTCACCAGAGAGAAAGTCACCAGCACCGCGACGGCGTCATTCATCTGAACACCGCGATCCACCAGCATGGGGATGACGTGCGCGAAAACTGCCGTCATGCAGCCAGCCCCCAAGGCGATGGCGCCAAGGATGATCCAGAACGTGGCCGTGCGCCGGGCCTCGGCAAGCGTCATCCCCTCGCCCTTGTTGCTCTCGGTCAGCCGCGCCCCCGGCGGATCCTGGAGCAGGAAATACAGCACCGGGAAACCGATCAGCACGATTGCCGCAGCCAGGCCCAGGTAGGCGCCCCGCCAGTCAAAGGCGCCGAGCAGGAAACTGGCGAATACCGGCGAGATAGCCGCGCCGGTGCCGTTCCCAACGCCGCCAACGAAGCCCAGAGCGAAACCGCGATAGCGATCAAACCACCCGGCAATGACCTTGGTGAACATGACCGAACTGGGGATCGCCCCGGCGACGCCGATCAGGGTAAAAATCAGGTAGAAGACGATGGGATTTGCCGTCGTAGCGGCCACCAGAGCCACGGATCCGGCAAACAGCAGATTGCCGGTGAGGATCACCCTGCGGGCCCCGTGACGATCGATGATGCGGCCGATCACCGGGTAGCTGAGCGCGCCCGCCACGGCGATGAACAACAGCACGATTGAAACGGCTGATCGGGGCCAGCCGAAATCGGTGGAAATGGGAATAAGAAACAGGCTGAACACGGTGTACACCATGGGCGTAATGCCCACGGCGTTGCCAACGGTGCAGGCCGCTACCACGCCGTTGGGGCGCGAGAGAAGGCGGCTTGGCATCAGGCCGTGCCCTCGGCAGCCGCGCGCAAACGCGGCGGACGCATCAGGCTCACGGCCACCAGGCACCCGAGCATGAGCACCGCGTAGGCTTGAAATACACCGGCAAAGCTTCCGTAGGTATCGGCCACATAGCCGCCCAGAACCGGACCCAGCATCGCAACAGTGGTAATCAGATGCATGGTGCCCATGGTCTTGGGCGCCTCCTTGGGACCGTAGTAGTTGACCAGCAACATGGTGGTTGCAAACAGGCACATGCCGAAACCATACCCCTCGCCCACCACGAACACGCCGATGGCGATGGGATTGTCGGCCGCGGCCAGGGCGATCATGCCAATGATCTCCGCCATCAGGGCGGAAGCCAGCAACCATTTGGGATCGACCCAGGTCGCCAGCGCCCCGCCGAACGCGCGCGATAATGCATTGATCAACGCGTGAGTGCTCAAGGCGCCTGCCGCAACCGCCACGGGAATTCCCAGGTTGCCCATGTGAGTGACTGCCCAGGTATTGGTCGTGACGCCGCCAAACAGCGTCATGGTCAGGGCAACAACAATGATGAAGTACTGGGGCGTGCGCAGCACCTGACGCAGGGACCAATCTGTCTGCGTGACAAACACGGCGTCACTGCGCTTCTCAACCGCAGGGGTATCCACCGCGGCCGAAGAGGATTCTTTACTGCGCAGCGTGAGGATGCCAAGCAGTGCCAGACCAGCAATCGACACCGCCATAATCCACCAGTGCATGCGCCATGTGCCGGTCACGGTCACCACGGTGGTCACGATTAACGGCCCGGCGACGCCACCCAAGCCACCGATGGTCATGTAGGTACCGATAGCGGCGGAGCGGCGATGGGGCAGCCAGTCGTTGATCACCGCCACGCCGGGCACCGTAGCGCATAAGGTGTAGCCAAGCCCGGCCAGCGCGGCGCCCGTCAGATACTGAGCCAGACCCTGTGTGGTCGCCATCAGCACGAACCCCGCGGTCATCAATGCACCACCGATTGCGTAGGTGGCACGCGTCCCGAACCGCTGCAGCGTCAGCGCGGGCAACCAACCGGTGATCCCGACCATGAACGACAGCAGGGAAAAGCCGACGCCGGCTTCCGACCAGGACCAGGACAACTCCTCGATCATAAAGGGCAGGGCCACACCGAGCGAGGTGAACGTGGACGCAGTGATATGGAAGAAAATGACGCTGACCAGGGCGAACTTCCACCAGCCCAAAAAGCCCGTACTCTCAGTTCCGGAATCAGTCACGCCAGTCCAGGTTCGGTCGCCGCGGGTATCTGATCGCTGCATGCCATGTTCCGTCAGATGAAACAGTCTTCAGACAGCGACTTGGGAGGGCCTATGATAATCTGTCACCCGAAGTATGAACATTGCTGCGCACATGATTCGCGCGGGTCGTGCGTACCGGGACCACCCCGCCGTCGCCAGTGGCACGACCGTTCTCTTAAGCTACGGCGACCTCACAAAGCGTATCCGCAGGCTTGCAGGCGCGTTCCAGCAGGCCCACCAACTCAAGCCCGGCGATCGCGTCGCGCTCATGCTCAGCAATTGCCCCCAGTATCTGGAGCTGTTGTACGCCGCCTGGCATGCGGGACTGGTGGTAGTGCCGATCAATGCCAAGCTGCACCGCACCGAATTCGAATACATCCTCAACAACAGCGGCACGAAACTGTGTCTGGTGTCGGGCAGTCTATTGGAAACCGCCGAGGCGCTGGCCTGTGAGACGCTTGAGGCGATCATTGAAGTCGGCAGCGATGCCTACCAGCAGTTACTCGCCGCGCCTCCCGCCGAACTGGTGGAGCGTTTGCCCGATGATCCGGCCTGGCTGTTCTATACCAGCGGGACCACCGGCGTGCCAAAGGGCGCCACACTGAGCCATCGCAATCTTCTGGCCATGTGTCACTGCTACTTCGCCGATGTGGACCCGGTGGCGCCCTGGTCGGCCATTCTCCATGCTGCGCCCATGAGCCACGGATCCGGTCTGTACGGTCTGGCGTATGTCATGCAGGCCGGCTGCCACGTCATCCCGGAACAGGGCGGCTTCGACCTGGACGAGATCTACCACCTGATTGAAAGCTGGCCCCACGCAGCCTTCTTTGCCGCCCCTACCATGGTCAAGCGCCTGCTCGATTTCGACGGCCGGACGGATACCCGCCATTTGAAAGCGATCATCTACGGCGGCGGTCCCATGTACGTGGAGGATTGCCTGGCGGCCCTGGAGCGCTTTGGACCCAAGCTCACGCAGCTGTATGGCCAGGGTGAGAGCCCCATGACGATCACGGCGCTGAATGCCCGGATGCATGCGGATCGGGATCACCCGCGCTGGCTGGATCGCTTGGCCTCCGTCGGCATTGCCCAAAGCGCGGTGGAGGTTCGCATAGCCGGAGCGAACGAGCCATGGGCGTCCATCGGCGAAGTGGGAGAAATTCTGGTTCGCGGTGACAGCGTGATGCTGGGTTACTGGGACAATCCTCAAGCGTCGGCACAGACTCTGCAGGGAGGCTGGCTGCACACCGGCGACTGCGGTACGCTTGATGAGGATGGGTTCTTGACGTTAAAAGATCGCGCCAAGGACCTCATCATTTCCGGTGGCTCAAACATCTATCCGCGTGAAGTGGAGGAAGTGCTGGTCAAGCACCCAGCGGTGTCCGAAGTTGCGGTGATCGGTCGGCCGGACCGCGAATGGGGCGAGGTCGTGGTGGCCTATGTGGTGGCGAAACCAGGCAGCGAAATTGAGTCGGCCACGTTAAACGAGTTCTGCCTGACGAACATGGCGCGCTTCAAACGACCCAAGCATTACACGTTTATCGATGCCCTGCCAAAAAATAACTATGGAAAGGTTCTGAAACGGGCCCTGCGCGAAAAAGATGCGGGTTCCGCCCAGGCAACTGAATAGCAGACCGAGATTCAAAATGAACAAAGCGATCTTCAACAGCGAGTTTTTCGATAACCTGGCCAGCTCCACACTGCCCATGGAGGACGCTGAGACGCTGCCACCGGAATGCTACACAGACGCCGATTTTTATGAATTCGAAAAGCAAGCGCTGTTCAACCAAGAATGGCTGTGCACGGGACGCGAGTCCTGGGTCAGCCAGCCAGGCGACTACTACACCACCTCCATCATCGGCGAACCCATTATCGTGGCGCGCACCTTGCAGGGCGAGCTCAGGGCCATGTCTTCGGTCTGCCAGCATCGGGCCATGCTCGTCGCCGAGGGTCGCGGCAATGCCCGTGGTTTCCTGTGTCCGTACCACCACTGGAGCTATTCGCTGGACGGCAGCTTGAAGAATGCGCCGGCCATGGAAAAGACCTGCGACTTCGACAAGGCTCAGTTCGGCCTGCCCAATTTCAAAGTAGAGGTCTGGCAGGGCTTCGTGTTTATTAACTTCGATCCCGACGCGCCGCCTCTGGCGCCCCGGCTGAAAGCGGTGGAACAGGCCATCGCAGCCTACGACATGGCCAATGGGGACGGCGAGATGCCGCCGCCTGCTCCCGAATATCCCTGGAACTGGAAGGTCATGTTCGAAAACAACAACGATGGGTACCATGCCAACAAGCTGCATCAAGGTCCGCTGCACGATTTTGTGCCCAGTGCTTTGGCGACTTTCCCGGACCTGCCCGAGGACACGGCCGGCTATTACCGCTTCAATGGCACCCGGCATCCGGATGCCAGTTTCAATGCCACCCAGCGGGCGGTGCTGCCCATTTTCCCGGGCCTCAGTGAAGAACAGCGTAATCGCATGGTGTTTGCCAATATCCCACCCACTCTCTCCCTGGTTCTCACCTGCGACATGGTGATCTATCTGATCGTGCGGGCGACGGGACCGGAAAAGCTGGAGATGGACACGGGCGTGCTGGTGGCCCCCGGCGCCATGAGCGACCCTGGCTTCAAACATCGCATGCAGATGAACATGACGGCGGCGGAGCACATCATCGCCCAGGATCTGCATGTGGATGAGTTGGTGCAGGTGGGCCTGCGGTCCCGGTTCGCCGTTCGCGGCCGGTATTCCTGGCAGGAGGGCGCCCAGCATCAATTCAACCAGTGGCTCGTGCCCCGCTATCAGGACTGCTGGAAGCAGTGGGATCACTAACAGAACCGGCCGCTGAAGCATGAGTCGTCGGGTACCGGTAGTGTTCTTCGGGCATGGCAGTCCGACGAATGTTCTGGAAGACAACGAGGCCACCCGCAGCTGGCAGCGCATTGCCGCCGACGTCGGCGATGTCCGGGCGATTCTGTGTATCTCCGCCCACTGGTACACCCGCGGGACCGCCGTGACCGCCATGGCGACGCCGCGCACGATCCATGACTTCGGCCGCTCCCTGCCGGCAGCACTGTTCGACTGCCAGTATCCGGCCCCGGGCTCACCCCAGCTGGCTGAACGCCTGCAGGCATTGCTGGCACCTGTAGAGGTGGCTGCCGATCATCAGTGGGGCCTTGACCACGGCACCTGGAGCGTATTGAGCCGCGCGTGGCCGGCCGCCGACGTGCCGGTGGTCCAGCTCAGCATTGACGCGACCCGGCCAGACCGCTGGCACTACGAGTTGGGACAAAGTCTCAAACCGCTGCGTGACGAAGGAGTGCTGGTCTGCGGCTCGGGAAACATCGTCCACAACCTGGGTGTCATGGAGTGGAACGAGCAGGCGGAACCTTACGACTGGGCCACCGAGTTCAATGAATTCATCAAGGACTGCATCGCCAGCGGCGATATCGACCGTCTACTCACCTATCCGGAGCTCGGTCGTGCTGCTCAGCTGGCGATCCCAAGCCCCGATCACTTCCTGCCCTTGCTCTATGTCCTGGGCGCGCGGCAACTGTCGGACGAGGTGTCTTTCGCGGCGGATTTCGTGCAGTACAAATCCCTGTCCATGACCAGCATCGTGCTGGGCTAGCTCGAAAGTCGCCCGGACCCTTGCGATTGCGCGGGGTGAGTGAATGGGCTAATGTATCATCAGAATAAATAATGTTTCTCAGAGAGAAACAAACCCGGGGAGGCCAATGACAGAGAAGGCAAGCATGTACGCCTGGACCGAGCTGCCCAAAGAGGCGGTACGCCCGGGCGTTGAGCGCAGCGGGTTTCGGGGCGAGCAGGTCCTCATGGTCATGAACTGGCTCACGCCCGGCATGGAAGTCCGCCCCCACAGCCATCCCTTCGAGCAGCTGGCCTACATCGTCCAGGGGCAGATGCGTTTTGTGGTGGGCGACCAGGTTTTCGAGGCCGGCCCGGGCAGCGTCATTCGGATTCCGCCTGACGTGGAGCACTACGGCGAGCCCTTGGGCGATGAACCGGTGTTGAACCTGGACGTGTTCAGCCCCATCCGGGAGGACTACAAGCATCTGGTGGAGTACCAGCGGGCCGATTTTCCGGACGAATAGCCGTTGGACATGTTTGCCAAGCAACAGCAGTTGAAGCAAGCCATCAGGAACGGCGAACCGCGCCTGGGCCTGTTCGTCAAAACGCCCGCGCCCCAGATCGTTGAGGCAGTGGCTCATGCGGATCTGGATTTCATTGTGCTGGATGGCGAGCACGGTCCGTTCGGCGCCCAGGAACTGGACCTGTGCATACTTGCAGCCCGCGCCAGCGCTGTGCCGATCCTCGTGCGCGTTCGCGAACCGTCCAATGCGGGTGTGCTGGAGGTGCTGGACATGGGCGCGGCGGGGGTCATCGCGCCCCACATCGCGTCCGCTGAGGTAGCGCAACGCTTTGTCGCGGCGTGCCGCTACCAGGGGGGTGGGCGGGGTTTCTCCGGACTCAGCCGGCCATCCCGCTATGGTCAACTACCCGCCGACCAGTACCAGCGGGCCAGCGATGAAGCCACTATTATCATCGCGCAGATCGAAGACGCGGCTGGTGTGGACCACGTGGCGGAAATCGCCGCCGTGGAGGAACTGGACGCGCTGTTTGTCGGCCGGGCGGACCTGGCCGTGTCCCTGGGCGCCGACAGCATCACCCACCCAGATGTCGCGGCGGCCGTGGGCAAGATCCTGACCGCCGGCCAGCAGTCCGGCAAGGCGACGGGCATCTTTCTACCCACCCCCGCTGAAACGACCCAGTTCCACGAGCTGGGGGCCAGCCTGTTCGCGATTGGCACCGATCAGAGCCTGCTGATCGACACCGTGGCCGCCACCGCTCGGGCGTTCAGGACTGCGACGGGGAGCGCCCGTGACTGAGCAAAACGCCATCAGCGCGGTCGCTACCACGCTGACCATTGTCGAGACCATGGCGCAACGGGGGGAACCGGTCGGCGTGAGCGAGCTGGCCAAGCTCGTCCAGGCCAACAAGCCCAAGACTTATCGGCATCTTCGTACCCTGGTCGGGCTCGACTATGTGGCCCAGGACCCGGACACGGAGAAATATTTTCTCACCCTGAAGCTGTTCCACCTGGGTCAGGCCATCGCGGCGCGGGCGGATTTTCTGATCGAAGCGCGCCGCGTATTGCCGCAACTGCGGGAAGAAACGGGCCAGACCGTGGCGGTCGGCCAGGTCGAGGATGAAGGCGTGCGGATCCTGGATATCTTGCGGCACAGAGCCACGATCGAGATCACCACGCCGCCCGGAACCTTGTTCGACTTCCATTCATCGGCCCAGGGCAAGATCGCCCTCGCCTTCAGCGACACGGCCTGGAACCAGCTGCGGCGCGACCAACGGGCCGGCACGAATGGGGCCATCGACCTGGAAACGCTGCAAGACGACATCGCCCATGTGAGGGAACGGGGTTGGGCCGTCGCGCCCGAGGAATCGCTGATCGGCATCAACGCTCTGGCCGCACCCATATTTGATGCCAGCGGTGGCCTGGCTGGCACCATCGCCGTGGTGGGCTCCATGCAGCATCTGCCGGCCGCGCCGAGTTCCGGGTTGATCGCGGCGGTGCGCCGGGCCGCCGCCACCGTGTCCGAGCGCCTGGGCTACCGCACGGAGACGCCCCGATGACCCGCTATGCACTGGCGGTCGACATCGGCGGCACGTTTACCGATGCCGTGCTCATCGCCAGCGACGGTCGTCGCTGGACCGATAAGACACTGACCACGGGGCACGATCTGCTGGAGGGTTTCTTCCGCGGCGTTGACCTGGTCACAGCGCGCGCCGGAATCCAGCTGGCCGATGTGAATGACGTCGTCGCTCATGCCACAACCGTCGTCACCAATATCCTCATCGAGCGCAAGGGATCACCCACCGGGCTGATCGTCACCGAGGGATTTCGTGACGTTCTGTACATCCGGGACGAACATCGCTACGACATGTTTGATCCGATGCTGGAGTATGCCGAGCCGCTGATTACCCGAGAGCACACCTGGGGCGTGAGCGAGCGAACCTACGCCGACGGCTCCGTGGGGCATCAGGTCGCAGCGGCCGAGGTTGAGCGCATCGCCGCTGAGCTGCGCGCCGCGGACATCCAGTCGGTCGCCGTGTGTCTCCTGAACAGCTATCGCAACCCGGAAAACGAACGGCGGTTTCGCGACGCCCTCGCGGCGGCGGCACCGGAGATCATGGTGACCCTGTCCAGCGACGTGGCGCCTCAGATGCGGGAGTACCTGCGCACCAGCACCTCGGCTATCAATGCCTACACAGCGCCAATCGCGCGACCCTATCTCAACGCGCTTATCGCGACGCTGAAGGACCGTGGCCTGACACGCGAACCGCTGATCATGCTGTCGAACGGCGGCGTGATCGGCGCCCGGGTAGCAGGTACCTACCCGGTACGCATGATCGAGTCGGGCCCCGCGGCGGGCGCCCTGGTCGCCGGGTTCATCGCCCGCCGCCACGGCATCGACAGCCTGATGTCCTTCGACATGGGGGGCACTACCGCAAAAGCGTGCCTTATCCAGAACGGCGAACCGCTGGTGATCGGCGAATTCGAAGTGGATCGACGCTACCGCTTCAAGCCGGGCAGCGGCATGCCTGTGACGGTCCCGTCCATCGACATGATTGAGATCGGTGCCGGCGGAGGCTCCATCGCTCGGGTGGACAGTCTTGGGCTGCTCAAAGTAGGTCCGGACAGCGCCGGCAGCGACCCCGGCCCCGCCTGCTATGGCCGCGGTGGCCCCCACGCCTGCGTGACGGATGCGGACGTGGTGCTGGGCATTCTCGATCCCCAAAATTTCCTGGGCGGCGACATGCCACTGGACAGGGACAAGGCCCGTGCCGCCGTCGGCACGCTGGCAGACCAACTGGGGGTTAGCACAGACGAGGCCGCCTACGGCATTTTCAGCGTGGTGGGCGAGTCCATGGCGGCGGCCGCCCGCGCCCACGCAACTGACCGGGGTGTGGGTTACCGGGGTATGCCGCTGCTTGCCTTCGGCGGCGCTGGACCGGTGCACGCCTGCTACGTTGCCGAGCAATTGGACAGCACCCGCGTCATCTATCCGCCCATGGCCAGTGTGCTCAGCGCCTTTGGTACTCTGGTGACACCGGCGCGGCTGGATCTCGCCCGCGGCGGCCTGAGCCGCCTGGGACAGATCGCCTGGGAAGACGTGGCTGCTTTGATCCAGGAGATGCTCGACGAGGGCCACGCAGCGCTTGCCGAAGCGGGCATCGACGCCGAGGCGGTGCGCTACGTCTTCGCGGCCGACATGCGCTACGTCGGCCAGCAGGCTGAGGTCACCGTTCAGCTCGCCGGCGACCCGCGAGCGCCCGAGCATCAGGCTGACCTGCGCACCCGGTTCGATGCGGCCTACGAAGCCCTGTACGCGATCCGGCTGGACGACATGGACGTGGAGGTGGTCAGCTGGCGCGTCACGGTCAGCAGCGGCGACGCTGAACGCGAGGTCAATGTGGATTTCGGCGACGCAGCGAGCGAGCCGAAGGCGTCCCGTTCCGTGTTTCTCGACGGCCAGTCCATGAGCGTTCCGGTCTACGACCGCGCGGCGCTGCTGCCCGGGCGCACGGTCACCGGGCCGGTAATCGTCGAGGAGCGGGAGACCACGGTTTTTGTGCTGCCGGATTGGGATCTGGAAGTGGACCATGACGGCAGTCTGATTGCGATACGGCGGAGTTGAGGATGGCAGGCATCGGCGGCATCGAACTCGAGATCATGTGGAGCAATATGATCAGCATCGTCAGCGAGCAGGCCCGCGCGCTGCAGCGGATCGCCTTCAGTCCGATCGTGCGGGAGGCGGGTGATCTGGCCACCGCGCTGTTCGACGCCGAGGCTCGCATGATCGCCCAGGCGGTCACCGGCACACCGGGACACATCAATTCGCTGGGCGCTGCGGCCAAGAACCTGCTTGAGGTGATCCCCGCCAGCGATCTTGAGCCGGGTGACGTGCTGATCACCAACGACCCCTGGATGTCGGCAGGTCACTTTTTCGACATTACCGTGTTAACGCCCATCTTTCGCGGCGAGACCGTGATCGGCTACTGCGGCTCCACCATTCACCACACCGATATCGGCGGTTATGGCGTCGGCGCTGGTGCGCGGGACATCCACGAGGAGGGGCTGTGGATTCCCGTGCTGAAGCTGTATGAGCGCGGCAAGCCCAACGCCACCCTGCACAGCATGATCCGTCGCAATGTGCGAACGCCGGACGCCATCTTCGGCGACCTGGCCGCCCAGGTGTCCAGCGGCAAGATCGGTGGCGAACGCCTCAACGCCATGTGCGATCGCTATGCGCTCAGCGATATCCGCGAGCTTGCCGATGAGGTCATCTCCCGCTCCGAGGTCGCAACCCGCAACGACATCAAGCGTTTGCCCGCCGGCGTCTACCACGGCGAGACGACCTTCGACGTCCCGGGCGGCGATCTGATCACGCTGAAAACCGCCGTCACCGTGGATAGCGAACTGGGCGAGATCACCATCGATTTTGCCGGCAGCTCCGGCCCCAGTCCCCACGGCATCAACGTGGTGAGCGCCTACACCCATGCCTACAGCACCTTTGCCATTCGCAGCATTCTCAACCCGGATCTGCCCAACAACGCGGGCAGCCTGACGCCGATCAAAGTCCGGGCCCCGGACCACTGCATCGTCAACGCCAAGTATCCCTCTCCGGTGAATGCCCGCCACGTAGTGGGCATGTACGTGCCCTTCCCCATTCTCAAAGCCCTTGCCCAGATCCTGCCCGACCGCGCGCTGGCGGAAAGCTCGGGGGCGGTCTGGACCATGCAGGTGCAGGGACGCGATCGTGACGGCCAACCCTTTACCAGCTCCATGTTCAATTACTCCGGCGGCATGGGCGCGCGAGCCGGCAAGGACGGCTTGTCAGCCACCTGCTATCCCACGGGCGTGGCCGCCGTTCCGGTAGAGGTGCTGGAAGCCTCCATACCCATTGAGTTCACGCAAAAGGAGCTGGCGCCGGACACGGGCGGCACCGGAGACTATCGCGGCGGTGATGGCCAGACCATCGGCTTTCGCATGCGCAGCGGCAGCGACTGGCTTCTCAATGCGATTCCCAGCCGACTCAGCCGCGGCGCCGACGGCCTGTTCGGCGCGGCGGGTGGCAGCCCCGGCAAGTTCCTCATCAACGGCCAACCGACGTCCGAGGCGAAGAAGCTTGCCATGGCGGCGGACGACGAGGTGCTGTTGCAGACGCCTGGCGGTGGCGGCTGCGGCGCACCCTGATCGCGACGCCTACTCCCGGCTATAGTCGTCCGGAATCTCCGGGTTCTCGCCGGCCTTCACCCACAGCACGATCTCGTTGCCCCACGGATCGCGGAAGGCGTGGTTATAGCCGTTGAATTCCTTCCAGTAATGATTGCGCCAGAGAATCTCCGCGCCACGACTCTCTGCGGCGCTTAGGATGCGTTCCGGCGTATCGTCGTCGCTGACCAGCACCCACAGGCGTGTTTTGCGCCCTTCCCGCGCCAGGGTGCGCGGCTCGACGCCAGCCGGCTCCGGATGGGGCCGCAAGTTCGCCACGTCGCCGATACCGATGTGCAGGTTGCCGATGCTGCTCGGGGTACCGTCGCTTTTGAGAAAGTTCTGGCCCGGCACCATGCGATGGTAGCTGCCGTCGAGCCGGGGATCGTCTTCCCAGCCGAACACGTCGGCATAAAAGGCGCCGGCTGCGTCCGGATCATCCGACATGAGGTCGACGAATATCAGTGTATTGGGATAAGGCATGTTTGACTCCTGCTGAACCGGCGCTCGCGGCCGCCCCGACACGGTTGGACGTTGCGGCAGGAGAGCGACGATACCCTATCCCCGGACCTTCCCTAAAGCAACCGCCCCATGGGGTTGTTGCTCCTGAGGAAACACCACCCACAGGGCAAAATGCTCATGGTGCGTACCCTCCGCGAAAGCAAGCCGTTTTGCTGCCCAGCCCTGCCCTCTTTCAAAGAGCAGCGCGCAGAGCGCTGCCTGGGTAAACGGATCATGGGCGTCTGCCCGACCGACCGCCACGCAGGCGGTGTTTTAGGGCCCGCTGGGCTGTGCGATACTGGTTTAGGATCGACCCGCACCGCATCGAGGAGATAGTGGCCATGAGTACTGAACAACCCCATCATGAGCTTCGCCCTAAACGTCCAACCTGGACGCATCTCGCTTTGCACGTGCAGGACATCGACAAAGTCATCGCCTGGTACGAAGAATTTACGCATCTGAGCCTGTTGTATAAGGAAGAGGATGAGGACGGCTATGGCGCCTGGCTGGGCGACTCCAGCGATGCAGAGAGTCCTTTCATCCTGGTGCTGGGCCAGTTCTTCGAAGGCCATGATCCGTTTGCGCCGCTGGAACATCCAGCCCTGGGTCCCTTTGCCCACATCGGTATTGAGGTGCCCGAGAAGAGCATGGTCGATGAGGCTGCGGCGAAGGGCAAGGAAGCCGGCTGCCTGATCCTAGGCCCCCAGCAGATGCCCAAGCGCATTGGCTACATCTGTTTCCTGCGGGACCCCGAAGGCAACGTGGTCGAGTTCTCCTACGACCAGGGCGTCTACGAAAAGGCCCGGGAAGTCTGGGGCAAGGGCAGCGCGTAAGCGCACACCCGCCACCCCTAGAGGGTGGGGAATTTGGCCTTGTCCGGCAGGCCGGAGCGTGCCGTGATGGACTCGCCCATGCGCTGGGCCTGGGCCCACAAACGTTCCTCATCGATGGTGACGCAGTGGCCGTCCTCGACGACCACCTGACCGTCCACCAGCACGGTATGCACGCCGCGCCCGTCCGCTGACCAGACCAGCTGATTCATCACGTTCAAAAGGGGCCGCCATTCGGGTCGATCGGTGTCGTGCAGCACCAGGTCGGCCTTCTTGCCCGGCTCAAGCGACCCCAGCTGATCCTCCATCAGCAGCGTGCGGGCACCGCCCAGGGTGGCCATCTCAAAGGCCATCTCGGCCGGGAACATCTGCGGATCAGTGCGCGCATCCTTGAACAGACCCGCCACCAGGTAGGTCGCCCGCATCAGGTCTGAGTAATTGGAGGCATTGTTGCCGTCGGTGCCAATGGATACGTTGATCCCCTGCTGCACCATCTCTGGCATCTTGCCCACCTGGGTAATGCCGTAGCTGACCTTGAGCGCCGTGGTCGGGCAGTGGGCCACGCTTACCCCTGCTTCCGCCATGACACCGATCTCCTGCTCGTCCACCTGCACGCAGTGGGTCAGCGCGCAGATCTTGTCGAGCACGCCGATCTCTGCCAGATGAATCATGGGTCGCTGGCCGAATTCCGCAATGAAGCCATCCGGGTCCAGTGTTGCGGGCGACATGTGAAAACTCATGCCAACCTGATGCTCGTCCGCCAGTGCCCGGGCCGCCCGCCAGAGCGGGTCGCTGCAGGTGGTGTGGCCCACCAGAATGCTCCAGGCAGAGACAAGCCTATCATCGGCGGCACCGTGGTCCTGCAGCTGCCGCTTAAGGTTCCCGATGGCCTGATCCGTAGTCTGCCGATACACGGAAGGCTCCGGTGGCAAATCCCACACCCATTGGCCCACCCGGCCCCGAATCCCCACCTGCCCCAGGCCCTCAACAACGTCGTCCAGGAAGTGGATCGTGCCGGCCTCCAAAAAACTCGTGGTGCCCGAGCGCAGCATCTCAACCGCCGCCAGCTGGGCGGAGACGGTCTCCTCCGCCGCGTCCGCCAGCGCGTACAGCGTGCACAGCCACTGAAAGACGTTCTCCTCGAAGGGCGTGTCGTCGGGCACATAGCCGCGGGTGACCGGCTCACCGGTAATGTGAATGTGGGTGTTGATCAGCCCGGGAGTGACCACGAACCGCTCACCCCCCAAACGACGGCGTGGCCGATAACGTTGCTCCAGGTCCGCCGTTTTGCCCACCGCGAGGATGCGATCCCCATCGACGGCGACGGAACCGCGATGAATGATGTCCCGGGTCTCATTCATGGTCACCACGTACCAGCCATCCACCAGCAAGTCGATGTCTTGACGCGTGCCTGTCTCGTTAGCTGCCATCCGTTCGTCTCGTTCAGTACCGCTTGCTCGCAACGTACACCAGGTTGAAGCCGATTGGCTCGATCAGGCGGATTGCCTCCAGAGGCTGGGCGCTGAGCCATTCAACCATCTGCTTGTGGGTCAGCATGCGCCCGGCGCGGGTATTTGCCAGCATGGTCATGCCCATCTGCACGCCGAAGGCGTTCAGCTTGCGATCATTGTCGGCGAAGTAGTCCGCCACCAGCAGCTTGCCGCCGGGCCTGAGCGCGGCGACGGCGCGGGCGATCAGACCGGGCGCATGATCAGGCCCTTCCGTGCGGCAAACGTGGCCAAGAGCGACGATGTCGTACGCCGCGCTCTCCAGGGGGATCCTGTGAAAGTCGCCGGGACGATAGGCCACGCGTGCCCCCAGACCCCGCTCTGCCACCGTGGCCTCGGCCAGGCCGATGAGCTCGCGCAGCTCATTGACGACGGCGGTCGCATCAGGCGACTGCTCCAGCACGGCGATGGCCCACGGCGCCCGGCCGGCGCCCAGGTCCAGCACCTTAAGTCCCGGCAGCCGCTGCCAGCCCAGCCGCAGGCCCAGTCGGGACGCCACCCGCAGCTGGGTCGCAAAAGTCGCTTGCACCAGCGGCCCATAGAAGCCGGCCGCGTCGTCTTCGATGGGTGCGGCCACCTGGCCTGTGCGAATGGTCTCGGCGAGATGGATCCAGTTCTCCAGTGGTCCGGGCGAGACCTTGACCAGGGCCGCCATGGAGGCGGGCCCGTTGGTGCAGAGATAACGTTCAGCGGTCTCCGTGAGCTCGTACTGGTCGTTGAGCTGGTCCAGGAAACCGAAGGTCACCATGCTGTCCAGCAGATGCTGAAGATGAATGGCTGAGACCTTAAGGTGCTCGGCCAATGCGGCCGCGCTTTGCCGGCCGCGCTCCTCGAGAGCGTCGAACACGCCCAGGTCGATCGCCGCCACCAGCATCCAATAGGTATTACCCGCCTGAATCACGTTCCACACGGGTCCCGAGGGCGGCGGCTTGTAGTCGCGCCACGGCCGCCCGGTATGGGCCATCGTGTGGGTTTTCTTCAGCTCCGGATAGGGCGGGTCGGCGCTCACGGCGGACCGTTAAATTTCCACAACGATCTTGCCGAACACCGTGCCGCTCAAAAGCTTTTCCTGAGCCTGGGCGGCGTCGACCAGCGGATAGACGCTGTCCACGACCGCCTGGTAATCGCCGGCGCAGTAATCCGCCCAGGCCGGCGCGAATTCCTCATACCGGTAGGGGTCGGAGCCCAGCAGCTGCAGACCCATGTGATACATGTAGCCCAGATTCGGGATGGTCGGCGATTGCCCCGTGGTGCCGCCGCAATTCACCAGCCGGCCCCGGGGCGCCAGGGAAAACATGGATGCCGCCCAGAGCGCCTCCCCAACGTGGTCGAATACCACGTGCACACCCTCGCCCCGAGTCTGCTCCCGCGCCCAGGCCGCCACATCCGTGTTGCGGTTGTTGCAGACCGCGTCAGCGCCCAGATCCAGCGCCCCCTGACATTTCTCCTCGCTGCCGGCCGTGGCCAGCACCGTTGCCCCGGCCCGTTTGGCCAACTGGATGCCGGCCATGGACACACCGCTGCCGGCGGCGTGAATCATTACGGTTTCGCCGGCCTGCAGCCTGGCCACATCGAACAGCGCATGGTTGGCGGTCATCCACACGGTGGGAAACAACACGGCGTAATGCCAGGATATGTCTGCCGGAATGGCGTATAGATGGGTTTCCGGCGCGAGACATTTTTCGGCGTAGCCACCGGCCACCGTGGCGCCGATGATCCCAAGATCGCCGTACAGATCGCCGAGGCCTGCCAGGCGCGACCCGTCCGGCACCTCGGTCAGGGATGGATCCACCACCACCCGGTCACCGACGTTGACCCGCGTCACCGCTGAACCCACATGGCTGACGGTGCCCACCACGTCCATTCCGGAAACGTGGGGCAGGGAAAATCCGGGCATGGCGAACCAGCCCTTGCGTTGAATCACGTCCAGATGATTCACGGTGGTGGCAACCACGTCGATCACCGCATCCCGCGGACCGGGATCGGGATCCGGTTCGTCCCGATACTGCAGCGCGTCGACGTCCCCGGGCTGATCGTAGATCAGAGCTTTCAAGCGGCGATCTCCAAACGGTACTCGGCCTCGCGGGCCGATGCGGGAAAGAGGGCAAGACGGGCTCGGGTTAGCACAGCGAGGATTCTAGCGATCTTGCCCGTGCCAGGGAAAGCGTGGGCCGAGGCTGTCCAGTCGCCCTGGTGGATCGCGTTTCGCCAACCGATACGCTGGCGTTGCGCGACCGCAACATTTTCACCCCATGCCGACCCGATGGCCTAAAGCGCCAGCCTGCGTTGCGCGAACCAGGCTCATCCTGTTTGTGGTTTCTGGCACAATGTGAGCACTGATCGATATCCAGAAGGGGTTGGACGATGTCGAAACTGCACCTGACCATGCGCTGCCTGCCACGGTGTGTCATCACCGGTGCCGCCGCCGCGGTGTTCCTCACGCCCATGTTTGCTGTTGCTCAGGGACTGGAAGAAATTGTAGTCACGGCCCGCAAACGGGAGGTCACGCTCCAGGAAGCACCCATTGCCGTGTCCGTGGTGTCCGGCGAGAACTGGGATCAATCCAATGTGGTCAAGCTGGACAACTTCAACGGCTACGTGCCGGGCTTGACCGTTGCGAAGAACGACGGCGCGGGCCGGGTGGTCACCATCCGCGGCATCGGTTGGGAGACGGCTCAGAACCTGGCCTCCCAGCCCAGCGTGCTGACCTACATCGACGGCATTTATCTGGCCAATCCCCTGGCCATGGGGCTGAATCTGGGCGAACTGGAACGCGTCGAGGTGTTCCGCGGCCCCCAGGGCACCGAGTTCGGTCAAGGCACCACCGGTGGGGCGATCAACCTGGTGACCAAGAAGCCGGAACTGGGTGAGCGAAGCGGCAATGTTGAGTTCGGCGTCGGTACCTTCAATACGATCCGGGCCCGTGGCGCCATCAACCTCCCGCTAGGTGACAGGGCGGCCTTCCGCGGCTCCATTCAGAAATACTCCCATGACGGCTTCGCCGAGATCCGGGGCGGTGCTCTGGATGGCTACGAGCTGGACGACGCGGACTCCATCACCGGTACCCTGGCCTTCAAGTTTGAGCCGACCGATAACCTGAGCGTTCTCCTGCAGGCTTTCTATCAGGACTCCGACCAAAACGCAGCGGCCCAAAAGGAGGTTTCCGATCCAAACCCCGACGAGCGTGAGTTGACTCAGGACTTCCCTGGATTCTTCGAATTGGAGAACACCACCGTATCCCTAACTATCGAATGGCAGAGTGCTGGAGGGCTGACCTTCAAGTCGCTCACGGGCTGGCAGCAGCTCGAGAAAGGGCAGGCGGTCGACGGTGATCGCCTGACCGAGGCAACCATCAGCCGCGACTGGACAGGGTTTCAGTTCCCCGGCTTCCCTGGCTGTGCTTATCCTGATCCTGGGATCAACTGCTTTGGCGCCATCAGCAACTGGGACATCCTGCCCTTCTGGGATAACGATTCCGACGCCTTCAGCCAGGAGTTCGCCTTAAGCTCCGACGGCGAGCGGCTCGATTGGGTCGTCGGTGTTTACTACCTTGACCATGAGAACTTCAATGACTTTCTGGAAGCGACCTATCCGGGACCGTTCTCCGATCAGGCCGCCCGTTTCCAGAATCCAAGCCCCCAAACTCTGTTCCCCTTTGCGTCACCACTATTGTTTAATGAGTCGCGCACGGTGACTCGGGAAGATTTTGCGGTTTACGGCCAGGCCACCTACCAGATAAACGACACCATCTCCCTGACCGGTGGACTCCGTTACCAGGATGAAGACCTGAGCGACGTCGGAGTTCAGTTCTGGTTTTTTAACCCCTTCGATTTCCAGACAGGTGATTCTGCCACCACATGGAAAGTGGGCCTTGACGTGAATCTCACGCCCGACAATTTGCTGTATGGACTGGTCTCCACGGGCTGGAAGAACGGCGGCAACAACCCAGGTGCGGTGAACAACGCAATATTCCTGGGGCCGGTTTTCGAACCTGAGGAGGTAACGGCGTTTGAGATTGGCAGCCGCAACAGTTTCGCAGATGGTAACGGCCGGTTTAACGTCACCGTGTTTTATTACGATCACGAGCACCTCCAATTTATTTACGAAGATCCGGTGCCCTTCGGCGGAGGTACGGGCACCATCCCAGAAATCGAGGAATTCGGCATTGAGGCCGAGTTCAGCTGGCTGATGTCGGAGGAATGGCAGTTGGATGGCATGGTGGCCTGGCAGGACGGCGAGTTCAAAAATGATCAGATTGCCCTCGACGTGGCGGATTTTCGCGAGGCGTTGGCGCCAGGAGTAGGACTCTTCACGGCTTTCGATACGCGTGTCGCTCTTGCGCTCAGCAACAATCTCAAGGGCAATGAACCGCCCAAGATGCCGGAGATCATGGCCCGCATCGGCTTGACCAATTCGCATACGTTCGGGGATGGGTCAGCCCTGACGACGCGGGTGGAGTGGGTGCACCGGGGCGAGATGCAGGCCCGCGTGTTCAATAACCCGCTGGTGGACACCATCCCCAGCTACAGCATCGTCAACCTGCACCTCAACTACGACCTGGTGGACCGGCCGGTGAGCTTTCAGCTGAGTGCCACCAACCTGTTTGATGAGGACGGCATCAACAACACCTTCACCAACCCGTTTGGGTTGTGGACCACCAGTAACGAGTACATCCCGCCCCTGGAGGTCATCGCCTCGGTGCGGTTCGAGTTCTGA
>JBFFHS010000056.1:0-22691 GCA_041556855.1 Gammaproteobacteria bacterium
ATCCCACGTCTTTCAAGCCCCGGGACGTCTGGGAGCTTCTGCACCTGATCAAGCAGTTCCACGGCCTGGGCGAGCAGGTCATGTACGACACCATTCGCTTCTACACCATGAGCGTGGCCGACTATTTGAATGAATATTTCGAGTCGGATGTGGTCAAGGCCCACTTCTCCGGCAGCGGCATCATCGGCTCGGCCCTGGGCGTGCAGTCACCCGGAACCGCCTATGTGCTGCTGCATCACTATATGGGCGAGGTGGACGGCACCATGGGTGCCTGGGGCTTTGCCCGCGGCGGCATGGGCGCTGTGTCCAACGCCCTGGCCGGCGCGCTGCTCGAGCATGGCGGCGAGATCAAGACGGATGCGGCTGTGGACAAGCTGCTGGTGCGCGGCGGGCGCGCCGAAGGCGTGGTCTTGGAGAACGGCGATGAATACTTCGCTGACATCGTCGTCTCCAACCTGGATCCCAAGCGCACCTTCCTCAACATGATCGATGCGAACGATCTGGATCCGGCGCTGGTCCACAGGGCCCGAAATTTCAAGATCCGCGGTTCCTCGGGCAAGCTCAACATCGCGCTGGATGGGCTGCCCGAGTTCCCTGCGCTGGGGCCGGACAACCCGTTGATGACGGCTGACATGCATTTCCTGGATTCCGTTGAGGCCTACGAGCGCGCCTACGACGATTGGAAGAACGGCACCTGGTCCAAAGACCCCTACGTGGACATGCTGATTCCGAGCATCACCGATCCCACCATGGCGCCGCCGGGCAAGCATTTCATGTCCGTATTCGTGCAGTACGTGCCGCCTAAATTGGCCACCGGCGACTGGACCGACGCGGACCGGGACGCCTTTGGCCAGACGGTGATCGATCAGATCGGCCGCTACAGTCCCAACTTCAAGGATCTGATTCTGCACGCCGAGGTGCGCACGCCCCGGGAACTGGAGAACGAGGTGGGGCTGACGGAAGGCAACATCTTCCAGGGCGAGCTGACCCTGGATCAGCTGCTGTTCAATCGGCCGTTCCCCGGATTTGCCCAGTACCGCGGGCCCATCCAGGGGCTTTATCTGTGCGGCTCGGGCACCCATCCGGGCGGTGGCGTGATGGCCGCTCCCGGCGCCAACGCGGCGCGGGAAATTCTTAAGGACCGGCGCCAGCCCAGTACCGTGCCGGAAGCGTGGCCCGATGACTGAGCGCATCATTATCGTCGGCGGAGGACACAACGGCCTGGTGTGCGCGGCCTATCTGGCCCGGGCCGGCAAGCAAGTCCTGGTGCTGGAGGCGGCAGAAACGGTCGGGGGTGCTGCCCGGACCCGCGAGTTCGCCCCCGGATTCCAGGTGTCGGCCTGTGCCCATCTGCTGTGGGGCCTGGATCCGCGGGTGACCCGGGAGCTCAATCTGGCTCGTCATGGCTTGCGCCTGGTGGAAGAGAATCTGGGCACCGTCGCCCTGGCCGAGGATGGCCAGCACCTCACCATTCGCGACGACCGGGTGGACGGCACCATGCTGTCCAGCGCCGATCAGGCGGCGTTTCGGGCGTACCGCGACCGGATGGCCCGGTTCGCCGCGCTGCTGGCGAAGCTCTATGGCCGCCGACCGCCGCGCCTGGGGGGTGGCGACTGGACGGACCTGCTGGGGGTCGGCCGAATGGGGCTGGATATCCGGCTGCTGGGTCGCGAGGACATGCGAGAGTTTCTGCGCATCGCCGGCATCAACATCTTCGACGTGCTGGAGGAGAGTCTGCAGCACCCGCTGCTGAAGGGCGCGCTTGCCCTGGATGCGGTGCTCGGCAGTCACCTGGGCCCCCGCTCCAATAACAGCGTGCTCACTGCCCTGCATCGGCTCAGCCGGGGCGGCCGGGCTTCCCTGCCCGCCGGCGGCATGGGTAGCGTCGGCGCCGCGCTGTCCGCGGCCGCCCAGGACGCCGGCGCTGATGTGCGCACCGGAGCACCCGTAACGCGGATTGTGGTCGAGGCCGGGCGGGCAACGGGGGTGGTGCTCGGCAACGGTGAGTCCCTGGCGGCCAGCGCCGTGGTTTCCAACGCCGATCCCAAGACCACATTCCTGAACCTGGTCGGCGCGGCTGAGCTTGAGACGGGCTTTGCCAACAAGATCCATCACGTGCGCATGCGGGGCGACGCCGCCAAGCTGCACCTGGCCCTGGATGGTTTGCCCACCTTTACCCATCTGGCACCCACGGCGCTGGCGGAGCGGCTGGTGATCGCGCCGGATTTGCCCTATGTGGAGCGGGCCTTCGATCACGCCAAGTACGGCGAGTACTCGACCCATCCCGTGCTCGAGGTCACTGTCCCCACGATCAAGGACTCAAGCCTCGCGCCCGACGGCAAGCACGTGCTCTCGGCCATCGTGCAATACGCGCCTTACGAGCATAAGGCGGGCTGGGCGCAGGCCCGCGCCGGCTTTCTCCAGGTCATCATGGATACCTTGGCCCGGTATGCACCCGACCTGCCCGGTCTGGTCTCCCACGCCGAGCTGTTAACGCCGGCGGATATCGAAGCTGAGTTCCGGATCACCGGCGGCCACTGGCACCATGGCGAGCTGGCTCTGGATCAGTTTCTGATGCTGCGCCCCGTGCCCGGCGCCGCTCAGTATCACACCCCAGTAGATGGCCTCTATCTGTGCGGGGCGGGCGCCCATCCGGGCGGGGGCGTGATGGGTACCGCCGGCGCCAATGCCGCCGCCGCGGTGATCGCACGGGAGAAACGCCCATGACCCGGGGGAAGGAGCATTTTCGCGAGACGGTGCTGAAGACGCCGTTTCACAGCCGCACGGCGCCATTGAACAAGCTCAATGACTGGCATCGCTGGAAGAACTACACCACTGCCGGGTCCTACTTCGACGTCTCTCTGGAGTACTTCGCCATCCGCAACAGCTGCTCGGTCTTCGATCTGACGCCCATGACCAAGCACCGCATCACCGGTGCCGATGCGCTGCCGTTCCTCAATCGCCTGGTCACCCGCAACGTTGACAAGATCAAGCCGGGTCGGGTGGGCTATGCGGTGTGGTGCGACGATGCCGGTCAGGTGATCGATGACGGCACCATTTTCCATCTGCGTCCCGGTGAATACCGGCTCTGTTCGCAGGAGCGCCAGTTGGATTGGCTGCAGCGCTCGGCGCTGGGATTCGACGTCAAGATCAAAGAGGAAACCCACGAGGTGGCGGGCCTGGCCTTCCAGGGGCCCACCACCTGCGCGGTGCTCAAGCAGATGGGCCTTACGGGTATCGAAGCCCTCAAGCCCTACGGGCTGACCTATTTCGATTTCCAAGGTGCCGAGCTCATGGTGTCAAGAACCGGTTTCACCGGCGATCTCGGCTATGAGCTGTGGATAGCGCCGGCGGCGGCCGAGGCGCTCTGGGATGGGCTGTTTGCGGCCGGGCGTCACTACGGCATTACGCCCATGGGCAACCAGGCGCTGGATATTGCCCGGATCGAGGCGGGCTTCATTCAGGCGGGGGTGGATTTCCTGCCCGCTGACGTGGCGGTGCGGCCCAACCGGACCCGTTCCCCCTTCGAGCTGGGTCTGGGCTGGCTGGTGGACTTCAAGAAGCCGAATTTCACCGGTCGCCGCGCGCTCAAGGCGGAGTCCGAGCGCGGCTCCAAGTATCACCTGGTGAAACTGGACGTGGAGGGCAACAAGCCGGCCCGGGACGCGTTCGTTTACAACCGCCGCAAAAAGGTTGTCGGCACCGTCACGTCGGCCGTCTGGTCACCATCGGCCAAGGCCAATATTGCCCTGGCCTCGGTGGAAATGCCCTGGGGCCTGTCCGGCGATGAGCTGTTTGCCGAGATCTACTATCAGCGGGAGTTGAAGTGGACCCGGTTGATGGCACGCTGCCAGGTGGTGGACGGCATCTTCTTCGATCCGCCCCGCAAGCGGGCGACGCCGCCCGGGGATTTCTAGGGACAGCCGGCCAGGGTGAGTTAGATGAGGCATCGTCTGGATCCGCTGCTGCGTCCTGGATCCATCGCCGTGGTCGGCGCCACTCAGCGCGACGGCGCCGTGGGCAAACAGATTCTGACCAATCTCACCCGGGGCGGGTTTGCCGGGCGGCTTTCTGCCGTGAACCCCAACTATGATGCCGTGGCCGACGTGCCCTGCTATCCATCCCTGGGCGCCCTGCCCGATCCCGCGGAGCACGTGATGTTCGCAGTGCGGGATGACCGCATGGAGGCGGCGCTGGCTGAGGCCATCGAGCATGGCGCGGCCGCTGTCACCATCATGTCCTCCTTGGTGCTGGAGCAGGATGCCGAGCCGCGGCTGCGGGAGCGGGTGGCCCAGCAAGCGCGCGACGCCGGGCTGCTCGTCTGCGGCGGCAACGGCATGGGGTTCTATAACTTCGTAGATCACGTGTGGGCCTGCGGCTTTGCCACTCGCGCCCACGAGCCCGGCGGCAACGTGGCGCTGATCAGCCATTCCGGCTCGGGCATGTCGGGCATCGTCGACGTGGATGAGCGTATCCACTTCAACCTGGCTGTCTCCACCGGCCAGGAGCTCACCGTGGCCATGGATGACTACCTGGATTTCGCCCTGGAACTGCCCGGGACGCGGGTGGTGGGTTTGTTCATGGAAACGGTGCGCAACCCGGTCGGCATCCGGGCGGCGCTGGAGAAAGCCAACCGCAAAGGGATTCCCGTAGTGGCCCTCAAAGTGGGGCGCACCGAGCTGGCCGCGCGCCTCACGGTCTCCCACTCGGGTGCTCTGGCCGGCCGTGATGCCAGCTACGATGCCCTGTTCGACCGCTACGGCGTGCAGCGCGTGAACGACATGGACGAGCTGGCGACCACCTTGATCATGTTCGCCCAGCCCCATGCCGTGGCAGCCGGCGGTCTGGTGTCCCTGCATGATTCCGGCGGCGAGCGTCAGCTCACCATTGATCTGGCGGCCCAGGTGGGGGCGCCCCTGGCACAGCTGGGCACAGCGACCACGGCTGAGCTCACGGGCATTCTGGATCCGGGACTGCCCGCGGTGAATCCGCTGGATGCCTGGGGCGTGGGCGGGGCGGACTTCAGCGCCAGCATGGAACGCTGCCTGAGGGTCATGCTGGCCGATCCGGATGCTGCCCTGGGCGCCGTGATTCACGATCGGGCGCCGGAGGGGACCATCTATCCGGATTATCTGGACTATCTGCGCGGTGCCCACGCAGCCACCGGTAAACCAGTGTTCCTGGTGGCCAACCGGCAGGGCACGGGTGCCGACCCGGCCGTGCTGAGCGCCACCCGGGAAGGGTTTCCCGTATTGGATGGTCTGGCGCCCTTCCTCACCGGCGTGCGCTGTCTCATCGGCTATCGGGACTTTCAGGCGCGCGGTGACATGGCGCTGGAGGTGCCGCCTGCCGGGGCCGTGGCAGCCTGGGGCAAACGACTGCTGCGCGCTCAGCCCCTGGACGAGCAGGACGCCATGCGGCTGCTGGATCACTTCGGCGTGCCGGCCAACTGCGGGCGGGTGGTGGAGGACCTGGAACAAGCGCTGGAGGCGGCGGCCAGCAGCGGTTTTCCCGTGGTGCTGAAAACAGCGGCGCCGGCGGTGGCCCACAAAAGCGACGTGGGCGGCGTGTGTCTGGGCCTGGTTGATGCCGAGGCGGTGGCGAGCGCCTTTCAGGATCTGAGTGCCCGGCTGGGGCCGCGGGTTCTGGTGGCGCCAATGGTTGAGCAGGCGGGTGTGGAGATGCTGCTGGGGGCGATCCACGATGAGCAGTTCGGCCCCGTCGTGCTGCTGGGTTTCGGCGGGGTGCTGGCCGAGGGCCTGAACGACGTGGTGTCGGCGTTGCCGCCCTTCGATGCGGCCACCGCGCGCCGGCTCATCGACAGCCTGCGCCTGCGTCCCCTGCTGGATGGCGTGCGCGGCCGGCCGGCGGCCGACATCGACGCCTATTGCGCCGCGGCGGCGCGTTTTTCGTCCCTGGTTGCGGCGCTGGGGGAATTCATCGCCGAAGCGGATGTGAATCCCATTCTTGTTCACGACAGGGGCGCGGTGGCGCTGGATGCGTTGATCGTGCCCCGACACTGACGCACAAGGACCTGAGCATGAGTCTGGCTACTGCACCCCATCATCAGCTGAACGATTGGCGGGACATTGCCGCCCGGGCGAAGCAGCGTCTGGAGACCCGGTTGTTCATCCACGGCAACTACGTGGATGCCGCGGCCGGCGGCCGCTTCGCCACGGTTGATCCGGCCACCGGTGAAACCCTGGCCGAGGTCGCCGAAGCACGGGAGGCGGACGTGGATCGCGCCGTGGCCAGTGCCCTGTCTGCCTTCAAGTCGGGCGTCTGGTCGCAGATGGCGCCCCGCGATCGCATGGACGTGCTGTACCGGTTTGCCGATCTGATCGAGGCCCATGGGGAGCAGTTGGCGGTGCTGGATACGCTGGATATGGGCAAGCCCATCACCGACATGCTCCAGGTGGATCTGCCCAGCGTGATCGAGACCATCCGCTTCATGGCCGAATGCATCGACAAAATGGAGGGGACAGTGACCACAACGCCCGCGGACGTGATGCACTGCGTGCTGCGCGAGCCGCTGGGTGTGGTCGGGGCCATCTCACCCTGGAACTACCCCCTGTTGATGGCGGTATGGAAACTGGCCCCGGCCCTGGCCGCGGGCAACACGGTCGTGCTCAAGCCGGCCGAGCAGGCGCCGCTGAGCTGTCTGGAGCTGGCCCGTCTGTTCGTGGAAGCAGGTGGACCGGCGGGCGTTTTGAACGTGATCAATGGTCCGGGTGAGGTGACCGGCCGGGCGCTGGCGCTGCACAATGACGTGGCCAAGATCACCTTCACCGGTTCCACCGCGGTGGGCAAGCTGATCCTGCAGTATGCCGGCCAGTCCAATATGAAGCGCGTGGGTCTGGAATGCGGCGGCAAATCACCGCAGATTTTCGCCGCCGATCTGCCCGACCTGGAGCGGGCGGTGGCTGCGGCCTATCACGGCATATTCGCCAATATGGGGGAAGTGTGTAATGCCGGCTCCCGGCTGCTGGTTGAGCAGGACATCTATGACGAGTTCATCGAGCGCTTCGTCGCCGCGGGCGCGCAGGCCTATCAGGCCGGCGATCCCCTGGATCCGCACACCAATCTGGGCCCGCTGGTGACCCGGGATGCGCAGCAGCGGGTGCTGGGGCTGATCGAGCAGGGCAAGGCGGAGGGGGCCACGCTCAAGTTCGGCGGCGATACTCCGGCGGATCGGGCCGAGGGGGCTTACGTGAACCCCACTCTGTTTGCCGATGTGCGCAATGACATGGCGATCGCGCAACAGGAGATCTTCGGCCCGGTGGCCAGCGTGATCCCCTTCAAGGACACCGACGACGCCATCGCCATTGCCAATGACACGATTTACGGTTTGGCCGCCGGCGTCTGGACCCGGGATATCGATCGGGCGTTTCGGCTCATCAAGGCCGTCGAGGCCGGGGTAGTCTGGGTGAACTGCTTTGACGAGGGCGATATGACCCAGCCCTTCGGCGGCTACAAACAGTCCGGTCACGCCCGGGACAAATGTTTCGAGAGCCTGTTGAGCTATACCCAGACCAAGTCGGCCTGGATACGGTTGAGTCACTGAGGAAGCCGGGGTGAGCGAGGAACTGGTGCTGTATGAGACCCGCGGCTCTGTTGCGCTGCTCACGCTGAACCGACCGGACAAGCTCAATGCCATTAACGGGCCCATGGTCACTGCGCTGCACGGGGCGCTGGATCGTGCCGAAGCGGACGAGGGCGTGCGGGTGATCATTCTGAAAGGCGCCGGGCGGGCGTTCTCCGCAGGCTTCGACCTGGACATGGGGGAGGGGGATGCCAGCGATCCGGCCTTTCTGCGGCGCGAGCTCACCCGGGATTTCGACATCATCATGCGCTTCTGGCATTCGCCCAAACCCACCATTGCGGCGGTGCATACCTATTGCCTGGGCAGCGCCATGGAGATGGCGGTGGCCTGTGACATCACCATCGCGGCGGCGGGCTGTCGTTTCGGGGCGCCGGAGGTGAAATTCGGCAGCGGCATTGTGGCGCTGATCCTGCCCTGGCTGATCGGGCCCAAGCGGGCCAAGGAGTTGCTTCTGACCGGTGACGACCGGGTCAGCGCGGAGCGCGCTCAGACCATGGGGCTGGTGAATCGAGTGGTTGCCCCCCAGGCGCTGCTGGAGGAAGCGCTGCAGCTGGCACGCACCCTGGCCGGCAATGATTCAGTGGCGCTGCGGGCGACCAAGCACGCCATCAATCGCGGCGCAGAGCTTGCCGGCATGCACGCGGCGCTTGCCGAAGCGCTGGAGATCGACGTGCTGATAGAAGCCACCGAGACGGAAGAGTCCAGGGCCTTCAACGAGATTCTGGCGCGGGATGGGGCCAAGGCGGCCATTGCCTGGCGGCGCAGTCGCACTGATGATCAATCCACGTAGTATGTGGGGACGACAACATGACAGGTAGCCCATGAGCATCGACAACGGCCAGGAGCTGGAGCAATTTCTTACTGAACACCCGCAGACGGAGCTGTTGGAACTGCTCATCCCGGACATGAACGGCATGCTGCGGGGCAAGCGTGAGCCCCGCGGCGAGTTCGCGAAGATCTTTGCCGCCGGCGTCAACAACTGCGCCTCCACGACCCTGCTGGACTCCAAGGGTCAGACCTTTACCTACGTGGACTATGGTGGTGCCGACGGCGATCCGGACGCCATCGGCGTCGTGGTGCCCGGTTCCCTGGCGCCTGTGCCCTGGGCGAGCCGTCCCACGGCCCAGGCCCTGTTGACCATGCGCGAACGGGACGGCGCGCCCCACTTTGCCGATCCGCGCAATGTGCTGGCCCGGGCCGTGCAGCCGCTGTCGGATATGGGCCTGACGCCCGTGGTGGCCACCGAGCTGGAGTTCTATCTTGTGGATGACGATGCCGGTCAGGTCTTACCCCGGGCGGCGCGGATCCCCGGCACGGGACTGCGCCAGGAGGGCGCCCAGTACGCCACCCTGGATGATCTTCAGGAGGTGGACCCCTTCCTGCACGAGCTCGCTGAGGTATGTCGGGCACAGAACCTCCCGGCGGGGGCGGCGCTGGCTGAATACGCGCCGGGTCAGTTCGAGGTGAACCTGCATCACGTGGCCGACGTGGCGCTGGCCTGCGACCACGCCATGCTGTTGAAGCGCGCCGTGAAAGCCGTCGCCCGCAAGCACGGCATGGCGGCCACGTTCATGGCCAAGCCCTTTGCCGAATATGCGGGCTCCGGACTGCACGTGCATCTGAGTCTGCTCGACGACCGGGGACAGAATGTCTTCGCTGGCCAGTCGCGGGACGGGGATTTCTCCGACAGCCTGCGCCATGCCATTGGTGGCCTGCTGCAAGCCATGTCGGAGTCCATGGCCATTCTGGCGCCCAATGCCAATTCCTATCGCCGCCTGCAACCCCAGCTTTACGTGCCCATGACGCCCAACTGGGGAATCAATCATCGCAGCGTCGCGGTGCGCGTGCCGCTGGCATCCGGCGCGAGCAGCCGCTTTGAGTACCGGGTCGCCAGCGCCGACGCCAATCCCTACCTGGTCATGGCGGCGATCGTGGCCGGCGTGCACCATGGCCTGAGTCGACGAATCGAGCCGGGCACACCAGTGCGGGAGGGCGAAGTGCTGGAAGAGGAGGAGATCACGCTGCCGCGCTACTGGGAGGCGGCGTTGACAGCCTTTGAAAAAGGCGCGCTGTTACCCGGCTATCTGGGCGAGCATTATCATCAGGTATTCGCCCGCTGTCGCTGGGAGGAGCGGGACCGCTTCAACGCCGCAGTGTCCGATCAGGACTATCAGTGGTACCTGCGCGGCGCCTAGGCGACCGCAGGCGTCACTCAGGGTCACTCAGGCGTTCCTTGAGCGTCGCGTTGTGGCGCGCCAGGGTGCCCGGCTCGGGCGCATCGGCCAGGCGCGCGGCGGGAATGCGCGCCCGCAGCCAGTCCTGGAAGCCCTTCAGGACAATTTCCTTTTCGGACAGCACGCCGTAGGCGTAGCCGCTGGAGGCCAGGCCCTGCTGCACCGAGGCGGTAAGCGCGTTGTCCTCGTCCTGCACCTGGGTATTGATGCGCAGACTTAAGAAACGGGCGGCCTTCGTTGCCCGGCTGTCGTCGGGCAGCGCGTAGGCCTGGGAGCGCAGCAGGGACTTACCGGGGCCTACCGGGATGACCTGGAAGGTGTCCATATAGTCGGGGAACACGTCGAAGTAGACGTTGGGGAACAGGCCGAAGTAGGTCCAGCGGCGATTCTGCTCAGCCGGGAGGTGCGCGAAATCCGGCAGGATTCGGGCATAGTGGCGGGCGCTCCAGCTGCGTCGCGGCGCCTTGAGCATGCGATGGCTTAAGCGCATGGCGCCGGCTGAGGTGACCTCCCGGTCGTAGTCCCGTTCCATCAACGCCGAGAGCCCGGGATGGCCGGTGGCGAAGTGATAGTCCTCCACGTAGTTCTCGACGATGTTCTTCCAGTCGATGTCGTGGGGCTCTTCCCACATCTCACCCAGAGGCTTAAGGTCTTCCAAGCGATAAGCGGCAAGCTCCTCGCGATAGGGTGCCCAACGTTTGGCAACCGATGGCCCCCCCGACTCGAAGCGAATAAAGACGAAGCCCATGAAAACTTCCAGCTCAATGGGCTTGAGTCCCAGGGGCGTGCGATCCAGGGAACCGAAGGACTGAGGCGCGCTGACCGCCCGGTTGCGGCCATCCAGATGATAGGTCCAGCCGTGATAGGGACAGGTGAGAAATCCGGGACAGTGACCCTGATGTCCTTCCACCAGGGCGTGAGCACGGTGGGCACACACGTTATGAAACGCACGCGGTGCACCGTCCTCGCCGCGGATCACCAGGGCGCGCTCGTTGAGCATGTCGAAGGTGATAAAGTCGCCCGGGTTGGGAATCTCGTTCAGATGGCAGGCCACCTGCCAGGCCGAGGAAAAAATGGCCGCGGCTTCCAACTGAAAAAACTCGTAGTGGCTATAGACCCAGCTGGGCAGGGTGAAGTCCACGCCGTCCGCGCTGACCGGCGCCAATTCGGGTGTCTTGGGACTGTTCGCGGTTCGGCTCACAGGTAGTGGGCAAGAAAGTCCAGGCTGCGCTGAAGGGCCAGGGCTGCACTCTCAGGGTGATAGTCGGCCCGATCGTCGCAGTTGAACCCGTGCCCGGCGCCTGCGTAGACATGGAAGATCCCGTCCGGGCGGGCCGCCTTGATCTCATCCACGACCGACATCGGGATGTGGCCGTCCTCAGCGCCGAAGTGATACATCAGCGGGCATTGGGGGGCTTCATCCAGAAAACGGGCAATCTGGCCGCCGTAATAGGACACGGCGGCCGCCAGAGGCAGGCGGCACGCCGCCAGATAGGCCATGGCGCCGCCCCAGCAGTAGCCCACGGTGGCCACCGCACCGGCGCGACCAAGATGCTCAACGGCTGCCGCCATATCCTTCACCGTGTTGTCCGGATCCAGCTGCATCATGGTGTCCCGACCCTGCTGAATGTCGGCGTAGTCCAGGGTGATGTCGGGGCCGACTCGATCGAAAAATGCGGGTGCTACGGCCAGATAACCCTGGGCCGCGTAACCGTCGGTGACCCGTTGGATGTGTCCGGTGATGCCGAAGATCTCCTGCAGAATCAGAATGCCCGCCCGGGGCGTGCCCCCTGGCGTCGCCTGGTACGCGCTCAATTGATGGCCGTCGGCCGCGGTCAGCCGGATCATTTCACCCATAACGCCACTCCAGGAGACTGCATTCCAGATGGGAACATTTCTGATTAAACGCGTTGAGACGCTAGATCAAGAATGTCCCCATTTTCGCATCTTTTGGCGCAGAATGATGGGGACCTGAGGGGAAGCTTGAGTCATGAAAGTGCTGGGGCGGGCCGATTCGGCCAATGTGCAGAAGGTGTTGTGGTGCTGCGCAGAGCTGGATCTGACCTGTGAGCGGGAAGATATCGGCGGCAGCTTTGGCCGTAATCAGGACCCGGACTACCTGGCCTTGAACCCCAACGGGCTGGTTCCGACGCTGGTGGAGGATGACTTCGTGCTGTGGGAGTCCAATACCATCATTCGCTATCTGGCTGCTCGCGCGGGTCGGCTGATCCCGGCGGATCTGCGGGGACGTGCCGAGGTGGAGCGCTGGATGGACTGGCAGCAGACCGTTGTGCTGCCGCCCCACATTCCGCTGTTCGTCGGCCTGGTGCGCACGCCCCCCCAGTATCGGGACTGGAAAAAGATTCAGGTCGGTCGCGACCGGACGGCGGCGGCCTTCGGCATCCTTGACCAGGTACTGGCAGATCGGACCTGGGTCGCCGGCGAGGCGTTCAGCGTTGCCGACATCGCGTTGGGTCCTTTTATCTACCGCTGGTTCGAAATGGACATCGAGCGCGAAGATCTGCCCCATCTGGAGCGCTGCTATAATCAGCTCCGCGAGCGCCCGGCGTTCACGGAACTGGTAGCGATCGGCATCAGCTAGACCAACCCCCACAAGGACACCCGTACGCCATGGATATCGGTCGCGCGACCGCGCTGGTGGAAGACACCTGGGAAAGCACCATCATTCCGACGCTGTCGGACTATATTCGGATTCCCAACAAGTCCCCCGCCTTCGATCCCCAGTGGGCTGAGCATGGCTATATGGATCAGGCCATCACGCTGCTGAAAGACTGGTGCGAGCAGCAGCCCATCAAGAACATGCACATTGAGGTCGTGCGTCTGGAAGGCCGCACGCCGGTGCTGTTTATCGAGATTCAGGGCGCTACCAAGGATACCGTGCTGCTCTACGGGCACTACGACAAACAGCCGGAATTCAGCGGCTGGGCGGAGGGCCTGGATCCCTGGAAGCCGGTGCGCAGCAACGGCAAGCTGTATGGTCGCGGCGGGGCCGACGATGGCTATGCGGTGTTCAGCTCACTCACGGCGATACGGATTCTGCAGGAGCAGGGTATTGATCACGGCCGCTGCGTCATCCTGATCGAGGGATGCGAGGAGAGCGGCAGTTTTGATCTGCCCCATTACGTGGAGGCGCTGCACCCGCGCATTGGCGAACCCAGCCTGGTGGTGTGCCTGGATGCGGAGTGCGGCGACTACGACCGGCTTTGGATCACCACGTCCCTGCGCGGCAACCTGGTGGGCACGCTGACAGCCCAGGTGCTCACCGAGGGTGTGCACTCGGGTCTGGCCAGCGGCGTGGTGGCGTCCAGCTTTCGGGTGGCGCGGTCCCTGCTCAGCCGGCTGGAAGATGAAGCCACCGGGCGGGTGAACGAGGTGCTGTGGGGCGAGATTCCGGCGGCGCGGGTCGAGCAGGCCCAAGCGGCGGCAGCGCTGCTGGGTCCAGGCGTTGTGGCCAAGATTCCCTGGGCAGGAGACACCCAGCCGGTGACGGAGGATCCCGTGGAGCTGCTGTTGAACAGCACCTGGCGTCCCACGCTATGTGTGACGGGCGCTGATGGCTTGCCCAGCCTGGATCATGCGGGCAACACCCTGCGACCCATGACCGCATTGAAGCTGTCCTTCCGGCTGCCACCTGACAAGGATCCCGAGGCGGCTGCTGCCGCCGTCACCCGGTTGCTCACCGAGGATCCGCCCTACGGGGCCCGGGTGTCTTTCGAAGTAGAGCAAGCCGCGGCGGGGTGGGATGCGCCGGCAATCGCGCCCTGGCTGGCCCGCTCCATGTCGGCCGCGTCCCAGGAGTTCTTCAACGCCGACGTGGCCTACATGGGCACCGGTGGCACCATCCCCTTCATGCCCATGCTGGGTGAGGCATTCCCCGGGGTGCAGTTCATCGTCACCGGCGTGCTGGGCCCGAAATCCAACGCCCACGGGCCCAACGAGTTCCTGCACCTGGACACGGCCAAGAAGCTCACCGGCTGCGTTTCCCGCATCCTCGCCGACCACGTCGCCCGGCGCTGAGGTCCCCGTGAGTTCCCGTCATGGCCCGCGCCAGCGGCTGATTGGCGCTTGGCCGGCTTGTTCGTTCACGGGTACATGCCTGATCCAATGATCCGCCGAATCATGAGTGTTTCCACGATACCCACAGGGTTCCGATCTATGGTTAGCCATGATGGCTTTGGGCAACGCTGCACCGGCGACGTTTATCATGACGGGTCATGATGATCGGTCGTAACCTCGTGCGGTGGGACAGGTTGCTGGCATTGTTGGCCCTGTCCCTGGTCGGCCTCGCCGCAACGGCTGAGGCACGCTGGACCGTGACCTCCAACGGCCCGCCCGGCTCCGTGGACGAGCAAATGTGGCAGGCCTTTGCTGCGCGCATCCAGGCCCGTCCGACGGCGGACATCCAGCTCAAGGCGCTGATTCACGGCGAGGCCGGGCCGGAACGGGTGTATCTGTCCCATCTGCGGCGCGGGCGCGTGCAGATCTCCACCGCCTCGTTTGCTTCCAGCAGCACCATCGTGCCCGAAGTGACCTTGCTCTCTCTGCCCTACCTGTTCGAGTCGCACGCCGAAATCGACTTCGTCATCGACCGCTATCTGGACGAGATTTACCGCGAGCTGTTTACCGCCCAGGGCCTGGTGCTGCTGCGCTGGATGGACGTGGGCTGGGTGAACCTGTATGCCCGGGCGCCGCTGGTAACGCCCGACGAGGCCGTTAATCGGCGCCTGCGGGCGCCAGCCTCACTGGCGGCCCGGGCCTTTCTGCGACGGGCCGGTGCCGACGTGGTGGTGCTGCCCTTCGACGAAGTCGTGATGGGCCTGGACACAGGACTGATCGACGGCGGCGTGACGGCCGGGCTGATGTACGCGGCCGTTTTGCAGGACACGGCGCCCCATTACACCCTCACCCGGCACAGCTACGAGGTGGGCTTTCTGCTGGCCAACCGCCGCTGGTTCGAGGGCCTTTCGCTGGAGCATCAGGCGCTGGTGCGGGACGGGTTTCCGACCACGGCCGCGCTGCGCCGCGATACCCGGGCCTACATGGCGCGGGTCATGGACGAGCTGGGAGCGGCCGGGCGGACCCGTGAATTAAGCTGCGCCCAGCGCCGAGCCTGGGTGGCCGCCACCAGTCCGGCCCGGGATGAGCTGGTGGCCGAGTTGGGTCCGGGCGCACAAGCCCTGTATGAGCGCATTCTCAGCGCCAAGGCAGAATTCGCCCGCCGACCCGACTACGCACCCATCTGCCCCTGACCGCCTGATGCCCAGGTGCCTGCAACTGAGGCGCCGGCTACCGTAGAATGAGAGGCCAGTTCAGCGCGCCAAGAGAACCCCGTCATGCTGCAGCAGGAACCCCATGCCGTACTCCCGGAGGCCACCCAGGACGAGCTGGCGCGCCAGGAATACATGTTTCACCTGGGTAAGTTCTGTCAGCGGGAGGTGAACACGGGCCTGCGGGCGAGCTACGAAAACCGGGCCCTGCCGGAATACGTGGCGGCCCACGGTCGCGAGCCGGCCGATCGCCACCAGGTGCGCAAGGCCATGGAGGGCCAGCTCTACTATCAGCTGTCCAGCTCCATGCAGCGCACCACCCAGGAGATGCTGTGGAACTCCGTGGACGAGACCATCCAGCGGCAGCTGCCAGAGCTGATCGATAAAGCGGCCCGGGTAAGCGCGGACGCGCCGGGAAGCCTGACTCTGGATCCGGACTTCCAGATGCCCAAGTACATCGCCGGCAACGACCACCACGCCATGCCGGGTGGCTACAGCGGCGACCTGATGCCCGGCGATGTCACCGCCGGCGCCCTCTACGACCGGGGCGGTTTCATCTATACCCAGGGGCTGTTCGGCGCGCGCATGGACGGTATCGGCAAGGCCGCGGTGCGTTTCATTCGGGAGCGGTTCCCGGACCTGGAGCCTACCCGTATCCTGGAGATGGGTTGCACCGCCGGCGGGCAGACCATCGCCCTGCACGACGCCTGGCCCGATGCCAAGACTCACGGCATCGACGTGGGCGCCGCCGTGCTGCGCTACGCTCGCGCCCGCGCTGCGTCCTGGGGCAAGCCGGTGCACTTCTCCCAGCAGAGTGCGGAACATACCCGCTTCGCGGACGCAAGCTTCGACCTGGTGACCTGCCTGGCCACGCTCCATGAAACCTCGCGCAGCGCGGTGCCGAATATTTTCGCCGAGGCCTATCGGCTGCTGGCGCCGGGCGGGTTGTTCGTGCTGTCCGAGCTGCCCCCCTACGAGGGCGCGACGCCCTTTGAGGTCTTCAGTCGGGACTGGGATACGCTGAATAACAACGAACCCTTCTGGGGTGCGGTGCATGAGCTGGATTTGTGCCAGCTGATGCGCGAAGCAGGGTTCCCGGCGGACACGGTGTTCGAGACCTTTGCCGCGGGCGTCGCGTCGGCGAATGCGCTGGATACGGATGTCCCGGTGGAGAACAAGAAATTTGTCGGCTCCACCCGGGGCGGCGGTCAGAGCTGGTTTGCCGGCGCGCGCAAGCTCTGACCGTGACGGATACCCCGCCCGTTCAGACGCCGCGGCCCGCCAAGGGTCGGCGACCCCAGTATTTCGACGACCCGGCGCTGGACCAGCTGCATGCCACTTTGTTGGCCGTGACGGCGGAGCTTTCGGTGCTGCATGATCGTTTCGATCTCATCGAGCGGGTGCTGGAGACCAAGGGTGTCGTCACGCGGGCGGATATTGAGTCCTTTCCCCTGGACGATGCCGCCCGAGCCGAGCGCAGCGCGCATCGGGACCAGCTCATCCGGCGACTGTTCCGCAGCGTCACCGAGCTGCGCGACAAACTGGCGCGCGACTAGGCCCATGCAGCGGCGCCGGGTTACGTTGCTCTGCGGCGCCGCCACGGTGCTGCTCACCCTGGTGCTCAGCGGTCCGGCTCAAACCGAGCCCATTGTGCTGCGGTTCAGCACCACGCTGCCGGCGGCGGCGGACATCAACAAGAAAGCCATTGTGCCGTGGATCCGGGAGGTGGAGGCCCGGCTGCCCGGCGAGCTGGTCATCGACCATTTCCCCGGCGGCTCCTTAGGGCGCCACACTCAGGCCTATCTGCAGATGGTGCGGGACGGGGTGGTGGATTTTGCTATCACCATTCCCAGCTATTTCCCCGGCGAGTTTCCCGACAACGACATGTTTCAGCTGCCGCTGACGTTCAACAACAGCATGGAAGCATCGCTGACGGCCTGGCGGCTGGTGCAGCAGCACGCCCTGCGCGGTTTCGAGGGTGTCCGGGTGGCGGCCATTTACGGCACGCTGCCCTATGGTTTCCATTTGAACTTCCGTTACGAAACCCTGGCCGATCTGGAAGGGCGCAAGATCCGCACCATGGGCCTGATCCAGGCCCGGGTGGCGCGGGCGCTGGGGGCGACGCCCATTGGCAATATCATCGCCGCCAATCTGGCGGAGACGATGGATCGGGGGCTGGTGGATGGCGCCCTGTTCGGCTGGGATAACGTGCGGGCTTTCGGGGTGCGCTACGTATCCTCCCATCACGTCGAGCTGCCGGTGACTCTGAGCCTGGCCTTCATCGCCATGAACCCGGCGCGCTATGCCAGCCTGCCGGCCCACATCCAGGCGGTGCTGGATGAGACCATGGGCGAGCGGCTGATCCGCCAGATCGTCAAGGTGACCACGGAAGCGGGCAACGAGGTGCGGCGCGAGCTGGTGGCCAGCGGCGAACATACCCTGGTCTATCCCGACGCGGGCGAGCTGGCGGCATACCGTAATCGCCTGGGTGATCTGAGCAAGTTCTATACGGAGCGGGAGCCGGAAAACGCGGCGCGGTACGAGCTGTTCCAGGACACCCTGGCCGCGGTGCGCCGCGAGCAGGGCTCGGAAAACTGGGATTTTCAATGATCGCCCGCCTGGATGAGTGGGCGGGAAGGCTGGTCCATGGTCTGGCGGCCATCGGCTTGTGCGGCTTGATTTTTCAAGCCGTCGCGATCGTGGCGGATGTGGTGTCCCGCTGGCTGTTCAACGCGCCGATCCTTGGCATGGAAGACATCAACGGGCTCCTGATCGTGGTGATCGTGGCGTCGTTTTTTCCCGCCGTGCTGTACGACCGGGGCAACATCGCCATCGATGTGGTGGGGCGCATGTTCGGTAAACGCGGTGCGGAGGCGCTCAATGCCTTCGGGCATCTGGTCACTCTGGCGTTCTTCATCATCCTGGCCTGGCAGCTGTGGCGGCACACCGAGGACGTGAGCCAGCGCATCACCCAGATCCTGGAGCTGCCCGTGCAGCCCATGTGGTGGCTCGCCACGGCCATCATGTTCTTCGCGGTGCCCATCCAGCTGTTGGTATTCATCGTTCACCTGCACGCCGCCATCACGGGCGAGGTCGAGTCCGACGGCGGTTTCGAGCCGCTGGCCTAGGCACCCATGGACCCCGCCGTACTCGCTCTCTTATCCATGCTGCTCATGTTCGTGCTGATCGGCCTGCACGTGCCCATTGGCGTGGCCATGGGCATCACGGGCATCGCCACCTACGCCACCCTGGTCGGCTGGGGCCCGGCCATGACCCTGGCGGCGCTGGAGGCCTCCCATACCTTCGGCAGCCTGGACTTCGCCATCATTCCTCTGTTCCTGGTGATGGGCAGCTTTGCCGCCGCCGCCGGTTTGTCCACCGACCTGTACCGCATCGCCAACGCCCTGGTGGGGCATCTGCGCGGGGGGCTGTCCATGGCCACCATTGGCAGCTGCGCCCTGTTCGGCGCCGTGTGCGGCTCGTCCATTGCGACGGTGGCCACCATGACCCGCATCGCCCTGCCGGAGATGCGCCAGCGGGGTTATCAGACCAGCCTGGCGGCAGGCTCCATCGCGGCCGGAGGGACCTTGGGTATCCTGATTCCGCCGTCCATCATCATGGTGCTGTACGCGGTGCTGGCGGAACAGTTCGTCCTGACCCTGTTTTTCGCCGCGGTGATTCCGGGTCTGATTGCCGTGGTGCTGCAATGCCTTGCCATCGGTATCTACGTGCGGGTGGTGCCCAACGCGGCGCCCGCCGCCGCGCCTTTGAGCTGGGCCGAGCGGGGCCGAACCCTGAAGGGCGCCTGGGGCGTGGTGGTGCTGGGACTGGTGGTGAGCGTGGGCATCTACGGCGGCATCTTCACCGTGAATGAGGCGGCCGGGGTGGGCGCGGCCCTGGCGGGCGCGTTCTTTTTCGGCCGGCGCAAGGCCAACCGGGAAACCTTGAGCAAAGTGGTCAAGGAGACCGCGTCCAACACGGGGATGATCTATCTGGTCATTATCGGCGCGTCCATGCTGACCTACTTCCTGTCCGCCTCTCACCTGCCCTCAAGCATTATCGACTGGATCAGCGCTTTAGATCTCCCGCCCCTGGTGATCGTATTCGCACTCTACGTGATGTACATCATCTTAGGCGCCGTGTTCGACAGCTTTGCCGCCATGGTCATCACCCTGCCCTTTGTGTTGCCCGTGGTGGTGGGCTTAGGCTACGACCCGGTGTGGTGGGGCGTGATCATGGTCATGGTGATCGAGATCGGCCTGATCACGCCGCCCATCGGCATCAACTGCTTCATCCTGCACGGCATGGCGAAGGACATTCCGCTGCGCACCATCTTCAAGGGCATCGCGCCCTTTCTCATCGCCGACATCCTGCGTCTGACGCTGGTTACCGTGTTCCCGCAGCTGGCGTTGTGGCTGCCGGGCGCGCTGGGTCTTGCTTAAGGGCATTAGAATGCGTGGGTGTTGTCCGCGGACGGATACTGATCGAACAGGTTCTGCACGACAATGCGACCGAATAGCTTCTCCGTGAAGTCGTAGCCTGCGGTCAGGTTCCATGTAATGTGAGGGCCAATACGTATATCGCCGTTGTTGAGTCGCTGGGTACAGTTCGTCGTGCGTGGCCATTGCCATTGACGTCATGTACATCCTGCTGGGGGCCGTGTTCGACAGCTTTGCCGCCATGGTGATCACACTGCCCTTCGTGCTGCCGGTGGTGGTGGGCCTGGGCTACGACCCCGTGTGGTGGGGCGTGATCATGGTGATGGTCATCAAAAAAAGCCCGGCACAGGGCCGGGCTTGGCAATGAAAAAAGCGCTGTTGCTACAGGATGTAGTCGAACTGCAGGAAGATCTCTCGACCGATCGGGCTGTAGTTCCACGGCGCAAAGTACGGCCAAGTATCAAATGTGGGGTCCAGGGGCGGGTCGGTATCGAGCAAGTTTGCCACCGTCACGCTAAGCTCGGCTTTCTCCGTGATCTGATACCGAGCCCAGGCATTGTAGTTAAAGTGAGGACCTATACGCCCCGTCTCGGCCCAATTGGGCAAAGATCCAACCCGCTCTTGGAATAAAGTGGCGGCCCACTTGTCCTTGCTCCAACTCAAAGTCGTGCGTATACGGCTGCGGAAATTGAAATTCTGCAGGTCGTCCCGGGTAAAAGGCTCGTCCCCGGCGAATTCTACGCTCTTCGAATCTAGAATGTGGGAATACTGGCTGCTAAGCGCGAAGTCGCCCGCCCGCGTTTCAAGGCGATATCTCAAGGTTGCATCGTAGCCCTGAACTTCTTGGCTGGCTTGATTGATGGGACTTGCGCGCACCGTCAAAATGTCCTCGGATAATAGACCGCCGTCCGCCTCACGGCGATCGATACGGCTAAGCGCATCCTGGCATTCGCCCGAGTTGATATCGACCGGCACTCCGCCCTTGGTTTCACCCAACCGGCAATCAGCCTCGGTTTCGAGGATGCCCGAGATACTCTGGCTAGCTACCGCGTCCGTGAGTTCGATGTCGAAATAATCCAAAGAGACAGATAGGTCGTTGAGCGGTTCCCACACGAAGCCGAGTGTCCATGATTTGCCCTTTTCCTCCGTCAGGTCAGGATTCGAAATGCTGTTTCCTGTAGGTTGACGGATCGGTACCGTGCACTGCGCCAGTGGAACGCCCGGCTCGTCTCGACGGCATACGTACTCGTCGACGACCTGTACGAAGAAGCTCGACTCACCAAAGATCAAATGCATGTCCGGCGCCCGGAAGGTGGTCGCGTTGGTCGCTCGAAATAGAAGAGCGTCGTAGGGGCGCCATTCCAACCCTAAATTGTAGGTGCCTGCGCTATCGACATCCGTAATGTCGTCGTAGTCGTCATATCGGCCGGCCAGCGTCGCCCGCACGCTCTCGGCCAGAGGAAGGGCAAACTCTACGCCAAGGGCAAGGCGATCTCTCTTCCCATCCGGCACAGGCGTAGATCCTTGCCCCCACCAGCCATTCTCGCCGGATCCGGGCTCCCCGGGGGGGGCTCCCGGGCGTCTGTCCACAGACCGCTCATCCGGTGTGATGATGTAGTCCTGTGTGGCCCACTCGGCGATAGCCGCGAAACCGACAGGACCGGCGGGCATCTCGAACAGGTCGCCCGTTAGAACAAGCGTGGCCTGGTCTACTGACGTTTCAGCCACAGTTACACTCGTGCCCCAAAGCAGGTCGACCTCGTCCGCCGTCACCGGCCGATTGAAGCGCTCGTAGTCGAAATTATAAATCGGTAGGCTAATAAACGAACCCAAACGCGGACCCTGGAAGAAATCGTTGACAACCTCCTCCCTTAAGGCCGCGTTTCTTGTTTCCAGATCATAGCTGGCGTGGCTAACGGTGAAGTCCCACTCGAATAGGGTATCGAAAAGCTGCCCGCGAACTCCAAGCGCGATGTCTAATGAATCCTCGTCGTTTTGGGTATCGAAGAACCGGTCGCCACCCGGCACTTCGCTGCCCTGAAAAGATCTTTGCGCAAAGCCTGCGATGCAGTTAGGGCCGCCCAGGAAACAGTCATCGTCAATATAGATTGCTCCTTCCTCCGCTGCCGGGAACCACAGACTGCCACCAACACCTGCGTTATAGGCGGCTTCCGAGGTCCAGTAGTTGACATAGCCGTACAGCTCTGTCGTGGGCGTAATCTCGTAGTACAAGTTTAGATAGGCGGCAATGTTCTCGCGTTCGTTGCGCATGGTAGAACGACGTGCAAAGTCGTCGAAACGCCCGCAGTAGGGCCCAGGCAAAGAGAAGTTGTCGGGCAGGGTCGCAGCCTCCAACTCCGGGAATTGATCACAGTCCAATCCCGTATCAACACGAGTTGGGACGAACAAATCTGCCATAACAAGCGACGAGCTTGGAAAACCGCTTGCGCCCGGGCCGTCGAGTATCGAGTCCATGTAGTCTCGTTCAGCGACATCCAGTCGGTCGCGATCAAAATATTCAAAGGCGTACGTGAGACTGAATTTGTCTCGCAGAAACCCCCCCGCGGCCTGGAGCGTCGTTGATGCGCCTCCGCCCTGGCTCGTATCGCCAACTCTGGCGCTGAGTTCGAGGCCAGTCATATCTTTGCGCAGGATGATGTTCACTACGCCCGCCACAGCGTCAGAGCCATAAATGGCTGACGCGCCGCCACTTAGTACTTCAATCCTCTCAACAATAGCCGTGGGAATAGACGCCAAGTTAAAGAAATTTACCTCGGTGTTATAGGGCAGGGGATAGTCGGCGGCGCGGCGGCCGTTAATCAGCACCAGGGTTCGACCCGGGCCAAGGCCCCGGAGGTCAACGACCTCCGCATTGACGGTGAAGGCATTGGTAAACGTCTCACCCAGAGTGTTACCCACGTTCTGTGTTAACGTGTTGAGCGCTTCGTAGACGGTCGTGAACCCCTCTCGTTCAATATCCTGTCGGGACAACACCGTGATAGGCGATGGTCCTTCCACTTGTGTGCGCGCGATGCGCGACCCGGTCACAACGACGCGGTCCAACTCGGCGGCATCCTCATCCTGCTCCTGCGCTAGGGTACCTTGGGTGCCGAGCGCGCCAAGAAGC
>JBFFHS010000057.1:0-22285 GCA_041556855.1 Gammaproteobacteria bacterium
GAAGCCGTTCAGGCCGCCCGTCTGATCCCACAATTTCTTCGGGGGCGTTTGGCCGGACAGATCCACCGACCACAGCGTCTTGTCCCGGCCGATCTGAGTGGCGTACAGGCGCCCGTCCGCTGCAAAGCCGACCGTGTTGATACTGGGCAGGTTGTCGGCGAGCATCCGTGGCTCGCCGCCGGGGGCTTGAGCGTAGAGCTTGCCCACGGCGACGCCGGTCCACACCATGGTTCCCGCGTAGGCTGTGCCGACCGGCGCGAAGGCCACGTCGTCGGCGAGGCCCAGGGGTGCGGGCACCGCAGGCTGATGACTGCCGGTGGCCACCTCCACGCGATGCAGCGTGGCACCCATGATGTCGCCCGCATACAGGGCACCGTCGGGTCCGAAGGCCAGGCCGTGCACGCCGTGAAAGGGCCCGGGCGGCACAATAGTGTGGGCGTGATACTCGCTCGCAGATGCCGAACAGCTCAGAGCCGCAGTCAGCAGCACAGCCCAACGCCTCACCGGTCGCGGGCTCGGCAGGTGGGCTGGATACATCTGATCTGGCGGTCGGCCGCTCAGTACTTCGTCCAGTCGGGGCTGACCAGCTCTTCGTCGATCAGCGTGCGGCTGACTGTTTGACCCCCTTTCAAGAACTGGGTCATGCGCGTGCGGTACTGGCCGTCGTCGGAAATGTTGACCAATTCGTAGACATACTCGTCCGGCGCGCGGGTGTACACCATGTAGAGAAATACGGTGCGCTTGAACGGATCGGCCGGGTCGTCCAGCTGCCAGCCCTTGACCCGTTCGCTGGCAAAATGAATCTTGCCATCACGATATTCGCCCTTGGTGTCGATCACCTGCCGCTTGCCGTCGGGCAGGTCGTAGATATTCGTCTGGTGGTAGATCTCGGGCCAGAACTCATCGGGCAGCAAGCGCTTGATAATGCGCGAGCTGAACTCAGCGGTAATGCGGCCGGTGGGATCCACCCGGCGGAACATGCCATCCCAGACCCCCTCGTTACGCGCCACCACCGGCAGGCGCTCGCGCACCTCCTGAGTCGTTCTGGGCTCAGCGGCGGCCCGCGCACTGCTGCTTGCCCACAGCAGCGCTGGTGCCGATGCGACGACGCCACCCAGGCGCCGGCGGGACAGGCTTGGTGCGTTATCGTCCATAGTCAGGCTCTCGTTTGTCTCTGATCGCAGCTCGGGTCGGGGCGATCTTCTCATTCGAGTGTCAGTCTACTGCACTTTGCCGGCGCGCCAACGGTCTGCGACAGCCTGTTAGACTGTCTACCACAACCTCGACTGTAACAATAACAAGGGACCCGACCATGACCCGCAGTCCACTCCCACAAGATTTAGCGGTCGACATCTACCGCACCATGACCCGGATCGATGCCTGCAATAGGCGGATCGAGCAATTGCTCGCAGCGGGCGCCCTGCAATTTCAGTACTACCCCTGCGGTGGTCAGGAGGCCATTCCCGCTGCCATCGCCCCCCTGTTACAGCCCGACGACGAAGTGGTCACCACGTACCGGGGCGTGCACGATATCGTTGCCAAGGGTACACCCATGACCGAAATCATCGCCGAGATGATGGGCAAGGTCACCGGCACCTGTAAGGGTAAGGGCGGCGCCATGCATCTGTCGGATCCCAACGCCGGCTTGATGGTCACCACGGGCATCGTTGGGGCCGGCTTACCCATCGCCAACGGGCTGGCGCTGGCCTCCCAACTGCAAGGCACCGGGCGGGTCGTGGTGGCCAACTTCGGTGACGGCGCGGCGAACATTGGTGCTTTCAACGAAAGCTTGAATCTGGCGGCCCTGTGGGATCTGCCGGTCGTGTTTGTATGCCAGAACAACGCCTACGCCGAGTACACCTCTTTCGAGGAATCTACCCGCAGCAAGTCGATCGCCGAGCGGGCGGCAGGCTACGCCATGCCCGGCGTGACCGTGGACGGTACCGACCCTGAAGCCGTTTACGCCGGCGCCAAGGTTGCTGTGGAGCGTGCCCGCGCCGGCGATGGCCCCACTCTGCTGGAATGCATGGCCCATCGATTGCAGGGGCATTCCTTTGGTAGCGAAGAAACCCATATGGATCAGGAGGCACTGGCCGCGGCGCGAGCCCACGCGCCCTTGGCCAGCTTCCGCCAGACGCTGCTGGATCGCGGTGTATCGGCGGAGGCGCTGGACGCCATTGAGGCGGCTGCCAGCGAGGAGGTGGAAGCCGCGGTGGCAGCCGCCATGGCGGCGGAGATGGCCGGCGAGGCGGAGTTGTATGTGGACGTATTTGCCGATACGGCTGATATTCCCTACGCCCCAGCATCTGTCGCGTCGGACCCGGACCTCTCCGACCGGCCCACGCAGACCATGACCGTATCCCAGGCCGTTAATCAGGCGCTGGATCTGGCCCTTGGCAACGACCCGGCGGTGTTTCTGCTGGGGGAGGACATTGCCGACCCGGCCGGGGGCGTGACCAAGTCCTCCGCTGGTCTGTCTACAAAATATGGTCTGGAGCGGGTCCGCCCCACCCCCATTTCCGAGCAGGCGATCATCGGCGCGGCCATCGGGGCATCTTTGTCGGGTATGAAGCCCGTGCCGGAAATCATGATCAACGACTTTGTCATGGTGGCTATGGACCAGATTGCCAACCACGCCGCGAAACTGCGCTACATGTCCGGGGGGCGCACCAGCGTGCCCATTACCATCCGCACCGTCACGGCGGGCAATATCGGTAATTTTGCGGCTCAACATTCCCAGTCCCTGGAGGCCTGGTTTACCCATACGCCGGGGATCAAGGTGGTGGCGCCGAGTAATGCCGCCGACACCAAGGGCCTGTTGCTGGCAGCCATTGCCGATCCCGATCCCGTGCTGGTCATCGAACCCATGCGCTACTACTACGCCCCCACCCAGGAGGTGCCTGAGGGTTACTACGAAATCCCTCTGGGTAAGGCGGCGCTCCGGCGGCGGGGCAGGGACCTCACAGTAATCGCCTATGGCTGGGCCGTCATGGAAGCCCTGGCGGCAGCGGAAGCGCTCACGGAACACGATGTTGATGCCGAGGTCATCGATCTGCGCTCGCTGGTGCCGTTGGACCTGGAGACGCTCAAGACCTCGGTGGCCAGGACCGGCCGCGCGCTGATCACCCATGCGGCGGTTGAGTTCTCAGGTTTTGGCGCCGAGCTCGCGGCTCGACTGAGCGAGGAGCTTTACGGTTCCTTGAAGGCCCCCATCAAACGGGTGGGCGCGCGCTATACGCCGGTACCGTTCACCCGGAGCCTGGAGACGCTGCATTTTCCCAATGCGCAACGTATCAAGGATACCGCCCTGAGTCTGATGGAATAGGGCCGCCGCCGCGATGAAGATCACTCTCAAGGTGCCCAAAGCCTCCGTCGCAGCCCAGGAGGGCAGTCTGGTGGAGTGGTTCGTGGAGGACGGTCAACGGGTCGCGATCGGTCAGCCTTTGTATGCTATCGAGATGGAAAAGGCGATCGTGGAAATCGAATGTCCTTTTGCGGGCACCGTGACACGCATCGGCATAGTCGGGGAGACCTACAAGGTGGGTGATCCGATCGCCGAAATTGTTCAATAATCGGCAACACGCGTCGAAGGCATCCAAATGCACCATATCCGCTTGCACCTGGCCATGAGTCTTCTTGTTGTACTGGCGTGTATCCCGGCCGTCACAGCCGCCGAAGGCAAAACCCAGAAGCCCGTTCTGCATGGCAAGCACTGGGTGGCCATTACGGGCAAACCCCTGGGCGCATCGGCCGGGGCGAGGATCTTCTACGCAGGCGGAAACGCCGTGGACGCAGCCTGCGCCATGCTGGCAGTGACCTCTACCATGTGGGATGACCTGGGCTGGGGCGGTGAGACCCAGGCCCTGATTTACGATCCGCACAGTAAAAAGGTTGTCGGCATTAATGCCTTAGGCGTTGCCCCGACAGGCGCAACGGCGGAATTCTTCAAACAGAAGGAGCTTGAGTACCCGCCCAACTACGGCCCGCTGGCGGCGGTAACGCCGGGCACGCCCGGCGGCCTGATGGTGATGCTGGCCGAGTACGGCTCCATGAGTCTCGCGGAGGTTCTGGCACCGTCGATCGAGATGGCGGCGGGCTATCCGGTGGAACTGCGTACGGTGAGCCAGATTGAGAAGCACCAAGAGAGAATCGCTCAATGGCCCCATTCCAAGGACGTGTTTCTGCCCAACGATGATGGTGGCCCAAAAGGTCCCTCGGTTGGCGAGATGTTCCGTCAACCCCAGCTGAAAGCAACCCTTGAGAAACTCGTCGAGGCCGAGCGCACGGCGCTCGAGGAGGGACTGGACCGCAAAGCGGCTATTTACGCCGCGTATGACCGCTTCTATCGCGGCGACATCGCTGAAGTGCTGGTGCGCTCAACCCAGGAGCAAGGCGGCCTGATCACCATGCAGGATCTGGATCGGTGGCAGGTGTATGTGGAGGACCCGGTCAAGACCACCTATCGCGGCATCGAGGTTTACAAGCTTACGACCTGGGTCCAGGGGCCGGTGATGTTACAGGCGCTGAACATCCTGGAGAACTTCGATCTCGCCGCCATGGGCTACAACAGCACACGCTATATCCACACGCTGTACCAGGCCATGAACTTGGCATACGCGGACCGGGATTTTTATTACGGGGACCCCTACTTCCCGCCGGAGGAGCCTGTTGAGGGTTTGTTGTCCAAAGACTACGCACGACATCGTGCAGAACAGATTGATCCCGACAGGAACGATCCGCTGGCGGGCCCGGGCGACCCTTACCGATATCAGAGCGGCCGAAACCCGTTCAAAAGATATTTGAAAGGTCGGCAGTCGAGTCACGTCACCGACGCAGGCGCCATCCCCAGTGATGACGGGTTTTTCAAGGGCACCACCTCTGTTCAGGCGGCTGACAAAGAGGGCTGGATCGTGTCAATCACGCCCAGCGGCGCCTGGATTCCGGCCGTTATCGCCGGCGAAACGGGCATTGGCTTGAGTCAGCGCATGCAGAGCTTCGTTCTGGATCCGGCGGAGAATCCCTACAACGTGGTCGAACCGGGTAAACGGCCGCGGGCGACGCTTACGCCCGGCATGGCGTTCAAGAATGGCAAGCCCTATCTCTCCTTCGCGATTCAGGGCGGGGACGCCCAGGATCAAAACCTGTTGCAGTTCTTTCTCAACATGGTGGAGTTCGATATGGATGTTCAACAGGCTGCCGAGGCCGACAACTTCCTAAGCTATCAGCTCCACGATTCTTTTGGCGATCACCAAAAAGAACCGGGGCGACTGGCTGTGAACGAGTCCCTTCCCGAGTTCACCCGGGATCAATTGGCCAAAATGGGCTATCAGGTGGAAGTGGGTGTTCAGGACAGCCGCGAGCGAACATCAGGTCCCATCAACGCCGTCTATTTCGACTGGGACAACGGCACATTCCAGGGCGGTTCCAGCAATCACGGGGACGACTACGGCATTGCCTGGTGACAGGCTGCACCACCTGAGTATCCAAAACTTATCGAAGAAGTTCAGCCAACTCAGGAGCACCCAACATGTCCGAGCGCATCATTCCGGCGTCCATGCAGCCTATCTATGACCAGTGGCATTTCGCACCCGCCGTGAGGGTCAACGACACCCTGTACCTGTCAGGCCTGATGGGGACGGAGGCGGATTCGTCTGTCAGCGACGATCCCCAGCGCCAGTTCGGGCAAGTGTTCAGCCGGATGGAAGAGGTTCTCGCTGAAGCGGGGTGCGGGCTGGGCGATGTCGTGGAGATGACCTCCTATCACCTGCAGTTGGGCGAAACTTTTTCCATATTTTCAGCGGTCAAGGACGCCCGAATGCCGCCGCCCCATCCGGCTTGGACGGCGATCGGCGTTCATTCCCTGCTCCTGCCGGGCGCGTTGGTGGAAGTGAAAGCCGTGGCGCGGGTCCCGGGGACGTCCGCTTGATGCGCAAGCTCTTTTTTGTTCTTTCACTGTTGGCCGCCCACGGGGCGGGCCTGGCGGCCGAGCCCCTTGAGGTGACCATCGCCGATATCACCTTCGCCAATACTTTTGCTCAGGACCAGTGGCTTACGTTCCAGCGCAACATCGAACGCGCCGGCGGCGATGAGTTTGACCTGAAGATGCTGATAACCGGGCAGCTCGGGTCAGAAGAACAGGTACTGTCCGGTTTGCGGCGTGGGCGTGTCCAGTACGCCAGCCTTTCCGCCTTGTTTGCCTCAACAGTGGTGCCCGAGGCAGCGCTGCTCTACGGCACATACCTGTTCGAGAGCTTCGAAGAGGCTGACTTTATCTACGATAACTATCTGACCGCGCTGTTCACGGAGCTGCTGGCCGAACAGGGCTTGCATTTTGTGGCCTGGAACGAGGTGGGTTTTCACCATCTATACGCCAAGCGACCGATCATGTCGCCCGATGATGCGGCGGGACTGCGCTTCAGAGTTTCGGCAAGCCGGGCGTCCACGCTGCTGGCCCAGATCCTAAAAGCCGATGTCATCCCCCTGGGCTTTGGTGAAATCGTGGTGTCCCTGCAGACTGGCCTGATCGAGGCCGGAGAGAACGGCGCCACGCTGTATGCCACCTCCGGAGCAGCCACAGAGGCGCCCCATCTCACCCTCACGCGCCATGCCTTTGGCGTCAGCCTCATTGTCAGCGCAAAAAACTGGTGGGACCAGTTGACTGACAGACAGCAAGAAATCCTGACGGCCGCATTCCCCAGCCCCGCCGAGGTGCGCCCTCTCGCGCGCGCCGAGACCCAGGAGATCCTGAGCAGTGCGCCGGAACGTGGCTTTACTGTTCACACATTGAGTGACGACCAGCTGGCGGCCTGGCGAGCCGCCACCGCGGGCACCGCGGAGACGTTGGCGAATGAGATCGGCGGTCGGGCACCGGAGATCTACGCGACGATCCTGGAGGGCAAACGCGCCTTTCGCGCCGGGCAGAGGGCTAGCGGATCTCCAACTCCGTGAGCTCGTAGCGGGTCATCATGTAACCGCTGACAAAAGCCCTGAGCAGAATGTAGTCGTCGTCGTCGGTGACCCAGAGCTCATAGGGCGGGTGCTTGCCGTGCACGTTCGCGGTGTCACCCGGGTCCTCCCGGTCGCCCCAGTGGAAATGCAGGGCGTCAAAGGTGCCGGCACCCACGGTGATTCGCTCACGGCCGACGAACCCCAGTCGCAGACCAGGCCCGTGGGGCACCAAGGCAGGCCCGGTGGCGCCGCGATGATCGTGGGAGCTCATAAAGAGGTCATCGAAGGTCTGCATGCCCGGACCCTGGCTCAGGTCATACATATAAAAAAGCCACGCATCACCCTGAATCGGGTGTGTGTCGAAATAAAGCGGCTGGCCCTTTGTTTCAAAGCGCTGGGAGATGCGCCCCTCGCCAGCCGTATAGCCCTCGCACTCGGCGAAATTCCTGCCGAAGCGAAACCAGCTGCTGCCCACAAAGTCGCCGCCCACGGACAAGCGCACGAAGGCGTCTGTGGGGAGGTTGTCCGGTCCGTAGGTTTGCACCACGTCGCGCCAGACGGGGGGTGGGTCATCGATCTGGCACAGCGCACGTAGCGTGCGACCGCCGTCACCATTTTTGGTAATGGTGAACCACTCGCGACCGCGTTCCTGGCCTTCGCGGCCGGGTTTGTCGCTGGTGTAATGGATTTTTCCCCGTAGCGTCTCGAATTCCATAGCGATTTTCCGTTTTCTTGTTGTCGCGAGCCGTTGTCGCCGGCGCGGCGGATGTCAGGGCGTTGGTCCCGGCGTTCCCGAGGGCGCTCATTGTAATCCAGGTTGCTTGAGAACGGTGGGTCGCTGCCCCGGTTATCGCTCCCGTCAGGTGCCCTGGTAGCCTCAGGCATCATTTTCTAGAATGGACCATTCGCTGCGAATGGTCAGGGGTAGCCGGATGGCGGACGACAAAGTTTCACGTCGTGAATTCATGGCCAGATCCTCCATGGCGGCATCGGGCGTGGTCGCCGGCGCGGCGGCGAGCAAAGCGGGCGCGCAAGAAGCCGACCAATACCTGCAATCGGATTTCAGTGTGCGTACCAAGGCCCTGGTTGCCGTTCTCACCAAGAAGAAACTGATCAATCCGGCAACCATGGACGCCGTGATCGATTACTACGAGAACAAGGTCGGCCCGCATATCGGCGCCAGGATTGTCGCTAAAAGCTGGCTCGATACGGACTATCGGCAGAGGCTCCTGGCCGACGCGCGGGCCGTGGCCAGGGAAGATGGTCTGACCGGCTCGCAGGGTACGGATCTGGTGGCGGTGGAGAACACACCGCAGGTGCATAACCTGGTGGTTTGCACGCTATGCTCCTGTTATCCCTGGCCGTTATTGGGTCTTCCCCCCGCCTGGTATAAGGACACCCCTTACCGGGCTCAGGCAGTGATTGATCCCCGTGGCGTATTGAAGAAATTCGGGCTGGAGCTTGCTGACGACGTGGAAGTGCGGGTGTGGGACAGCACCGCGGAGGTCCGTTATCTGGTCATTCCGGAACGGCCCGCCGGCACCGAGGGCATGTCGGAAGATGAGCTTGCAGCGCTTGTGACGCGGGATTCCATGATTGGCGCTGAGAAACTGCAGTCGCCTGCGTGATTAAGGACAGTGCGTGAATACCATACATGACCTGGGTGGAATGGACGGCTTTACCCTTGCCGAACGGGACCAGGGTCGGATTCTGAAAACGGAGTGGGAAAGGCAGATCTGGGGATTGTTGCGCTCGCTGCGGATCCCGGGTTATTCCACGGGTGGGCGTGCGGCCCTGGAGAGCATGCCACCGGAACTCTACTTGGGCCTGCCCTATTACGCCCGTTTTCTCTGGCGCGCAGAGAAGTCGCTCATTGAAGGGGGCTTTGTCACCGAGGAAGAGCTTGCCAACCCCGATGGGCCCGTCACCATGCCCGACATCCCTAATTTCGTGCCTCCCGGGCCTGAGGAGACGGTGGCGCGCTTTGCGCGGGATAGCTCAGCCGAGCTGGTCGCGGAGGTGCCTGCGCTGTTTGCAGTCGGTGACGGCGTGATCGTCAGGAACGAGCATCCCGCCGGCCATACTCGCGTGCCCAGATATGTCCGGGGCCACCAGGGCGTGATTCATCGTCACCATGGCGTGCACCACTTCCAGGATGACGTGGGCGGGCAAGACGTCGGACAACAGCATTTATATACCGTGATGTTTACCGGTCCTGAGCTGTGGGGTAGCCGAGCACATGTGAAGGATCGCATCTATGTAGAGCTCTGGGATTACCACCTGAAGCCGGCTTCCTGAGATCACAACCCATGCCCGATGTGAACCAGCTCGCTGATTTGCCTCTGCTGCCGCGGGATGCGGACGGACCTGTGTTTGCCGAGCCGTGGCAGGCTCAGGCGTTTGCAGTGGTCGTCGAGCTCATGGAGGCGGGTACGCTGACTCGACAGGAATGGGCGGAGCTGCTAAGCGCGGTGCTCAAGGAAGCCGAAGACCGGGGCGAAACAGACACGGGCGAACGCTATTACGACCACTGGCTGACAGCCCTGGAGCGGGTGGTGGTCGGCAAGAACCTGGCCAGATGGGAAGACCTGAGCGAGGAGAGCAAGTCCATCCGCGAACATGATCATCACCGCCGCGAACAACAACTGGAAGGCGGGCGCGAGCAGGAATAACGATGATGCTAGCTGTTCTGGAATGACGAGTAACAACGCTGTTTCCCAGATGCTACTCGAGATGGTGGAGGGCGTAGTCGAGTCCTCCATGAAGGAGATCGAGGCTCAGGTGGAGCGCACCGCCCGATCCACCAACATCCGGGAAGCGAACGACCATGTCCCGGCCATCTACGATGCGCTGGGCCGCTCGGTCGCCTCCGTCTCGTTCACGGCCAACGTGGATCCGATCCTGCGCCTCTGGCCCCGGGAGGAAATCCGCAGCGGCGACGTCTTTCTGTGGAATCACCCCTACGAGTCCGACGGCGGCATCGGCCATCTGCCTGATCTGTGCTTCACCATGCCCGTCATCTTGGATGGCGAGATTGTGGCGTTCGTTCAGGAGTTGGGTCACGTGCAGGACATCGGCGGGCCGGTGCCCGGCAGCCTGTCCCAGACCGCTACGGAGCTCTTCGCCGAGGGCTTGATCGTGCCGCCCGTGAAGTATTACGAGGGCGGCGTGCGCAATGAGGCCGTATTCCAGATCCTGCGCGCCAATACCCGCTTCCCAACGGACATGGAAGGCGACGTGGACGCCATGATCAGCGGCGTGCGGCTGGGCGTGGAGCGCATGGAGTGGCTGTGTCGCCAGTACGGCGTGGAGCAGGTCAAGGCAGCTTTCGGCGCGCTTATCGATCGCTGCCAGCAGACCATGCTGGAAGACATCCTGCCGCAGATACCCGATGGCACCTATGCTCATGAGGATTTCGTGGAGTACGTGGATGTGGTGCCTGGCGAGGAGCGCTCTTTCATTCGCATCAAGGTCACCATGACCAAAACGTCAGACAGGATTCATTTCGATTTCGGTGGCACCGATGCCCAGGTACTGGGCTCGATCAACTTTCCCGCCGACGAACGCTTCTACGCGCGGGCCCTGGTGACGACCTTCAAGGCTTTTGTGCCGGAGCGCTTTGTGATTAACGACGGGGTGCTGGGCGTGGTCGACGTGACCGTGCCCGAAGGTTCGGTGCTGAACCCCCGTTTTCCTGCGGCCTGCAGCTACCGGCACTATCCGCTGATCCGCTGCTTCAGCGTGGTGCTGGGCGTGCTCGCCCGGGCGCTTAACGGGGGCGTGCCCCAGGGTGCGGACAACATGAGCGGCGTCTCCCTCAGCGGCGTGCATCCGGATACCGGCGAGAGCTGGTATCTCTCCATGCCCCTGGGCGGGGGCTCCTGCGGGCGGCCCTATGCTGATGGCACCGACACTGTGCTTATGACTCCGGGCAAGAACGTACCAAGCGAGTATGCGGAGAGCTTTTATCCGTTCAGCGTGCTGGAGTTCGGGCTCAACCCCGACTCGGGCGGCCCCGGCCTGCACCGGGGCGGGCTTGGCTACCGCATCCTGCTACGTTTTGATGCCCCGACCCAGGTGCGAGTGCGCACGGATCGGTATTACATGGAACCGACAGGTGTGAACGGGGGCAAGGCGGGCAAAGCGGCGGAGTTCGTGCTCAATCCAGGTGGGGCTCACGAGCAACGTCTGCCCGGCAAGACCGATGACGGGCGAGCCAGTCGGGGCGATGTGCTGCTGATCACCAGTCCAGGGGGCGGGGGCTGGGGCGATCCGCTGGAGCGCGAGGCGCGGCTGGTGGAGGAAGACGTGCGCACGGGATTGGTGTCGGAGCGCTCGGCCCGCGACGACTACGGCGTGGTTGACGGTGATCCCGAGGCGACGCGGGCGCTGCGCGATGACATCCGTCGCAGCCGCCCGCCCCTGAAGCTGTTCGACCGCGGTGAGATGTTTGCGGAGTTGGCGGCGGCCGGCCGGGTGCGGCTCACCGTGGCTGATGACCTGCCCGCTGGCGGTTGAGGCGGCCGTGCGCTCAACGGCTTGGCATCTTGGCATCGACGCGGGCGGGACCTTCACCGACGTGATGGCGGTGAGCAGTGACGGTCGCATTCAAGTGCTCAAGGTGCCGTCAACCCCCGCCCGGCCGGTGCTTGGTCCGCTCAATGGCATTGAGCATATGAAGCCAACTCTCGAGGTTGGCACTATCGCCAGCGTCTCCCACGGCACCACCGTGGGACTAAACGCGCTGCTGCAGCGCAAGTTCCCACCCGTGGGCCTGATCGTGACCAGAGGCTTCAAGCACGTGCTGGAAATCGCTCGTCACACCGTGCCCGGTGAGTGGGGGACGATTTATTCCTGGGTAAAACCGCCCCGTGTTGTCCCCCTGTCCCAGGTGCACGAGATCGATGAGCGAGTGAGCCAGGACGGCAACGTGGTCACGCCCCTGGATGAGGCCTCAGTGCACCACGCGGCGGACGCCCTGGCGGCAGCGGGCGCGCGCACCGTGGCCGTCTGCCTGCTGCATGCCTATCGATTCGCCGCGCACGAGCAGAGAGTGCGCGAGATTCTGCTCGAACACCGACCTGATTGGCTGATCTCACTGTCCAGCGAAGTGATGCCCGAGTTCCGCGAATATGAGCGCATGGTCACCACCGCCACCAACGCGGTGCTCGCACCGCTGGTGGGCCAGTACTTCGCCGAGTTTGGCGCGGAGGTCAGCAGCGTTGTGGGGCCGGACACTTCTGTCTACATCATGCGCTCTGCGGGGGGCGTGGCGAGCCCGGAGGAAGCCGCTGCCCATCCGCTGCGCACCGCGTTGTCCGGGCCCGCGGCGGGTGTCGTCGGCATGGGCCGGCTGGCCCGGGAAGCGGGTTTCGGTCACGCCATCACTTTCGATATGGGTGGCACCAGCACCGATGTCTCTGCCGTGGAGGACGGCGAGCCCCATCTCACCACCGACGCGAGTATCGATTGCTACCCTTTGCGCACGCCGACCATCGACCTGGTGACCATCGGCGCCGGCGGCGGTTCCCTGATTGCCATCGGCACCGCCCGGCGGATTATGGTGGGGCCGGACAGCGCGGGCGCCGATCCGGGGCCTGTCTGCTATGGCAAAGGTGGCATGGAGCCCACACTCACCGATGCCAACCTGGTGCTGGGCCGCATCCCGCAGGCGTTGGTGGGCGGAGAGTTCGCCCTGGACGCGGCCGCGGCTCGCGCTGCGCTTGAGACCCGTGCCGCCCAGCTGGCGATGGACGGACACACGCTGGCCTACAGTGCAGTAGAGATTGTCTGCAACAACATGGCCGGTGCCGTGCGGCAGGTGTCCATCAAGCGGGGACTGGATCCGCGCCAGTACACGCTGGTCGCCTTCGGCGGTGCGGGCCCCATGCACGCCGCCCGCATGGCCGAGCTACTGGGCATGCCGCGCGTGCTCGTGCCCGTGCATCCAGGGCTTGGCTCCTGTGCAGGGCTCATTCTTTCGGACGTGCGCATCGATCAGTCGAGCACGTTTCTGCGTCTTGAAAGCGACTTCGATGCGGGTCAGTTTGCCAGCCTGTTTACCCGGCTTGAAGAGGCGCTTGCTCCTAACCTGGAGTGCTACAGCGACGTCGTAACACAGTTCCAGCGCAGCGTAGACATGCGCTATCTGGGCATGGGCACCGAGCTCAACGTGCCAGCGCCCGCCGGGCCCATGACGGCTGGCTGGCTCGAGCAGCTCGTCGCCGACTACCATGCGTTGCACGAAAAAATCTTCAATTTCTCCTATCGGGGTTCTCAGGCTGTGCAGTCGATTGCGCTGCGGGTAACAGCCGTCGGGCGGCGGAGCACCCGAATACCCGAATACGATTTCGCTCACGCCGTCAGCCGCCCGACCGTGGCCGCGCGCCGATCGGCGCTGTTTAACCCCGAGCGCGGCTTCGAGCTCGCGCCCGTCTACCGCCGCGTCGATCTTCCAGCGGGGTGGTCCGAGCGCGGTCCCCTGTTCGTGGATCAATACGACACCACGACCGTTGTGCTGCCCGGCCACGGCGTGGGGGTGGACGAGCACGGTAATCTGATCATCCACAACCCGGGCGCTACAGCCTGAACCAAGACGACGCCAGGACGATTATGAGCACAGAGTCCACCGCCATCGCGCCGCCCCGGACGGGCCTCTTTGAGCACATGTACGGTGTGACGGATCTGGAGGGGGCGGGTCGCTACTGGGCGCAGCTGGGTTTCGAGCCCCTGGCTGAGGGCACGCTTGAAGCGGAGCGGGCACACGAGCTCTATGGCGTGGAGTCCGGGCTGGAGAGCGTGCGTTTGGGTCACCGGGCGACCCAGCGCCAGGGCCTCATCCGACTCATGCGCTGGGAGTCGGCGGCGGGCGAGGGCCTCAAGTTTGCGCACCCCCTCGATCTGGGCAGTCGCTGGTCTGGCTTCTACGTCAAGGACGTGCTGGAGATGCGCGATGCTTATCGGGACCAGGCGGCCCTGACCGGCGAGCGCTGGGATGTCACCGACCCGAGCCGCTTGCCCGTGACAGACCAGACGCCGAGTTTCTACGATCCCTTCGTGGGTATCCGCGAAATCTTCGTGGTCGGGGGCGAGCATCGCCACGCCTTTCTGCAGCGGGTGCGGTTCGACCGGCCCGGTTTTGGGAGTTTTGCGGACGCGACGCCCCTCGCCTGCACCGAGGCGACCCACGGTAACGTGGTCATGCCGTCGTTCATCACCCACGCGTTTTATGCTGATGCTCTCGGGCTCGTGCCGCAGGCCGAGCCGATGCGATTGGATTGGACCATGCCGGCGATTCGCCAATCCTTGAACATGCGTGAGGGCCAGGCGTTTACGGTGATTGTCTATCAGGTGCCTGAAGTGCCCACCGGGTTCCTGCGCGTGTATGGCATGGAGGGTCCGGTGGAAGACCGGCGCGCCGACTCGCGGCCCGGGCAGTTGGGGCTGTGCTGCTATAGCTATGCCTTCCCTGCGGGCGATCTCGCTCAACGGCGCGCAGTGCTGGAAGCCGCGCGCGCGACCGACGTGAGCGCAGTACAGACCAACGAATTTGGCGAGACCAGCCTCACCTTCAATGCGCCGGACGGCTATGCCTGGCACCTGCTGGAGCAGGGCCCGTAGAGATGCAGTGGGCGTTGTGATTCGCGTTGTTTTGGCGCTCGTTGTCGTCATGATCCTGACTGGTTGTGCACGGGACGAGCCTGCAACAGGCCTGTTTCGCGTGGGCGGCCTGGCGCCGGCAGGCACGGCCGCCGACCTGTATTGGCAGCGTTTCGCGGCCAACCTGCGGCATGCATCGGCGGGCGCCCTGGATCCCGTGATGCTGACTCGGGGCGAGGTGGGCAGCGAGGAAATCATCCTGGCGAGCCTCAGGCGCAACCGGGTTCAGGTGTCCATCAACGGGGCCTTCGCCCTGTCGTCCGTGGTCCCGGAAATGGGCGTGTTGTCCATGCCCTTTCTGTTCGAGACGGACCAGGAGGTGGACTTTGTGGTGGCGGGCGAAGTGCACGAGGTGCTGGCCGAGCTATTCCGTGCTCAGGAGGTGGAGCTGATTACGCTTCTGCCCATGGGTTGGGTCAACATGTTCGGCGGCGTGCCCCGACTTGCGCCGGCTGATTACGCCGGCGTGCGCTTTCGTCAGCCGCTGGATCTGGCTTCGCAAGCGTTCGCGCAGGGGCTGGCAGCGGATCTCATCCCGTTACCATCCACCGAGTTGGTCAGTGCTCTGCAGACTGGTCTCATCGATGCCGGTGCCACCATCACCCTTGGCTATCTCTGGAATGGCGTTGCCGCCGAAGCGCCCGAGTTCACCCTCACCCAGCACGCGTTCCTGGTCAACGCGCTGCTTTTCAATGGGGTCTGGTGGGGCTCGCTGTCCGCCGACGAGCAGGCACTGATTCGTGGCGCCGTGCCGCCCATGAGCGAGTTCGTGGCGCTGATGCGCGACTCCATTTGCCGCGATTTGGCCACCGTGGCGCCGCGGGACGGTATCCGCGTGCGCAGACTAACGGAGGCACAGCGGGCGGAGTGGAGAGCGCTGGCGCTGTCCATGCACCAACCCATGATTGCAGCCATTGGCGGTCGGGCGGAGGAGGTCTACGCTGCGGTGCAGCGCGGCAAAGCGGCCTTCGGGGCGAAGGGAAGGACTCCGCAAGCGGCAGGGGCTGCCGCTTGCCCGAGCATCTAGTTAGGATTAGCGAGTCAGGACACCATGCAACGTCACTTTGCCCTGGTCGACGACGGCCATTCACAGCGGCAGATTCACTATCTTCGTGCCGGCGACGGGCCGGTACTCATCTTGTTGCATGCTCTGCCATCCTGGTGCGTCTCCCTAAGCGAGCTCGCTGCCCCATTGTCTTGTCATTACACCGTCGTCGCGCCTGATATCGCGGGCTTCGGTCTGTCGGATAGTTTGATCGGTGCGGACGCCGCGCCGGAAACCTGCGCTCGCGACGTGCTGCATTTTGCCGACCGCATCGGCGTCAGCCGGTTCGCGCTCTACGCCCACGACAACAGTGCACCCATCGCGGTGGAGATCCTGAAGCACGCCCCCGGACGGGTTGGGGCACTGATCCTGCACGACCCATTCGTGTGGTCGGCGGAAGAGACTTCAGCGCTCGGCGACGACGATCTCCCTGATTTTGCCCCCACTCAGTCGGGCAGCCACCTGATGGCGTTGTGGGACCACGTTGAGAACTCTTTTATGTTCCGGCCCGCCCATGTGCACCGACTTGCCAACCGGGTCGAGCGCGACCTACCGGCACCGGACACGCTGAACGAAAGCGTGAAGCACTATTTCCGCGCCGGCGAGCAGTGGCGGCGGGGATTCCGGGCGTGCGCCCGGTATCCCCTTGCCGATGCGGTCCGGAACATCGCTGTGCCGACTCTGGTGCTTGCCGGGCAGGGCGTCGACCAGGCTCGGTTGCCGGTCGTGCAGGCCGAACAGGTTACGACCCACGAGGAAGCGGCTTCCCTTCGCGACCAGGCTGGCCAAATCGGCTTGTTCCTGGATCGCATACCATCGCTGGAGCATGCCATCGATCCAGCGGACGCGGTGCCCAGCGAAAAAGCAGCCGGCTGGTCGCGGAAGTTGATCCAGCTTGATGGTGGCACGTTGCACCTGCTGTGCAATCTCAAGGGCAACCAGCGGCCCGTCATGTCGCTCCACGATCCCGGCGGCTCCTGCAATCTGGTGACGTCGTTTACCACCCCGATGATGGGCGGGCGACCGGTGATCGCCCCTGATCTCCCCGCCAACGGTGAGTCGGACAATCTGCTGGCAGACATCAGCGACCCGACTTCCGGAGACTACGCTGGGGTGCTGGCCCAATTGATCGATGCGCTGGGCATCGATGAGATCGACGTCATTGGTCGTTACTCCGGTGGCCCAGTGGGTATGGAACTGAGCTTCCAGCGTCCGCAACTGGTCAAGCATCTGGTGCAGGCGGCGGTGGTGATTTTCGATCCCGAATACGTGGCCGATGTGCTGGAAAATTACTGTCCGGACGTTACGCCGCGCTTCGACGGCGCCCACCTGATGCTCGCCTGGAACGACATGAAGCATCAGGCCCTATGGTCGCCATGGTATCGCCGGACGCGGGACAACATCGTCCGCGGCGAGCCGCTGCTCGATGCGCGCCTGTTGCATACCCGCGTGGTTGACCTGATGCACTGCGGAAATATGTATGCCAAGGCCTACGCCGCCATGTGGACCTACCCCATGCGGGAGCGGTTGCCCCAGCTTAAGATACCGTCGCTGTTGTGCGCACCGCGCTGGGATCCGGCCTGGCCACGCACCGCGATTGCCGCTGCGCTGGCGCCCCAATGTGCCGCGACGACGTTACCGGACGCGTTCAGCGACTGGCATAAGGTGCTCGTGCCGTTCTTCGACGACCGGGAGCAGGCTTTGCAACTCTGACCGGCCCGGTCAGGCGACGAACTCGAACAGTTCTTCGTTCGGCCCCATGGCCAGCATGACCTGCTGCGGTCCGTAAAGACCCTCCACATGGGTCGGTTCGGTCAGCACGCCCAGGCCGAAGGCCTCGATGCCGTCTCGGAGCGTTGCCAGCTCCGGCGCCCGGTAGCTGAACAGCGCTACCCCCAGATGGCCCGGCCGGCTGCGGCCCACCAGCCGCTTGCCCGACGATCCGTAGAAGTGCACCAGCAGCGTCTTGCCGCTGGGTTCCCCCTCACCCTTGAAAACCAGAAAATGAATGCCCTCGCCGCGGGGCGTCCCGGTGAGGTCGGCAACCCGGTCCAGGTCTTCCGGGCGGGTACGCGAATCGGTGCTGGCCCGCATGCCGAGCACGGTCGAATAGAACTCACGGCTTAAGGCCAGGTCACCGCAGACCACTGAAGTGGTGGCGATCTCCGAGTACTCCACATCCGCCGGCCAGCTTCGCAGATGCTCAGGTTTATGCCGGTGCCCGACCATCAGCAGCATAGGCACGCCGTCGGGACCGGAGATCACGACCTCCTCACTGTCGTAGTCCTTGGTGGCGTGGCGCACCGGTTCCGAGCGTCGCCGGCAGCCGACCTGCTCGATTTTCTGCAGGTATTTCTCCAGCGGGTCCCGGACATAGAAGTCGATAGCTTTGGGGCCTACGTCCACACCGCTGTCACCGCCATCGTGGTCATCCCTCATGCGCGGCGCATTGGGCGCGCACTGCAACAGGCGCAGACGACCGGTGGGGTATCCACGGCAGGACAGTTCCATCAGTCGGCGCGAATGACCGTGGGGGAGATGCCAGGCAGCAGCGAGGCTGTCGCTCAGCTCACCGTCGAACTCCACATCCAGTCCCATGGTGTCGACGAACAAACGGCGCGCCTCGTCGAGAGACGACACACCCACGGTGACTGACGACATGCCACTGACCATCAGGTTGTTCTCCGGGGCGGATCGAACACTGGCTTCGACTGAGGATCCAGACTAGCATGGTTTGATGCAGATTCGCTCCGCGCTCAGTCACCTGGGTCTCTTCGTGCTGTGTGCCGTGGTTGCGGCCTGCGGGACTGACCCGCAGTCCGTGACAGTGGGTGGCCGCGCCGGACCGAATACGCCCGGCGATGTCTACTGGAACCGTTTCGTCGACCACGTCACCGAGACCACCGCCGGCACGCTGGACCTCAAACTGTTCATACGCGGCGAAATTGGGCCGGAGGAAACGCTGTTTGCCCATCTGCGCCGCGGCCGCCGCGTGCAGCTGGCTGGGATTTCCACCACCACGGTCAGTCAGATCCTGCCTGAGCTTGACGTGCTGCGGCTACCGTTTCTGTTCGACAGTATGGCCGAGGCCGGCTACGTGCTGGACGAGCACCTGAAACAGCCGCTGACTGATCGCTTGCTGGAACACGATCTGGTGATGATCGATTTTCAATCCGCGGGCTTCTTTAATATTTATGCCAAGATGCCCATTCTGACGCCGGAGGATATCGTCGGCCGACGGATCCGGATCAACGCTTCACCCGCGGCGGTTAAGTTCATGAAAGCTGTCAACGCTGACATCGTGGCCATCTCTTTCTCGGAGATTGTCACGGCTCTGCAAACTGGTCTCATAGACGGCGGTGAGCAGAGCACCCAGCTATTCATGACCGGCGGGATGGCCAAGTTTGCGCCCCACTACAGCCTCACGCGGCACGGCTTTCTCACTGCGCTGATACTGGCCAACCGGCCCTGGTTCGAAAGCCTGCCGCCGGCGCAGCAGCGAATCTTCCGCGAGGCGGTGCCCAGTGATCGCTGGTACCGGGATTACTTCACCAATCTCAACCTCGAACTGCTGCGGCAGGCGTCTCAAGAAGGTCTGGTGGTGCATGATTTGAGCCCGGAACAGCGGACTGCGTGGCGGGAGCGCACGGCGGACACAGCGGCCCAACTCATCGATGACCTGGGGCCAGCGGCCCAGCGTTTTTATGACGTGATTCAAAAAGGCAAGGCGGCGTTCGCGGCACGCCAGGCCGGGGCCGGGCCGTGACGTCGGTGACCCGCACCCTGGCCCGCGAAATCGTTGGGACCAGTTTCGACGATTTGCCGGCGGCCGCCGTGGAACGACTCACGCGGTTGTTCCTCGATCATATCGGCATCACCTACATGGGCTACGAGGCGGTGGGCCGGGCGCTTGCCAACTACGCCGCGGACGTGGGCGGGCCGGAGGAAGCAGTGCTGCTGGGCACGGATCGCCGGGTCAGCGCTGAAGTTGCGGCCGCCGTCAATGCCCAGACCTGCCGCAATACGGACTTCGAAGATACCGGGCCGGGACTGCACCCGGGTCCGGTGATCGTGCACACGGCGCTGGCCGTTGGTCAACGGGCAGGTTCTTGCGGGAAAGAAGTTATCACCGCCATGGCCCTTGGACATGAGTTGAACTGCAGGTTTTACTTCGCGTCCTTGAGGGGTCCGGATATTCGCCATGCCAACATGGTGGCGGCCACGATCGCGGCGCGGCTTATGGGACTGGATGAAGCAGGCACCGCAAGGGCACTGAGTCTCGCTTGGGAATTTCCCATCAAGGAGATCAATTACACGCGCCCCAAAATACCCAAACGGATCACCGCCGTGGGTATGGGGAACCTTTTCTCGGCCCGGGCCGGCGTGCAGTCCGCGCTGCTGGCACAACACGGTTTCGAAAGCTTAGAAGACGAGATCGACCAGCTCCACGAGGACTACGACCTGAACGGCATCGCTGACTCCAGCGGGGCTTTCGAGCAGGCGGCCAGTAACCTCTTTCTGAAGCCCTGGCCCACCAGCCACGCCTGCCACCAGGCCATGCATCTGATCCATGATTTCGTCGAGGAGAACGACATCCAGCCTGCCCATATCAAGGCTATCAGGATGGGTTTGCCCGACGTCTATCTGATGCCCCATCAGAACGACGCGGCACCGCAGCGTTACTGGGAGGCCATTTACTCCACCGCCTGGGCGGCGGCCATGGTGGCCCACCGGATTCCGCCGGGGCCGGACTGGTTCACGGCGGAACGCCTCGCCGATCCCGAGTGCCGGGCCACCGCGGCCAAGGTGCAGATCGAAGAAGAGCCGGCGGCTACGGCGGCGTTTACCCGTCTTGACCTGCGGGAAGTCAGCGGCTGGGTCGAGATTGACACGCCGGATGGCACATGGCGCGGCGAGCGGAGCATGAACGACACCTGGGGCAGCCCGACGCGGCCCATGCCCGATCCCGTGTTCAACGGCAAATTCCATCGCGTTGTGAGCCCCAGTCTCGGCGCGGCTCGCGCCCAAGCGTTAGCGGAGACCCTCGCCAACCTGGCCGCGGTGGGAGACCTGCGCGAGCTGCAGCCGTTGCTGATGCGCTAAGCCACTGGTATATGCTGATGCCGCACGTAGCTGAGTAAAACGAGCTCCTATGAAACTGCAACCCGGATCAGAAGAAGAGGCGGCGTTCCGCGTCATCGCGGGCGTCTACGCCGCCTATCAAAATCTACAGCCTGAGAAGATCGAGGCGGTCCAGCTGCCCGAGTATTCCGTGTGGGACGGCACCCTTCCCCAGCTTTTTAAATCGCGCGCCGAGGTCAAGGCATTCCATCAGAAGGATCAGGACAACACCAAAGCCCGCGGGCCCTTCTCCTTCGACATACAGCCCTTGAAGATCGACATTCTCGGCGATGTGGCCGTAGTCCTGTCGCGCATGGACTTCGAGTGGCAACCACCCAATGCCTGGTCCGGCGGTCTGCGCATCACGGACGTGATGCGTAAGGTCGACGGCCAATGGATGATGTTCCACCACCACGAGAGCGTGGAGCCGGAAGGCTACACTCACATCTGACTCGTTGGAGTCCATGCCCATGAGCAAACCCGTGACCGGACGGCTGCAGGCCGCCACCGTGAGCAGCGACGAAAGCCATCGACGCTGGCTGTTGCAACGTCATCCGGTGGGTCCACCGACCAGGGATGACTTTCTGTTTGTAGAAGACTTGGTGCCCCAGCCTCCACCCGGCAAAATGCTGGTGCGCGGCCTGTGGTTGTCGCTGGATCCATTTCAGCGGCTCACCTGGAATAAGACGCCGCGCAACGTGGAGCTTATCCCCCTGTACGGCACGCTCGCCGGCGACATGGTTGGTGAAGTGCTCGTATCCAACCATCCGGACTTCGCGGTCGGCGATATCGTCAACGAGCTGCTCGGCTGGCAGAGTCACGCGATTTCCGACGGCAGCGGCCACTATATTCACTGCCCGGAAGGGGCGCGCAAAGTGGATCCGATGCTGGGCCCGATATCCACAGCGTGCCATGTGCTCGGCCGGACCGGCCTGACCGTCTATTTCTCCATCCTGCGGGAGCTGAAACCTGAGCCCGGGGAGACCATGTTGATCTCTACGGCAGCCGGGGCGGTCGGTTCGTTGGCGGTGCAGGTGGCGAAAATCTTCGATTGTCACGTCATCGGGTTGACCTCCACGGACGAAAAGTGCCGCTGGGTGATCGACGAGCTCGGCGCCGATACGGCCATTAACTACAAGACCGTAGACAATCTCGCCGAGGCCATTCGCGAGCAGGCACCTCGAGGTGTGCACATGTTCTACGACAACGTGGGCGGGCCGATCGCCGCGGCCGCCGCCGCGAATCTTAACAGCGATGCGCGCGTGACCCGGGTGGGGGTGGCTTCAAAATATTCGGCGCTGCGGGAAGACGGTACGCCGTGGGTTTATCCCGTGGACCAGCCCATGTTCTACGTCCACGATTACTACGCCGAGCATGACGAAGGGCTCCGTGCAATCGCAGATTGGATGCAGCAGGGCAAGCTCAAGTATTACGAAGACGTGGTCGAAGGGCTTGAAAACGCGGTGGAGGGTTGGCTGGACATGATGGCCGGCGGCAACCGGGGCAAACGGC
>JBFFHS010000058.1:0-21699 GCA_041556855.1 Gammaproteobacteria bacterium
ACCCGGCAGTAGGCGGGCCAACCCGGCTCGGCGACGACCGCGGCCGCGGTGAGGTGAGTCGGGGCATCCGGCACCCGGGAGAAATCCCTGGCCAACAGCGCCTCGCAGGCATTGTCCGTCGCGGCGAGCGGGGACCCGGATGGTGTGGCCGCCGCGAACAACAGCAGCGCGGTCCCGGCGAGTAGTCTGCAGACAAACATTCCGACCCTCCCTTGGTTTCCGGGGCAGTGTCGCCTGCCGGGTCGCTCAGTTGCAATCCTGCCCGCCCCGGCATCCGTTCGACGCCGCCGCGCGACCGGGCAGCAAGCCACAACAGCGTTTACACTTAGACCCCCTTTGCCAAGGACCGAGCCTTGTGACAGCCCTGTCTCTCAGCAAGGACAAAATCCGGTTCCTGCTTCTGGAGGGCATCCACGAGGCGGCTGTCGAAGCCCTGGCGGAGCAGGGTTACCGCAACGTGGAGCGCTTGGCTCACTCCCTGGAGGACGCGGCGCTACTGGAAGCGCTGCAAAACGTGCATTTTCTGGGCATCCGCTCCCGCACTCAGGTGACGCGCGCTGCCCTTGCGGGGTCGCCCCGCCTGAACGCGATTGGCTGTTTCTGCATCGGCACCAATCAGGTGGACGTGGAGGCGGCCCAAGGGCACGGCGTGCCGGTCTTCAATGCACCCTTTTCCAACACGCGCAGTGTGGCTGAGTTGGTGCTGGCGGAGATCGTTTTTCTCATGCGCGGCATCCCCACCAAGAACGCCCAGGCCCATCGCGGCAGGTGGCTGAAGTCGGCCCGGCAGTCCTTCGAGATCCGGGGCAAGACGTTAGGGATCATCGGTTACGGCCACATCGGCACCCAGCTGGGCGTGCTCGCCGAGAGCCTGGGGATGCGGGTCACGTTCTTCGACATTGAGAACAAGCTGCCCCTGGGCAATGCTCAGTCGGTGGCTACCCTTAAGGAGCTGCTGGCCCGTAGCGACGTGGTCAGCCTGCATGTGCCCGCAACGCCGCAAACCGTGGGCATGATGGGCGCGGCCGAGTTGGCCGCCATGCGTCCGGGCAGCTATCTGATCAACGCCTCCCGCGGCACCGTGGTGGAGATCGATGCGCTGGCCGCAGCCTTGGCGGCAGAACACATCGCTGGCGCGGCCATCGACGTGTTTCCCACAGAGCCGGGCTCCAACGAGGAGACGTTCCAATCGCCGCTGCAGACATTCGATAATGTGATCCTCACCCCCCATGTGGGCGGCAGCACCCAGGAGGCCCAGCGCAATATCGCCCTGGAGGTGGCGAATAAGCTGGTGCGCTACTCGGATAACGGTTCCACCGCCTCAGCCGTGAACTTTCCTCAGGTGTCCATACCGGATAACTATCAGCATCGTCGCATCCTGCACATCCATCGCAACGAGCCCGGTGTGCTGGAACGGATCAACCACGTGTTTTCCGCCCACTCAGTCAACATTGCGGCCCAGTACCTGCAGACCAGTCCGGTGATTGGCTACGTGGTGATGGACGTGGAGCTGGACGAGGCCTCCGGGTTGCTGGAAGAGCTCAAGGCCGTGCCCGGCACCATTCGCGCCCGCATCCTGCACTGAGCCGCTGTAGGCACATGCAACGGGAACAAGCACTCAAGAAAATCCGCGAGCTGGTGGGTCGCCGCGGCCGGGTGGATGACGCCAGCCTTGCGGCCTATCTCATCGACGAACGCCGGCTGTATCAGGGTCAGGCGGCGGCGGTGGTCCGGCCCGGGACCGTGGCCGAATGCGCTGAGATCGTGCGCCTGTGCCGGGCCGGCGGCCTGCACGTGGTGCCTCAGGGTGGCAATACCGGTTACTGCGGCGGCGCCACGCCCTTTGATCCTGAACGGGCTGTGCTGATCAACATGGGCCGCATGAATCGGATCCGGCACCTGGACCCGGTGGGCTACACCATGACGGTGGAGGCAGGCGTGGTGCTGGCCCGGGCTCAGCAGGCCGCTGCCGAGGCCGGGCTGCTGTTTCCCTTGAGCATGGGCTCGGAGGGGTCTTGCCAGATCGGCGGCAACCTCTCTACCAACGCCGGCGGCCTGGCGGTGTTGCGTTATGGCACGGCGCGGGATCTGGTGCTCGGTCTGGAAGTGGTGCTGCCGGACGGGCAGATCTTCAAAGACCTGCGGGGCCTGCGCAAGGACAACACCGGTTACGATCTGAAAGGCCTGTTCCTGGGCGCCGAGGGCACACTGGGGTTGATCACCGCCGCCGTGGTGAAGCTGTTTCCAGCGGCGGATCTGCGGGAAACGGCGTTGCTGGGGGTGCCGGATGCGGCATCCGCCTGCGCCCTCCTGGCCCGCGCCCGCGCCACCAGCGGCGATGCCGTGTCCTCCTTTGAATTGATCGCGCGCAGCTCTTTGGAGCTGGTGCTGCAACATGTCGCAGGCACCAGCGATCCCCTGGACGGGGCCCACCCGTTCTACGTGCTGGCGGAGTTCAGCGGCGCCAATGACGCGGCGCTGCTGCGGGCTGCGTTAGAGCGCCTGCTGGAGGAGGGTTTTGCGGCCGGCGAGATCCTCGATGGCGCCATCGCCGAATCGGGCCCTCAGCGGGACGAGCTGTGGCGGTTGCGGGAGGCCGTGCCCGAAGCCGAGCGTCATGCAGGTGGAGCCATCAAGCACGACATCTCGGTGCCTATCTCCGCCATCCCCGACTATCTGGCACAGGCAGCGGCCCGGTTGCCCGACATAGGCGCCTATACGCTGTCCTGTTTCGGACACATTGGCGATGGCAACCTGCACTTTAATCTGCTGCCGCCCCCGGAGATGTCCTTGAAGGCGTTCCGGGATGGAGACGGCGCGGCCCTGTCCGAAGCGGTGCACGAACTGGCGGCGGAGCTGGGCGGCAGCTTCAGCGCCGAGCACGGCGTAGGCGTGCTGAAAGTCCCGGAGCTTGCGCGCTATCGTTCCGAGACTGAACTGCGCGTCATGCGCCAGCTCAAGCAGGCCCTGGATCCCCAGGGCCTGTTCAATCCCGGCAAGGTGCTCGCAGCCGACTAGTGGGCCGGCGCCTGCTCGCTCTCCAGCGCCAGGAAAAACTGGGCAAATAGAAAGGCCTTCTCGCCGCTGGCAATGAGGACCAAGCCCTCGTCACTTTCGGTCAGATGGGGGGCCGCATGGGCGTGACAGTCGGCCTCGATCTGGGCGATCTCCTCCAGGGCTTGCCGGGTCGGTTGCTGCTTGTCGGGAATCAGGATGTGATAGGCCTCGCCCTCTCGCCAGATATGCACGTGCTGGCCCCGCAGCACTTCCAGCACCGTCTTCTGGCTGACCGACGCCAGCGCGCAGCCGGTTCCCTCCAGGAGCCACTGCAGCGTGGAGCGGGCTGGTGCGCTGGACTCCTCGTGACTGCAGACCCGCTCCACGAGACGCTGATACAACGCTGCGGCCGGCGCAGGGCCTGCCCGCGCGGCCCGATCCTGGAAATCCATCAGAAAGGCCTCCATCTCATGGCGCTGGACGGCAAGCTCGGTGAGTTGGCGCTCGAGTTCCAGATAGCGTTCTTCGGCCACCCGCACCACCGTCTCATCCAACAGATCATCGCTGGCCAGGCGCTCCAGGAACATGCGGATATCCGCCAGGGAGAAGCCCAGCCGCTGGGCGCGACGAATGAAGGTCAGCGTATCTTCATCGGCGGGCTCGTAGAGCCGGTAGCCGGCGGCCGTGCGGCCGGCCGGTTTCAGCAAACCCTGCTCTTCGTAGTAACGCAGCATGGATGTGGACACGCCGGCGCGCTTGGCCAGCTGCCCGATGGTGAGTCGGGTCATGGTGAGGACCGCGGGAATTCGCCTCGGGCGGGATTCTAACACCGGGTATTTCAACTACAATGACACCGTACCGCGGCGCTGGCGCGCGGGCAGTCTCCGGCGGCTTAACCTAAGGGCATACTGCATTGCTCAGAGCTCGGCAGAAGCTCGGCAAGTACCGTATCGAGCGGCGCTTGTCCAATGGCCCGATCGCGGCCGTCTACCAGGCGTTTGACACCATCAGCGGCATTCACGTCGCGCTCAAGATTCCCCATCCCAGCGCCATGGACGAGTTTTTCCTGGCCGACTTCAAACGGGAGGCGCGGCTGGCGCCGGCCTTGGAGCACCCGAACATCGTGCCCATCTGGGATGCATCCTTCATCGATGGGCACTTCGTGGTGAGCATGCCCCTGGGGGGTCAGTCCCTGGAGGAGCGCATGCGCAAGCGCATGGCGACCCACACGGCGGTGGATTTTGCCGGCCAGGCGCTGGCGGCCTTAGCCCACGCTCACAGCAAGCAGGTCATCCACTGTGACATCAAGCCGGACAACTTCATTATTTTTCCGGGCAATCAGCTGCGCCTGACGGATTTCGGCTTTTCTAAAATCGCTCTGCGCACCATCAAGGCCTCAGGCTCCGGCACCATCGGTTATCTGGCTCCGGAGCAGGCGCTGGGGCGGCCCATGTTCCAGTCCGATGTGTTTTCCCTGGGCCTGGTGATCTACAAGCTGCTGACGGGCGAGCTGCCGGAGTGGCCCTACGAATGGCCGCCGCCGGGCTACCGGCGGTTGCGCTCGCGGGTCAAGCCGCCGCTGGTTGCCTGGCTGCGCAAGGCGCTGGAGTTCAAACCCCAGGATCGGTTCGTGAGTGGCCAAAGCATGCAGCGGGAATTCCGGCGGGTGCGCAATGGCGCCGCGCGACGCCAGCGCCCCCGCCGTGAGCTGCCCGCCCAGGCCACCACCGATTGGCAGGCGGTGCGCTTGCGGCAGTTCCAGCGCAAGTTCAAGCAGAGCCTGGACACCCGCCACCAGTGCCGCCGCTGCGACGGTCCCGTGGCCGAGTCCATGCAGGCCTGCCCCTGGTGCGGCTCCAAAGATCCCCTGGTTGGCCATGACACCACTTTCCCGGCCCACTGCCCCCGCTGCGAGCGGGGCGTCAAACTGGACTGGCGCTATTGCGCCTGGTGCTACGGGCCCGGTTTCGAGACGGAGACCAATCGCCGGTATTCGGATCGGCGCTATACGGAGCGCTGCGCGAACCGGGACTGTCGGGGCCCGTTAATGCCCTTCATGCGTTACTGTCCCTGGTGCCGGACCAAGGTCAAGAAGCCGTGGAAGCTGGCGGGCTCCAAGGACAAGTGTCCCAGCTGCCACTGGGGCGTTGCCCATGACTTCTGGAGCTACTGCCCGTGGTGCACCCGGGCATTGCCGGAATGAACAGGGATCCCGAGCGTATCCGCACAGCGCGCCTGTTTCAGGGTGACCTGGACCCTGCCTGTGTCGACCTGGCGCTGGGCAGTGGCCTGGTGGCCGTCCGCTCGGTGAAGGCGCCGGACAAGACCACTCCCAACGAAGACGGCGCCGCCGTCATCCCCGTCAACGACTCGGCTGTGGTATTGGCGGTCGCCGACGGGGTGGGCGGCACCCGCCGTGGCCGGGAAGCCGCCGCCATCACGCTGCGCACCCTGACCGAACTGGTGGGCCGGGCGGCGCCGGATGGGGACAGCCTGCGCTCAGTCATTCTGGACGCAGTCGAGGCGGCCAATCGGGAGGTCCTCGCCCTGGGTGTCGGCGCGGCGACGACCCTGGCGGTGGCGGAAATTTCCGCAGGCCAGGTGCGCAGCTATCACGTGGGCGATTCGGAGATTTTCAGCGTCGGTCAGCGGGGACGGATGAAGTTGTCCGTAACGCCTCATTCCCCCACCGGCTTCGCTATGGAAGCGGGTTTGATGAACGAGGACGAGGCCCTGCGTCATGACGAGCGCCATATGCTCTCCAACGTCGTGGGTACGGACGATATGCGCATCGAGGTGGGGACGGCCGTGAAACTGGCCGAGCGGGACACGGTGCTGTTGGCCAGCGACGGGCTCGTGGACAACCTGCGGGTGGATGAGTTTGTGGAGATCATTCGCAAGGGGCCGCTGGCCGCGGCGGCCGATGAGTTGGTGCGTCGCGCCACTGACCGCATGGGGCGCGAAAGCCAGGCCCATCCGTCCAAGCCTGACGACCTGACCGTGGTGCTGTTTCGCGGCACGCGGCGCCCCCGGAAAGCTGGACAAGGCCGGGCCGGCTCGTAAAGATGTTGTTTCAAACCATCATCAGGAAGCCCCTATGAGTGCCGTCGTCGATCTGGCTCCTGGTCAGCGCCCGGCGCTGGCCACCCGCTATGCCCAGTTCGCCAGCGGCCTCACGCTCGCGCAGATCCCCGCAGCGGTTCAGGCGCGGGCCAAGCTGTGCATCCTGGATGCGTTAGGGACGGGCCTTGCCGGCAGCGCGTATCCCTTTGCCGAGAAGACTGCCCAAGCCCTGGGCGCCCTGGGCGGTCGCGGCGCCAGCTCGGTCATTGCCCTGCCGCTGAGCCTACCCTTGCGCGATGCGGTCATGCTCAACGGCACGCTGATTCATGGGCTGGACTATGACGACACGCACGGGCCCAGCATCGTGCATGCCTCCGCCAGCGCCGTGCCCACGGTGTTGGGGATGGCCGAGGCCCGCCAGAGTTCCGGTGCGGATGCTTTGCTTGCGTATCTGATCGCCGTGGAGTGCGCCGCCCGCATCGGCCGGGTGGCCGAGGGCGGCTTCCAGAAGGTGGGTTTTCACCCCACCGGCGTGGTGGGCTGCTTCGGCGCCAGTCTCGCGGCAGGCCGGCTGCTGCAGTTGGATGTCCAGGCACTCGTCATGACTCAGGGCATCGCGCTGAGCTTTGCTTCCGGCAGTCTGGAGTTCCTAAGCGAGGGCGCCTGGACCAAACGCATCCATCCCGGTTGGGCTGCCGCCGCGGGCATTACTGCCGCCACCCTGGCCGAGCACGGCTTCCTGGGCCCCGCGGCGCCTTACGAAGGTCGCTTTGGGCTTTATAACGCCTATCTCGGCACGCAACGGCAGTGGGATTTGGACAGCGCTCTGAAGGGGCTGGGAGAGGAGTGGGAAACAGCCAGCGTGGCGATCAAACCGTACCCCGTGTGCCACTTCAATCACGCCTGTGCGGATGGCGTGCTGCAGTTGATGCAGCAACATGATTTGACGGCGGATCAGATCAAGTCCATGACCGGCCGCATCCACGCCGAGCAGTTGCCCGTTGTGTGCGAGCCGGAGGCCTCCAAACGGCGCCCGGTGAGCGACTACGACGCGAAGTTCTCATTGCCTTTCGTGATGGCGGCCAGCGCGGTGCGCGGCAGGTTCACTCTGGACGAGCTGGAGGAGGATGCTCTGCATGACCCGGCGATTCTCGACCTTTGTGATCGCGTGCGCTGCGAACCCATGGCGGATTCCGATTATCCTCGCTATTACTCCGGGGAAGTGATCATTGAGACGCGGGATGGCGCCACGTTCACCCACGTGGAGCGCATCAACCGCGGTGCCGATGCGCGACCCTTAGCGGCCTCCGACATCACCGAGAAGTTCCTGGCCAACGCCCAGCGGGTGCTGGCGCCGGCGGATGCTCAGGCGGTAGTCGAGCGAGTGCTGGCGCTGGACGAGCAGCCGGATCTCAGCGCGCTGTGGGCGTTACTGCGCCGCTGAGTGGCTGGGCAGTCCGCCGGCGGGTTTCCAGCAGCACGATACCGGCCACAATCAGTAGCGCTCCGGCCAACTGAGCCGCCACCAGCTTTTCATCCAGCAGCCACCAGGCCAGCAGGATGGTGGTGGGCGGGCCCACGGTGGTCACCACTGCGGCACGATGGGCGCCCATGCGGCGCACACCCTCGGCGACCAGAAACAGCGGCAGCACGGTGGCGCCCAGGACCAGGGCGGCCAGCAGCAGCCAGGCACGGCCGCTGAACGCAAGCTCGGCCACGGGTACCGTCACCCACCAGTGCATGCCGAGGCCCACGGCGGCCGCCGTCATGGCGTACAGCGTGAAGCCGACGCTGCCCAGCGCCGGCGCGACCCGCTCATTGACCAGAAAATATCCGGCCAGGGCGGCGGCGCAGATCAGCACCAGGACCGCGCCCAGGGCATTCCGGCTTACCAGGGCCATGTCCCAGCCACCGACGGCCAGCAAGACGCCAAGCCAGGTCATGGCGCTGGCCAGCAGGGCCGTCGGCGTTGCCCGGGTGCCGTAGAGCAGAAAGCGGGCCAGCAGCACCAGCGCCGGGTAGCTGAACAGCAGCACCCGCTCCAGGCTGGCGCTGATGAGGGTCAGGGCGTAGAAATTGATCAGGGCGCCCAGGTAATAGCCGGCCAGGCCTGCGGCAACGGCAGCCCAGACGGCACGGCGTTGCTGGCGCCAGAGGGTCAGGGGCCGGGCGGCATACAGCGCCCAGGCCCAGAACAGGGGCAGCGCCAGCATGGCGCGGACGGCCGTTACGGTGACGAAGTCCAGGCCCTCGGCGTAAAGGAGCTTGGCAAAGATGCCTTTGCTGGCGAGCAGGGCGGCGCCGGTGGCCGCGCATAAAAGGCCCGGCAGCGCCGCCGGCGGCGGATGTGGCTCAGCGGGCACGCCTTAAGCGATGGCCGCCGGCGCAGCAGCGGCCTGGCGCTTCAGCTCCGCGATCACCTCGTCGGTGGCCATGACCCGTCCCCAGAGACGGCGGAAAGTGGTCAGGGTGGCCTCCTGCATGGCATCGCTGCAGGTGCCCGTCGCGTCGGATACCAGCACGGCACCGTACTGCCGGTCGGCCGCCTCCATGGCGGTCATGCCGACGCAGTTGTTGGTCGATACGCCGGTCACCACCACGGCCTCGATGCCGTTGGCTTTCAGATAGCTGTCGATGCCGGTGGAGCCGAATGCGCCAATGGTGACTTTGTTAAACACCATTTCGTTGGCCTGGGGCTGCAGCTCGGCGACGATCTCGTGCTCCTTGTTGCCGGCGTGGTTGTGGGTCGCCTGGAACCAGCGCCGCAAATGGCGCGGCGCATCGCTGTAGTCCGCCGCCTCGGGGCCCAGGGTCACGAAGATGACCTTGGCCCTGAGCGCCCGAAAGCACTCCAGCAGGCGCTGGGTGTTGGGAATGATGAGTTGGTCGATGCGGCCAAACCGGTACTCGGCCTCAGCCAGGCGACCCTGTTGCGCCAGCAGACGGCCCAGCCCGTATTCCCGCGAGCCGCTGGCGTACTGCATGTCCACCACCACCAGCGCTGTGGCGGCCGGCTCCAAGGTGAAGGGGCGCGTGAACTCATCGACGAAGGTGGGTTCCACGGTTTGCTCCGGGCGCTGGATCAGGGAGATGGAATGTAACGCAACAGGGGCCGGCGGTGCACCCGCGAGCGCCCTCAGGCGGCGGGTTTGTTCTTCTGAGCAGGCTGCTCGCGTTTTTTGCGCAGATGGCGCACCTGCTCTTCGTAGGCCCGGGCCAGCTCATCGCCGAAGCGCTGGGGCAAGCTGCCGGGTTGATGTTGGCTGAACGCCTGATAAAACTCCCCGTACAGCTCCCAGTATTTCACTTTGTTGGCGGCGCTGAGCAAGCCCGGCCGCTTCATGCCCTGATCGAAGCGCTGCTGCAGCTCTTCCGGGTCCAGGGATTCCACATAGTCGCGGAACGCCTCGTGGACGGCGGCGAGCAATGCCCGTTGGTGGGCACCGATGTCATCAAAAGCCTCGCTGACCGCATCCACGGGTGCCGCATAGGACAGGCCGGGCTGGAACAGGAGGTTCAGCAGCGCTTCCTCCACATCGGCGGAGAATTTCAGCGGATTGTTGCTGCGTGGCTGGATGGTGGTGTGGGACAGGCGGAGCGTATTTTTTTGCTCTGCGCGCACGTGCAGTGACTCGGTGAGTCCCGCCACCATTTCGCGCAGCAGGGCACCCACCTGATGCAGGAAACGCTCAGTCTGTTCCGTATCCAGGTTGGGAGCCGGCAGGCCCGCACCGCGAAAGAAGGCCTGCAACGCCGGTTGCTGCGACGGCCAGAGCATCTGATCCGGGGCCTCCGGGTTGCCCGGCACTGCTCCCGTGGATTCCCCGGCCTGAGCCGCTGGGTCGTTGGGCGCCGCGCGATCCAGCGTCTCCTCCAGGCTCAGGGCCGCTGCCGCGGCCTCGGCAGCCAGCTTGATGGCATCTTCCCCAGCATGCTCGTCCAGCAGTTGTTGTAACGCCAGGGCGCCGGTGACGTCGGTGAACCTCAGCAAGTCATCGCCAGTGGGGTCCGGGGGCGCGACCTGGTGGGCCTCATCCACGGCTTTGCTTCGACCATCGTGAGCAAGCATCTCCATGGTCTGGTCACCCTCGATCCGGACCTGAACCTGGTACTCGCCGAACCGCAGCCGATCGCCGGCGAACAGGCGCTGGGGCTTGCCGCGGCCCACGGGGCTGTCCGCATCGTTGACATACACGCCGTTGGTCGAGGTGTCGATCAGGTAATAGCAGCCGCCGCGGAAGTCGATAGTGCAATGGCGGCTTGAGACGTAGCGCTTGGAGTCCGGCAGCACCCAGTCGTTTTCCACGGAGCGCCCGATGGTGCCGCCGGAGATGCCGAATGCCCGGGTGGCCGTGTCGCCAAGGCCAACCTTGTGGCTGCTGGTGATTGTCAAAATGAGCGGCATAGCCTGCTCCGCTGTTCCAAGCCGCGAATCTGATGCGCCGGTTCCCCGGCAGTTGGACTCAACGAAAGTATAGCGATGGATCTACCCGCCACCCGCCAACGGCTTGCCGTATTGTGACGAAGGTCTCAGAATTCGCCTGGCGCGCGTGCGCAGTTCATCCGTTAACGGAACAACTGCTCTTCAACCAGGATTCGCCATGGCAGCCAGCCCCATCTACAAAGTGATGTTCATGAACCAGGGCCAGATGTATGAGGTGTACGCCCGGCGCGTTGCCCACGGCGAGCTGTTCGGCTTTATCGAGATCGAGGAACTGGTGTTCGGAACCCGGACCGCGCTGGTGGTGGACCCTTCGGAGGAACGCATCAAGAGCGAGTTCGAAGGGGTGAAGCGCACGTTTCTGCCGTTGCATTCCATTGTCCGGATCGATGAAGTGGATAAGCAGGGCGTGAGCAAGGTCACCGCTGTGGACGGGGGCAACGTCACCCAGTTCCCAATGCCCATGTATACGCCGCCCGATAGGGGCGGCAAAGGCGGCGCCGATTCCTGATTGCCCCGCCCCGTGAGTCTGCGTTTCGCCTCCTTAAGCAGCGGCAGCCGCGGCAACGCGTTGCTGGTGGAAGCGGGCGATACGCTGCTCATGGTGGACTGCGGTCTGCCGTTGAAGACCGTGCGTGCCCGCATGCGGGCGCTGGATCGAGATCCCGGCGATCTGGCGGCCCTGGTGGTCACCCATGAGCACGGCGATCATATGGGGGGCGTCGCCAGGCTGGCGGCTCGTTACGATATTCCCGTGGCCATGACGCCCGGCACCTGCCAGGCGTCCGGCTTCCGGGGTGAGTTGCAACTGATCAACTGCCATCGCCTGTTTGAGCTCGGCGCGTTCTCGGTGCAGCCTTTTCCGGTCCCACACGATGCCCGGGAGCCCTGCCAATTCGTGTTCAGCGCCGGCGGCAGACGGCTTGGTGTTCTCACGGATACCGGTCATATCACGCCCCACATTACCCGCCATCTGGCTGAGTGCGACGCGTTAGCGGTGGAGGCGAATCACGATCTTGAGCAACTGGCCAGGGGGCCCTATCCCGCTGCCGTGAAGTCCCGGGTGGCGGGCGCCTACGGACATCTGAATAACGAGCAGACGGCAACGCTGTTGAAGGATTTGAGGCATGACCGCCTGCAGTGGGTCGCGGCCCTGCATTTGAGCGAGCAGAACAATCACCCGGACACCGTCCGCCAGGTGCTGGGTGATGCCTTGAGCGAGGGTTCTGCGCCTCTGCATCTGGCCACTCAGACGGAGGGCTGCGGCTGGCTGACCGTGGAATAGCGCGCGGCTGGGCGCAGTTGCGGCTTTCGGCTATCATGACGCCGGCCGCCGATCCCCCGCCGGACTCTAGCCCGTAAAACCGATGCCCATGCTGCAACTGGCCGGACCCGCGGCCGTTTCCGCGTTTAGATTGCCCCGCTTGCTGGCGAGCCTGCAGGCTGCCGTGCCCCAGGTGACCGGCGTCAGTGCACGCTTCATCCATTTTGCCCACGCCGAGGACCGCCTGGCCGATCGGGATGGGGAGGTCCTGCAGCATTTGTTGCGTTATGGGGCGCCGGCCCGTGAGCCTGCCCAGGGGCAGGATCTCTACGTGGTGCCGCGCCTTGGCACGGTGTCCCCCTGGTCTTCCAAGGCGACGGACATCGCCCGGGGCTGTGGGTTGCCGCTGGCGCGGCTGGAGCGGGGCGTGCGCTACCGGCTGAGCGCCGCCGAACCACTGCCCCCTGCCGCGCTGCAGCGGCTTGCCCCCTTACTGCATGACCGCATGACCGAAACCACCCTGCCGGCGGCGCCCCGGGAAGAGCAGCTGTTTCATCTGGGCAGCCCGCGACCCGTTAACGTGGTGGCCTTGGCAACTGATCCGGTTGCCGCCCTGGACCAGGCCAATGACGCCCTGGGCCTGGCGCTGTCCCCGGATGAGATCGAGTATCTGGCCGAGCAGTTTGCGCAGCTGGGGCGCGACCCCACGGACATGGAGCTGATGATGTTCGCTCAGGCGAACTCCGAGCACTGCCGCCATAAGATCTTCAATGCCAACTGGATCATTGACGGCCAGGCAGCGGACAAGAGCCTGTTCGCCATGATCAAGAATACCCACGCCTGTGCGCCGGACGGTGTGCTGTCCGCCTACCACGACAATGCGGCGGTGATCGCGGGCTTGCCGGGTGAGCGCTTCCTGATCGAACCGGGCACGGGCCGCTACGGTTACGTGGCGGAGGATGTGCACATCCTCATGAAGGTGGAAACGCACAATCATCCCACCGCCATCTCGCCGTTTCCCGGCGCGGCCACCGGCTCCGGCGGGGAGATCCGCGACGAGGGCGCGACCGGGCGCGGCAGTAAGCCCAAGGCCGGTTTGACCGGCTTCACGGTATCCCATCTTGAGTTGCCCGATTGGCCGCGGCCCTGGGAGCAGCCGGAACTCAGTGATCGGCCCGACCGGATCGTGTCCCCGCTGGCGATCATGCTGGAAGGCCCGATCGGCGCGGCGGCTTTCAACAACGAATTCGGCCGGCCCAACCTGCTCGGCTACTTCCGCACCTACGCCCAGCACACGGCGGCCGGCGTGCGCGGCTATCACAAGCCCATCATGATCGCCGGCGGTCTGGGCAACGTGCGCCCGACCCACGTGAACAAAGCCGATGTGCCGCCCGGCGCCGCGGTGGTGGTGATCGGTGGTCCGGCCATGTTGATTGGTCTGGGCGGCGGGGCCGCTTCGTCCCAGGGTAGCGGCAGCGGTGAGGCGGAACTGGATTTCGCATCGGTGCAGCGGGGTAATCCGGAAATGCAGCGGCGCGCCCAGGAGGTCATCGATGCCTGCTGGTCCATGGGCGAGGCCAACCCCATTCTGCTGATTCATGATGTGGGTGCCGGCGGGCTTTCCAATGCGGTGCCGGAGGTCATCGACCACAGCGGCAGGGGCGGCCGCATCCAGCTGCGGCGGGTGCCCAATGCGGAACCTGGCATGAGCCCCATGGAGTTGTGGTGCAACGAGGCCCAGGAGCGCTACGTCATTGCGCTGCAGCAGGAGCGCCTGGATGAGTTCCTCAAGCTGTGCCGGCGGGAGCGATGTCCGGTGGCCGTGATCGGCCAGACAACCGCGGATACGCTTCTGCAGGTCAACGACGACCATTTCAACAACACGCCGGTCGCCATGCCCATGGAGGTGCTGCTGGGCAAGCCGCCGCGCATGATTCGGGAAACGGCTCACGAAACGGTGCCGCCGCCCCCCTTCGCGACCATCGGATTGTCCTTGGCCGAGGCTATCGACGAGGTGCTGCGTTTTCCAGCGGTCGCGGACAAGTCATTCCTGATTCATATCGGCGATCGCACCGTGGGCGGTCTGGTGGCGCGGGATCAGCTGGTAGGACCCTGGCAGGTGCCCGTCAGCGATGTGGCGGTGACCTCGGCCGGCTATCGGGGCGCAACGGGGGAGGCCATGGCCATGGGCGAGCGCACGCCCGTGGCCAGTTACGATGGGCCCGCGTCGGCACGGCTGGCCATCGGCGAGGCCGTGCTTAATCTCCTCGCCGCTGACGTGGCGCGCTTGAGCGACATTCGCCTGTCAGCCAATTGGATGGCGGCAGCCGGATTTGCCGACGACGACGCCGTGCTGTACGACATGGTGCGCACCGTCGGGGAAGAGCTGTGCCCGGCGCTCGGCATCGCGGTGCCGGTGGGCAAGGATTCCATGTCCATGCGCACCACGTGGGAGGCTGCCGGCGGCCAACGCTCGGTGACGGCGCCGGTGTCTTTGATCGTTTCCGCCTTCGCGCCGGTTGCCGATGTGGCGGCCACGCTCACGCCCTGGGCGGATCGGGACGGCCCGGACAGCGTGCTGCTGCTGGTGGACTTGAGCGGCGGTCGGATGCGTCTGGGTGGCTCCTGCCTGGCCCAGGTCTACGGCGAGTTCGGCGGCCCGGCAGCGGATCTGGACGATCCGGAGCCACTGCGCCGGTTCTTTGCGCTGCAGCGGCAGCTGCGGGCGCAGGGCCTGCTGCTGGCCTACCATGACCGCTCCGACGGCGGCGTCCTGGTGACCCTGCTGGAAATGGCCTTTGCGGCTCGCACCGGGCTGGACATTGACCTGCCGGCCACGGTCGGCGACGTGCTGGCCTATCTCTTCAACGAGGAACTGGGCGCCGTGTTGCAGGTGCCCGGGGCCGCGTTTGAGGACGTCCTGGAACTGTGCGCCGAGGCGGGTCTGAAGGATTGCGTGACAACCCTGGCCCGACCACGGTTGGATGGCAAGGTCACCGTGACCCAGGGCGATACCCTGCTGTATGAGAGCACCCGCGCTCGCTTACAACAGACCTGGTCCGAGCTGACCTGGCGCATGCAGAGTTTGCGGGACCATCCCGACTGTGCGCTGGAGCAGTTCGAGCAGATCGGCGTCGAAAACGATCCGGGGCTGGCGCCGCGGATCAGCTTTGATCTGAACGAGCTGGCCCGGCCACCGGCCGGCAAGCGGCCCCAGGTGGCCATACTGCGCGAGCAGGGCGTCAACAGTCATGTGGAAATGGCAGCCGCCTTCGAGCGAGCCGGTTTCGATCCGGTGGACGTGCATATGAGCGATCTGCTTGCCGGTCGACGCGGCTTGGATGACGTCTCCGGGCTGATTGCATGCGGCGGCTTTTCCTTCGGCGATGTGCTCGGCGCCGGGGAGGGTTGGGCCAAATCCATTCTCTACAACGACCGGGTTCGGGAACTGATCGCCGGTTTCTTTGCCCGGCCAGACGTGTTCGTGCTGGGCGTCTGCAACGGCTGCCAGATGCTGGCTGCGCTCAAGGATCTGATTCCCGGCGCTGCCCACTGGCCCCGATTCGTGCGCAACCGTTCGGATCAGTTCGAAGCCCGCTTATCTCTCGTGAGCGTGGGGGAGAGTCGCTCGGTGCTGCTCACCGGCATGGCAGGCTCCCTGTTGCCCATCGCCACATCCCACGGCGAGGGTCGCGCCGAATTTGCCGCCGAGGATGCTTTTGAGCATTGTGATCGGGAACTGGTCACGCTGCGCTATGTGGATAATCACGGGGCCGCGACCGAGCGCTACCCCGCAAACCCCAATGGGTCACCGCGCGGGATCGCCGGGCTGACCAACAGCGACGGCCGCTTCACCCTGATGATGCCGCACCCGGAACGCCTGTTTCGCAGTGTCCAGCATTCTTGGCGCCCCGCCCACTGGCCGGAGCAGGCGCCCTGGCAGCGCCTGTTCCACAACGCTCGCTGGTGGGTCGACGGGCAGCGCTCAATGCGCTGAACCGGCTGCTGCGCGGAGCGGTGGTACGGATGTGTCAGTCGGATCCGGTGAGGCGCTGGTTGCGTGGATCCAGCGGCGTGATTTTCGCGTCGTGCTCGTCGGCGAAATAGCGCCGCATGCGCATGGCTGCGGTCAGTTTGGCAGTGCGCACGAAGGTTTGGTAGAGAATGTCTTTCATGGTTTCCAGCAGCACGGCTGCCTGACCGGCGCCGATCTGCGGTAGCCGTTCGTCGCGACCCAGGAGGATATCCTCCACCGTCTGAGTGGTCTCGTCATCCAGTTCGCACAACGCCGCGATTTCCTTGATCAGCTCGAACCATTTCAGGCGCGAGCCTTCGCCCAGCTCAACAAAGGTGGATTGGGCAGTGCGGCGGCACATGGACGCAAACGCGTTGTGGCAGTCCGCCGAGTAGCACTGCAGCGCCTCCCGGAACAGCCGTGCCGCATCCTCGCTCAGATACTGGAAGTCGAAGCGCTCCTTCGGCCGTTCCACTTCCACGAAGTTAGGCGCCAGATCGATCCGCTGTTCCCCGTAACGGCGCACGGTGAACTTGACGAAGCGCGGCTCATGGCAGGCCGCGCACTGGAAGGCGGAGCCGATATGGGTCGGGCGTTGTTCGGCTACCCGCTCAAAGCGCGGTGCGGCCACCAGGGCGAGTTGCGCGTAGGCGCCGCAGTGGGGACATTCGCGAGCCGCTGCGGCGCCATCCGGCGCCTTGAAACCTTCCTCGCGATCAATATAAACGCTCACCGCACCATCCCCTGAAACTATGGTTATTGTAGCGCCGCCAGCGGGTTAAGTCAGGCGCTCAGCCGCTTGTAGCGCATCCGGTGGGGTTGATCGGCGCCCTCACCCTTGCGGCGGCGCAGATCAGCGAGGTAGTCGGCGTAATTGCCCTCAAACCAGACCACCTCACTGTCGCCTTCAAAGGCCAGCATGTGGGTGGCAATGCGGTCCAGAAACCAGCGGTCGTGGGAGATCACCACGGCGCAGCCGGGAAAGGCCAGCAGAGCTTCCTCCAGGGCGCGCAGGGTCTCCACGTCCAGATCGTTGGTGGGCTCGTCCAACAACAAAAGATTACCGCCGCTGCGCAGCAGCTTAGCCAGGTGGACCCGATTTCTCTCACCACCCGACAGCAGGCCGACCTTCTTCTGTTGCTCCGAGCCGCGGAAATTGAACCGGCCCACGTAGGCTCGAGACTGAGTCTCGTAGCCGCCCACCTGCAGAATATCCTGGCCATCCGCAATTTCTTCCCAGACGGTCTTATCCGCGTCGAGGGCGTCCCGCGACTGATCCACGTAGGCCAGCTGCACGGAATCACCGACGCGAATGCTGCCCCCGTCGGGTTGCTCCTGGCCGGCAATCATGCGGAACAGGGTGCTCTTGCCGGCTCCGTTGGCGCCGATGACGCCAACGATGGCTCCTGGCGGGATGTTGAAGCTCAGGCCGTCCATGAGTAAACGATCACCGTAGCCCTTGACCAGGCGGTCCGCTTCCACGACCAGATCGCCCAGGCGGGGCCCGGGCGGGATATAGATCTCGTTGGTCTCGCTGCGCTGCTGAAATTCTTTCGAGCTCAGTTCGGCAAACCGCTGCAGGCGTGCTTTCGCCTTGGCGTGGCGTCCCTTAGGGTTGCTGCGAACCCATTCCAGCTCCGCCTTGATGGCGCGCTGATGGGCCTGCTCCTGGCGCTGTTCCATGTCCAGTCGCGCCTCCTTCTGTTCCAGCCAGGAGGAGTAGTTGCCCTCCCAGGGAATGCCGTGGCCACGGTCCAGCTCCAATATCCAGCCAGCCACGTTGTCGAGGAAATAGCGATCGTGGGTCACGGCAATCACGGTGCTGGGATATTCCTCCAGATAGCGCTCCAGCCAGGCCACCGACTGGGCATCCAGATGGTTGGTGGGCTCGTCCAGGAGCAACATGTCCGGCGCCGCCAGCAGCAGTCGGCACAGGGCGACGCGTCGCCGCTCGCCCCCGGACAAGGCAGTGACGTCCGCCTCCCAGGGCGGCAAGCGCAGCGCGTCGGCGGCAATCTCCAGCTTGCGCTCCAGCTCCCAGCCATCGGCGGCGTCAATGGCATCCTGGAGGCGGCCCTGTTCCTCCAGCAGCTTGTTCATCTCATCATCGTCCAGAGGTTCGCCGAACTTCATGCTGATCTCGTTGAAGCGGTCCAGCAGTTGCTGCGTCTCGGCCACGCCCTCCGCCACGTTGCCGCGCACGTCCTTGTCCGGATCCAGTTCCGGCTCCTGGGGCAGGTAGCCAATCTTGATGCCGGCTTGGGGGCGCGCCTCGCCGTCGAATTCCTTTTCCACGCCGGCCATAATTTTCAACAGCGTGGACTTGCCGGAACCGTTCAAGCCCAGCACGCCGATCTTGGCGCCCGGAAAAAAGGACAGGCTGATGTCACGCAAGATGTGCCGCTTGGGCGGCACGATCTTGGCGACCCGATTCATGGTGTAGATGTATTGAGCCATGCTGCGCGTGCTGAGGTTCTTCAGGGCGCGCGATTATGGGTGAATGGCCCGTGTTTGCCAAACGGCCGGTAACCGCCATACTGAGGGCTTCTCAGACGACGGCGGAATCGGTCCATGGCACAGGTTGCCCTGGTGTGCGGTGCCGAGATTGCGGCCTACGGCTTTGGCAAGGGGCATCCCTTCGGCCCCGACCGGCATGACGCGTTTATGGCGGAAGTGAGAACCTCCAGCGTCATGACGCAGCTGGCGCGTCACCGCGCCCGCCAGGCCAGCCGGGAGGAACTCGCGCTGTTTCATACGCCCGACTACATCGAGCGGGTGGAGGAATTTTCCGCCGCCGGTCACGGCTTTCTCGATGCCGGTGACACCCCGGCCTACCCGGGCGTGTTCACCGATGCGGGGTACGTGGTGGGGGCCGCGCTGACCGCCCTGGATCTGATTATGGCGGGACCCGTGCGCCGGGCTTTTGTGCCGATCGCCGGCCTGCATCACGCCGGTCGCGGTCACGCGGCAGGATTCTGCGTGTTCAACGATTGCGGTGTGGCCATCGAGGCAGCATTGCAGCGTTACGGCGTGGAGCGCGTGGCCTATGTGGACATCGATGCTCATCACGGCGACGGCGTCTTTTATGGCTTCGAGTCGGATCCCCGGGTGCTGTTCGCCGACGTGCATGAAGATGGTCGCTATCTCTATCCAGGCACGGGCGCCCGTTCGGAGACGGGGACGGGTGCGGCCAAGGGGAGCAAGCTGAACATCCCTCTGCCGCCGGGCGCGGATGACCAGGCTTTCCGTGCCGCCTGGGGTGAGATCGAGGGCTATCTGCGCGCCGGCGATCCGCAGCTCATCGTGCTCCAGTGCGGCGCCGACTCACTGGCCGGTGATCCCATCACCCATTTGCAGTATTCGGAGGATGCGCACGGGTACGGTGCCGCCCGATTGGCGCTGGAATGGTCCGAGGTGCCGATCCTTGCCCTGGGTGGGGGAGGCTACAATCGCCGCAATCTGGCCCGGGCCTGGACTCGGGTGGTGGAGTCTCTGGTCGAGCCCGCTTGACGGGGCATCGCCTGCTTCGGCTGCGCTACAATGGTCGCTTTGCGCCAGCCGCGAAGCCAACACCCCCATCGGAGCCCCATGCATGTTCAGTGCCGAGCACACCATTAAAGGATTTGATGACGAGCTCTTCGCAGCCATCGAGGCGGAAAGCCGGCGCCAGGAGGAGCACATCGAGCTGATTGCCTCGGAGAACTATGCCAGTCCCCGGGTGCTGGAGGCTCAAGGCTCCGTGCTGACCAACAAATATGCAGAAGGCTATCCCGGACGCCGCTACTACGGCGGTTGCGAGCACGTGGACGTCGCGGAGACACTGGCCATAGAGCGCGCCAAGCAGTTGTTCAATGCGGCCTATGTGAACGTCCAGCCCCACTCCGGCTCCCAGGCAAATCAGGCTGCCTTCATGGCGATGATGGTGGCCGGCGATACCCTGCTGGGCATGAGCCTGGATCACGGCGGCCACCTCACACACGGTGCGAAGGTCAACATGTCCGGGCGGCTCTACCACGCTGTGCAATACGGCATCGATGAGGCCAGCGGCGAGATTGACTACGATCAGGTGGCGAGCCTGGCTGCCGAACACCGGCCGAAGGTCATCATTGCCGGTTTTTCCGCCTACTCGCGCATCGTGGATTGGCAGCGGTTCCGAGCCATCGCCGACGAGGTCGGTGCCTATCTGATGGTGGACATGGCCCATGTGGCCGGCCTGGTGGCAGCAGGTGAATATCCCAATCCGGTCCCGATCGCGGACGTGACGACCACCACCACCCACAAGACCCTGCGCGGGCCCAGGGGTGGCCTGATCCTGGCCCGGGAGAATCCGGCGCTGACAAAAAAGCTTAATTCCCGCGTGTTCCCCGGGATTCAGGGCGGACCGCTGATGCATGTCATCGCGGCAAAGGCGGTGGCGTTTGCCGAGGCGCTGCAGCCGGAATTCAAGGCCTACCAGCATCAGGTCGTCGTCAATGCCCGCACCATGGCCGCGGTTCTGGAGGAGCGGGGCTACCGGATCGTTTCCGGCGGTACCGACAATCACCTGATGCTGGTCGATCTGATCGCCCAGGACATCACGGGTCAGGACGCCGAAGCAGCGCTGGGCGCGGCGAATATTACGGTGAACAAGAACGCTGTGCCCAACGATCCCCGTCCACCCATGGTGACCAGCGGCCTGCGGATCGGCACGCCGGCCATTACCACGCGGGGCTTCAAGGAAGGCGAGACCGCTCAGCTCAGCCATTGGATTGCGGATGTCCTGGATGGTCGCGGCGCTGATGCCGTGATCGAGCGAGTGCGCGGCGAGGTTCTTGAGCTGTGCGCGCGGTTTCCCGTCTACCGCTGAGGCCGCCGAGGAAGGGCAGCTCCCATGCACTGTCCGTTCTGTTCACACGAAGAAACCAAGGTCATTGATTCCCGGCTTGCCGCCCAGGGCAACGAAGTACGGCGCCGCCGGGAGTGCCAGGCCTGCGGGGAGCGCTTTACCACCTACGAGGGCGCCGAGCTGGTGATGCCCCACCTGATCAAACGGGATGACCGCCGCGAGCCTTTCGATGAGAACAAGCTGCGCCACGGCATGGTGACCGCCCTGGAGAAGCGGCCGGTGGACAGCGAGAGCATTGAGGCTGCGCTGCAGCGGATCATTCATCGGCTGCGCACCATCGGTGAGCGAGAAGTGGCGGCGCGCCTGGTAGGCGACATGGTCATGGAAGAACTGCGGGCGCTGGACGAAGTGGCCTACGTGCGGTTTGCGTCCGTTTACCGCAGCTTCCAGGACCTGACTGAATTTCAGGAGGAGATTCAGCGTCTCAAGGAGCTGCCCAGCGTGCTGGCCGACCGTGAGCAGATGTCGTTGTTGCCCGATGACGAGACCTGATCGTGGCCGACGGCACCGACGCCCGTTATATGGCGCGCGCGCTGCAGCTGGCGCGGCGCGGCCTCAATACCACCGATCCCAATCCCCGCGTGGGGTGCGTCATCGTGCGGGATGGCCACGTGGTGGGCGAGGGTTGGCACGATCGTGCGGGAGAGGCGCACGCTGAACGTCACGCGCTCAATGCCGCCGGCGCGGCGGCGGCGGGCGCGACCGTATACCTGACCCTGGAGCCCTGTGCCCATCAGGGCCGCACGCCGCCCTGTGCGCCCGCGCTGATTGAGGCCGGCGTGGCACGAGTCGTGTGTGCCATGCAAGACCCCAATCCCAGGGTGGCCGGTCGCGGGATGCAGACCCTGCAGGCGGCCGGCATCAAGGTGGAGACCGGGGTCGGTGGTGGGGCAGCGGCAGCCCTGAATCGGGGTTTTATTCAGCGGATGGTTCACGGCCGACCCTTCGTGCGCGTCAAATTGGCAGCCAGTCTCGACGGGGGCACGGCGCTCGCCAACGGCACCAGCCAGTGGATTACGGGCGCGGCCGCCCGC
>JBFFHS010000059.1:0-21488 GCA_041556855.1 Gammaproteobacteria bacterium
CAGCTGCGCCTGGAGCCTAGCGACCGCACCAACCTGACGTTCAAGTTCGAGCGCAACGAGTTTGACGTCACGGGGCGGCAGGTGGAAATCATCGACGACGTTTACGATTGCGGCGCTCTGGCGCCGATTGCGCTGTGTAATATTCTGGCGATGCTGCCCATTCCGATACCGCCCATTCCCTATTCTCAGCTGCTGTTTGCTGGTTTTGGCAATCCCGCGTTCTTTCAGGATCCCAGCGTCCTGAACGTGGTGCAGGACAACAACCGCGGCTCCAACGGCGATTACAGCATCAATACCAGCGACAACCTGACGCTGACCATCAATCATGACCTGGCCAACGACGTGCGTTTTACCGCGGTCACGGGTTATCTCAAGTATGATTTTGAAGAAAACTGCGACTGCGATTTTTCCAGCGCCGTGGTGCTGGGTGGGCCGCTGTTCGAAGAGTATGACCAGATCAGCCAGGAGTTTCGGTTCGTCTCACCCGGCGGCGACACTATCGACTGGATCGCTGGTGCCTTCTATCAGCGAAACGATCAGTCTTCACCCGATGAATCGGGCATTCCGGCTGACAGTGTGCTGCAGCCGGTGGTCGATGTATTCGCGGGTCAACCGGGCGCGGGGGCCCTGTTCGCGGGCACGGGCGCGTCGCGAGCTTTCTCCCAGAAAACCGAGGCCTGGGCGGTATTCGCGCAGCTGACCTGGAACATCACGGACACCTTCCGCCTGAATATCGGCGGTCGTTATACGGATGAGAACAAACAGGCGGGGCGGACAGTGATCTTGACGGAGTTCAGGGGCGCCCCGATCACCCTCGCTTCGGATCCGGTTCGCTACCTGACCAATGTGGGTATTTACGCAAGCCTGTTGAACGTGCAGCTGTTTGGGCACGACATCTCAGGTGAACGTGACGATGATTCGGCGGACTACTCGATCAATGCCCAGTGGGACATCAGCCAGGACCTGAATGTCTACGCGACGATCGCGAGTGGCTTCAAGGCGGGCGGTTTTGACACGCGTTCAAATACCCTGCCCGGCGCTTCCGCATTATCGTTCCCAAACCCTCTGGCTCCCGGAATCCTTCCCGATATCGTTCCACCCGGCACCCTGTCTGACGGGGCCTTTAAGTTCGAGGATGAGCGGGCCACGTCTTTCGAGTTCGGCTCCAAGGCTCGCCTGGCTGGCGGGGCGGCGGACCTCAATGCGGCCGTGTTCTTCACCGAGTACGAGGATTTGCAGATCTCGATCTTTGACGGCGGCGTGGGCTTTAATGTGGGCAACGCGGCGGGTGCTGACATCTTCGGCTTCGAGCTGGACGGCCGCTGGCAGTTCACCGAGAACTTCGGCATGTTCGGCTCCTTTGCCTGGCTCGACTTCGAGTTCACCGATTTCCCCAACGGGCAGTGCTACTTCGGCGAGTTTGATCCGCAGGACGACCAGCTTTGTGACCGCACCGGGCAGACCAACCAGTATGTTGCCGACTATTCCGGCACTCTGGGTTTCGACTATTACGCGACCATTCGCGACAATCTGGAGTTCCGGACGACGCTGGACATCACCTTTTCCGATGATTTTTTCACCGCCCAGAACAACGATCCGGTGACTGTCCAGGACGCTTATGCCAAGGTGAATCTGCGCCTGGCTTTGGCGGGAATCGAGGACGGTTGGGAAGTGGCGATTCTGGGTCGCAATCTGTTCGACGAGATCACGGTGCCCTATACCAATCCGGTGCCCCTGGCGCGGAACTTTGGTTCCAACAGCCACTATGCCTTCATCGAGCGGGGCCGCTCCATCGCCCTGCAGGCAGCGTTCCGCTTCTGAGGGTCTTTCCCGGCAAGCCAGGAAAGGGCGCCGGCGGGCGCCCTTTTTTTGGGCTTGGGGGCATGCCTTCAGGGGCGCCCGCCATGCCGCGATGCCGCCCTTCCCGCCGCGATGCGCCAAATCCCTGTGTCGGGCGAACGAGGACTCCGTCGCCCACCAGGCAAAACACTGGCCGGGTTCGCTCCACTGCCGCTGTGAATAAGCGCCGTCCCGGTTAGACCTCGCAAACAGTCGCGAAAATTAAGCCTGGGTTCAGCTAGCTGAGCGTATGGTGGAGCGTGGAAAAACAGGCCTGAGGGCACGCGGCCCCAGGTGGAGGAGTTGCAGGCGTGATGGCACGCGCAGCCAACCATGACAAGCGCTGGATTATGTTTAGCGCCGCGCTGGCGTTACTGGGCGGACCCGCACTGGGCCAGGCTCAGGAGACCGCACCCGAGACGACGCTGCCGCCCGGCGTGGTGGCCGTTGAGCCGGTAGAGCCCGCCGCGCCCACCTACTCCCAGGAGGAGTTGGCCGAGCTGGTCGGGCCCGTTGCCCTGTATCCGGACGATCTGGTGGCCATCGTGCTGCCGGCCAGCACCTATCCCCTGCAGATCGTGCAGGCGGCCCGTTTCCTGAAGGATCTGGAAGACGACCCCAGCCTCAAGCCGGACCCCGAATGGGATGAGTCCATCGTTGCTCTGCTGAACTATCCCCAGGTCATGGCCCTGTTGAACGACGATCTGGATTGGACCTGGCGTCTCGGCGAAGCCGTGCTCACTCAGCAGGCGGACGTGATCGAGGCCATCGAGCAGTTCCGGGACCGGGCCTGGTTGGCCGGCAATTTGCGCAGCGACGATCGGCAGGTGGTGACGCGGGAGGTCGGTGTGGTGAGAATTGCGCCCGCCGATCCGGAAATCATCCATGTGCCCTACTACGAGCCGGCCCGGGTCGTGGTGTACTCACCGTTGCCGGTCTACCACTACTATCCCTATCGCTATCCCGTCTATTACTACCCCTATCCGGCGGGTTATTCCTTCGCGTCCGGCTACTTCTGGGGCGTGACGTCCGCCTTTGCTATCGGGTGGCATACCCATCATCTGCATATCCATCATTACGGCTATCGCAGCCACCCCTACTATGGCCACCGCTACAATGATCATCATTACTATCGGCGGCCCCTGGCTCACAGCCATGATCGGCGCCCGGCTTACCGGGACCCCGACGTGCGCCATCATGCCGGCAATTACTGGCAGTCCCACTATCGGCGTGGCGCCCGGCCCCACTACGCGCGCGACGGACATCGGCATGCCTATCGCGACGGGCCGCGGCGCGAGCGAGACGGCTATCGGCTTCCCATCCCAGCCGATGGCCAGAGTGCACGCCCGGCGCGGCCCGACTCCCATCGCGGGCGGTTCGGTCGTGGCCGGGACCACGACGCAGAGCGCTCGACCGATCAGCGCCGGGCGGCTGCTGGTCACCGCGCCAGACGGCCGCAGGCTGACAGCCCTGCCCGGGACCAGCGGGACGGGACGCGTCCAAGCCGTGACCAAGCAGTCGTTGCCGAAAATCGTTTTGCCGGGTCCCGAGCGACCCGGTTCAACGGCAACGGACGAACTGGGCACACCGCCCCGCGAAGGTCCGAGGAACCCGCCATGAATCGTGCTCAGCGGAGCGGCCGCAGCGCCGAACACAGGGCGGCTGACCGACGCGCCGCAGACCAGGCCCTGCAGCGCAGTCAGGACCGCGCGGCCAGGCTCGCCTACCGCGCCGCGGGACCGCGGGGTCGCACCGCGCCGGCAGCGCGCAGCACCGCGGCAACGCGACGGGATGCGGGCCGGACGGCCTCGGGCACTGCCGCGCGCAGCCAGGCCCAGCGCAGCCGCGTGCCTGAGCGGCCGCGCGTCGCCAGCAGCAGCCAGCCCAGTCGGTCGCAGGCGTCCCAACCGCTGGCGTTTGCCAACCCGCGCAGCGCTGTGAGTCGTGCTCAGACGCGACCCCGCAGCGCCGCGCCAGCGCGCCGCGCCGCAGCGCTCAGGCGGACGCAGGCCCCGCCCAGTATCCGGGTTGCGCCGGCGGCACCTGAGCCGCGAGCCTCGCGGCTGGCGGCGCCCGCGCGCGCTACCCGGCAGCCTGCGCGGCCGGGCCGCAGCGAATCACGCGCCCGGCGGAGCGGTGAGTTCACCCGTGGCCAGACCCGCCGGCGCTAAGCCGGCGCGCTCGCGTGCCAGGTTTCAGCCTCCCGGGCGCAGCGTGCATAGGGACGGATGCCGGTCAGGAGCAGGAGCAGACAGATGGAGCCCAGCACGCCGGGCACCATGGCCAGGGAGAGATGAATGGCCTGCTCCGATTTGAAGACATAGTCCGTGAGCACCGCCACGGAAGTGGGTCCTAAAAACAGGCCGAGAATATTGATCACCAGAAAATAGCCGGCCGAGGCCTGGGCCCGAAGTTCGGCCGGCGCCACGTGCACCACGGCCGCAGCGCCGTTGGCGGACGCTACGGAGACGCCGGCCATGGCCGGCGCCAGCAGGACCAGCGCCCACTCACCGCTGGGCATCAGGGCCATGAGCGTGGCCGTGGGCACGGTAATCAACAGGCCCAACACCGTGGAACGATAGGGCGCATCGGCGTAGCCGCGCCGATACAGCGTGGCGGACAGTTGATTACCGGCCAGAATGCCGCCCACGCCGCACACCGCCAGCAGAATGCCGAAGGCCAGGCCGAAGCGGCCCACATCCCAGCCCCAGCGGCGCTCGAACAGCACCGGCAGCCAGAAATAGGCATAGCCCTGAATGGCAACCGCGGAGTTGCCGACGAACAAGGCCCCGTAGGCGCGCCAGCGCCGGCCCAGGAACGCCAGCACGTCCCGGACCGGCATGGCAGAGTCCTGGCTGGCATGGCCCCGTCGGATCGGCTCGCGGACCGTCAGCATGAACAGCGCCAGCAGCAGGCCGGGTAGTCCGACGACCAGGAAGGTGACCTGCCAGGCTTTCAAGGCGCCCACCAGGGGCAGCACCACGGTGGTGGCGGCGGCCACCGAGACCACCACTTGCCCGCCCACCAGATAGGCGAGTCCGCCGCCCAGGGATTGGGCCATTACGTAGAAGCCCACGGCTCGCAGAGCCTTTTCCCGCGGGAAGTAATCGCTGATCAAGGACAGGGCAGCGGGCGATAGCGTGGCCTCGCCCACGCCGATGCCGATGCGGGCCAGGAACAGCTGAGCAAAATTGCGCGCGAGCCCGGAAGCCGCCGTCATGGCGCACCACAGGGTAATGCCGATTGCAATGATGCCGCGGCGGCTGCGCCGGTCGGCCAGCCAGCCCACCGGCAACCCGAGAGTCGTATAGAAAATACCGAAGGCCGGACCCAGCAGCAGGCTGATTTGCACATCGCTAAGGTTGAGGTCCGCCTTAATGGGTTCGATCAGCAGCGACAGAATAGTGCGATCGGCATAGGAGACGATGTAGGCCAGCATCAATAAGCCAACCACATACCAGCTATACACCGGCGGCGGGAAGGGTGCCGGCGGGCTGGAGCGGTTCGCCATCGCTGTCTCCTTAGGTTGTTGCCGTGGCGCCACAGACTTGACCTTACGCCCGCCGCGCTGCGAAGATCCATCAGGTTTTTCCTGGGGGCCCCGGCGCCATGACCGTTTTTCTTGGCATAATGTTTGTGGTGTTCCTCATCCTATGGGGAATCGCGTGGCGTAACCAGACTCGCTTGGCGTTCGGAATTTTTATCGGCATAGGCGCGGGCTGGCTGATTGCCTCATTAATAGGACCTATTGATATGGAACACATTCCCCTCTGGTTGCCGCCTCTACCGTTCGCTTTGGTCGCTCTTACCTTATTTTGTTTCGGGGTTGCCGCCTGGGTGAGCGGGACCAAGTCTTCGGACTAACCGATGCGGTGTTTGTACTACCTTGCGCCGACGCTACATAGCACGCAGAAGATTTCCGATGACCTCCACGATGTGGGCGTAAGCGACTTTTTTCTCCATGTTATTGCCAAAGACGAAGCCGGCCTGCGCAAGCAGGCGATTCACTCCAGTAATTACCTGGAGACTCTGGATTTCGTCCGCGAGGGTTTTATCGGCGCGTTGGTCGGGTTTCTCATGGGACTGATCGGCGTGAGCCTCATGATGTATTTCGGTGCGTTCCCCAACGCGCCCATGCTGGTTTATGTCGCGTTGGTTGGCGTGGCGACCTGTTTTGGGGCCTGGGAGGGCGGCTTGATTGGGATCGGACGACGCAACAAGAAGCTCGATAAGTTTGAAGCCGATATCGATGCGGGGAAATATCTGATACTCGTTTACGCCCATGCCGACCAGGAGGATGCTATACGCGATATGATGCGCGACCGGCATCTGGAGGCTGATCTGGTGGCCATCGATCGGCGCTTTGTCAATCCATTCTCAAGCGTGGCGCGGCGCCAGCGCAGCCGCACGCGCGAAAAACTCTTACAACAGCATGGCCAATCGGTCAGCGGAAACGGTTAGAACAACCACGACGAACCACCAGGGTTTCATTTAAGGGGTCGGTCTATGGCAATTGCAGTCGTACTCATCGTGCTGGTGATCGGTTCGGTGATTTTCCACTTCGCGGTGCAGGCCGAGGGGCTTGGCTGGTGGTTCACGCCCATCGCCTCCAACTGGAGCGAAATGGACGGCACCGTGATCCTCACGTTCTGGGTCACGGGCATCGTGTTTGTTGCGCTGAATCTGTTTATGGCTTACGCGGTGATCAAGTACCGTCACAAGAAGGGGCAGAAGGCGGACTACGAGCCGGAGAGCACCCGGCTGGAGATCATTCTCACCGTGGTCACGTCGATTGGCGTGGTGGCGATGCTGGCTCCCGGCCTGGTGGTCTGGGGTAAGTTCGTGACGGTGCCCGAGGATGCGGCCATCGTGGAAGCAGTAGGCCAGCAGTGGCACTGGTCATTCCGTTTTCCCGGCGAGGATGGTGAGTTGGGCACCACGGACGCGCGCCTGATTACGCCGGAGAACCCCTTCGGGGTGAACCCGGACGACCCCAATGGTCAGGACGACGTGCTGGTGAGCCATCCGGAGCTGCATCTGCCCATCGATCGGCCGGTTAAGGTGCTGTTGCGATCCAAGGACGTGTTACATGACTTCGCGGTACCCCAGTTTCGCGTGAAGATGGATCTGGTCCCGGGCATGATCACCTTCCTGTGGTTCACGCCGACCAAGCTGGGTCGTTACGAGATTATGTGCGAGGAGCTTTGCGGTATGGCTCACCACGCCATGCGCGGTCGGGTGGTCGTGGACGAGGCGAGCACCTTCGACGCCTGGCTGGCTGATCAGCCCACGTTTGCTGAGACTCAGGCGGTGGCCGCCGGCGACCCGGCTCAGGGGCAGGCGCTTTACGCGCTGTGCACGGCCTGTCACGGGCAGCAGGGCGAAGGCATGCAGCTGTTGAACGCGCCCAAGCTGGCCGGTCAGGAGCCGGGCTATTTGCGCCGGCAAATGCACAACTACCGCAACGGCGTGCGCGGGACGAATGAGCAAGACGTCTACGGCCGGCAAATGGTGCCCTTCGCCCAGTCCCTCGCCGACGATGCGGCCATCAACAACGTCATTGCCTACATCCAGACGCTGCCCTCAGAGCCCACCGAGCCGACTGAGCAGGGCGGCCTGGGCGGCGACGCGGAGCGGGGTAAATCCCTCTATACCACCTGCGCCGCGTGTCATGGCGCCAACGGCGAGGGCATCTGGTCCCAGAATGCGCCTGCATTGAAGGATATGAGCGACTGGGATCTGGTGCGCCAGCTGCAGAACTTCAGTTCCGGCGTGCGCGGTTCCCACGCTCAGGATTTTTACGGTGCGCAGATGGCCGTGATGGCAACCGCGCTAGTGAACGACCAGACCATCAAGGACCTGGTGGCCTACATTAATACGCTTTAGCTACCGAACGAGCGTAGCTGCAAAAGAATACATCGAGAGGAGTTAACGATGGCATACGTGGCAATCGCGGACAGGGACGAGCCGATTCATGATCCTCACAGTTGGATAACCACCTACGTCTGGAGCCAGGACCACAAGGTCATTGCGATCCAGTACTCCATCACGGCCATCGCAGTCGGGCTGGTGGCGTTGGTGCTCTCCGGCCTGATGCGTTTGCAGCTGGGTTTTCCCGACACCTTCACCTTCATTCAGCCCAACGAGTATTACCAGTTCGTCACCATGCACGGCATGATCATGGTGATTTATCTGCTCACGGCGCTGTTTCTGGGCGGCTTCGGCAATTACCTCATCCCGTTGATGTGCGGTTCCCGGGACATGGTATTCCCCTTTATGAACATGCTCAGCTACTGGGTCTACTTGCTGGCCGTGATCATTCTGCTGGCCAGTTTCTTCGTGCCCGGCGGCCCCACGGGCGCGGGTTGGACACTCTATCCACCGCAGGCGATTCTCACCGGCACACCCGGGGCAACCTGGGGCATCATCCTCATGCTGCTGTCCCTGGCCGTCTTCATCGTGGCTTTCACCATGGGTGGTCTGAACTACGTGACCACGGTGCTGCAGGCGCGCTGCCGGGGCATGACCCTGATGCGCATGCCTCTGTCCATCTGGGGCATTTTCATGGCGACCGTGCTGGGTTTGCTGGCGTTTCCCGCGCTGCTGGTCAGCGCCATCATGATGCTGCTTGACCTGCTCATCGGCACCAGCTTTTTCATGCCCGCCATTCTCTCTATGGGCGAGAATCTCAGCTACGATGGTGGCACGCCGATTCTGTTCCAGCACCTGTTCTGGTTCTTTGGCCACCCGGAAGTGTATATCGTTGCTTTGCCGGCCTTCGGCATCGTGTCTGATTTGATCAGCACCCACGCCCGCAAGAACATCTTCGGCTATCGCATGATGGTGTGGGCCATCGTGGGTATCGGCGCGCTGAGCTTCGTGGTCTGGGCGCACCATATGTACGTAAGCGGTATGAATCCCTATTTCGGGTTCTTCTTCGCGACCACCACCCTGATCATCGCCGTGCCCACGGCCATCAAGGTCTACAACTGGGTGCTGACCCTGTGGCGCGGTGATATCCATTTGAACGTGCCCATGCTGTTCGCCATCGGTTTCATCTTCACCTTTATTCACGGCGGCCTGACGGGACTGTTCCTTGGCAATGTGACCGTGGATCTGCCGCTGTCGGATACCTATTTCGTGGTCGGCCATTTCCACATGGTGATGGGCGTATCGCCGGTGCTGGTGGTGTACGGCGCCATCTATCACTGGTTCCCGAAGATCACCGGCCGCATGCTCAACGACACGCTGGGTAAGATTCACTTCTGGATGACGCTGCTGGGCACCTATGCGGTGTATCTGCCCATGCACTATCTGGGCATCTTGGGCGTGCCGCGGCGCTATTTTTCTTACGGGTCCACAGAATTTATTCCGGAATCTGCCGCCTCCGCCAATGTCAGCATTACGATTGCGGCCATGATCGTGGCGGTGGCTCAGTTCATCTTCATCATCAATGCGCTATGGAGCACGTTTAAGGGCAAGAAGGCGGATCCCAACCCGTGGAAAGCGACCACGCTGGAATGGCAAACGCCGGACAACCCGCCCAAGCATGGCAACTGGGGTCCGGAGCTGCCGGTGGTGTATCGCTGGGCTTATGACTACAGCGTGCCCGGCGCGCCCGAGGACTACATCCCTCAGAATCAGCCGGCGACCGACGACAAACCGGTGGGCCGTGATCACGGAGTGCATCACTAGTGGATGTACCCGTTCTTTTCGTTCTGGTGATGCTGGCCATCCTGGTGTGGTGGTTCCTGGTCAGCAAGCTCACCGCCAAGCCCTGGGAGACCCCCGGCGATATCGATGAGATCGAGCCCGGGGGCGCTGTCACCACCATGGGGCCGGCGCGCATGGCGCTGTGGGTATTTCTGGCGGTGGTGACCTCCCTGTTCGGGCTGTTCATCTCCGCCTACATGGAACGGATGGAGGTGGCCGACTGGACCCCCCTGGACGAGCCCAACCTGCTCTGGGTGAACACGCTGATCCTGATTCTGGGCAGCGTGGGGCTGCAGCGGGCCCGCGGGGCGGCCAACCGGGGCGATGCCCAGGGGGTGCGGGTGAACCTGCTGGCGGGAGGGCTGCTGACGCTGGCGTTCCTGGGTGGCCAGTTCATGGTCTGGCGGCAGCTGAACGCAGGTGGTTACTTCCTGGTCAGCAACCCCGCGAATGCGTTTTTCTATTTGCTCACCGCTCTGCACGGCCTGCATCTTTTGGGCGGCCTGTGGGTCTGGGGCCGCACCGTGGCCCGTTTGTACGCGCGCCGCTCCGACAAACAGCTGGGAAAGGTGACGCTGAGTATCGAGCTCTGCTCGGTCTATTGGCACTATCTACTGGTGGTCTGGCTGGTTTTGTTCGGACTGCTGCTGACAACCTGAGGACGTAGACGCTATGGCACAAGCTGACGCCGCAACCGCCGAAGGCGGCCTGGGCAGTATCACTCAAGACTGGTCCGGCGATCGCGAGACCTTCCACGTGCCCTGGGGGAAGGCCATGATGTGGATCTTCCTCCTGAGCGACACGTTCATTTTCAGCTGCTTCCTCGTGTCCTACATGAACGTGCGCATGTCCACGACGGTTCAGTGGCCGCCGGTGAGCGATGTGTTCGCGCTGCACATGTTCGGCGCGGATATTCCGCTGATCCTCATTGCCATCATGACCTTCGTGCTGATTACATCCAGCGGCACCATGGCGCTGGCGGTGAACTTCGGCTATCGGCGGGATCGCGCTCGTACCACGGCGCTGATGCTCATCACAGCCGCCTTCGGTGCCGTGTTCGTCGGGATGCAGGCGTTTGAGTGGACCAAACTGATTGAGGAGGGCGTTCGGCCCTGGGGCAATCCCTGGGGCGCGGCTCAGTTCGGTTCGGCATTCTTTATGATCACCGGCTTCCACGGGCTGCACGTATCGGGTGGGGTGATTTATCTGGTCTGGGTGGCTATCCGGGTCTGGCGCGGCGAATATGAGAAACAGGGCAAGTACGAAATCGTGGAGATTGCCGGGCTCTACTGGCACTTCGTGGATCTGGTCTGGGTCTTCATTTTTGCGTTTTTCTATCTCTGGTAGGTGTAGCGATGGCACAAGCTGAAGCACATGCTGAAGGACAACAACACCCCTTAAGCGTCTATTTCTGGATCTGGGGGCTGTTATTCCTGTTCAGCGCCTTTTCCTATGCCACGGATTTCCTGCCTCACGGGGCGCTGCGCTGGGCGTTGATCCTGATCTTCATGTTCCTGAAGGCGGGGTTCATCGTCGCCATCTTCATGCACATGGCCTGGGAGCGGGCGGCCTTGATCTGGGCCATCCTCGGCCCGCCACTGTTGCTGCTGGTGCTGATTGGCCTGATGGCCGTGGAAGGGGACTACATCTGGCTGACGCGGTTGGAGTCGTTCCTGCAGGCGAGTTGACCCGGGCCAAGGGCGGCAACCTAAATTTCGATCGTCATCGCCCGCCTCGGCGGGCGATTTTCGTATGGATGAGGGTCTGACCGCACCGGGCTAATCGGATCCGGTCACCTTTACAGCGGCGCGCGGGCGTGGGCCAGGTCGCCGCGGCAGCGGCCGGCGCCTATCTCGCCATGGGCCGGCCGGGCTAGAACGGCCGGAACAATTGCAACCCCGCCATGGCAAAAAACAGCGCCCACAGTCCCCAGTTCAGATAGATGGCGCGGCGCTGCAGCCTGCCGATAATGGCCTCGAATTCCGGGTTCGGCCCACGCGCCATGTAGTCCGCCCATGCCGGTACCAGCGGCATGGACGAGATGCGCATGGCCACGCCGCCGGCCATCAGGGTGCCCAGCAGGACGTACTTGAGACCCAGCCAGCCCGGCTCAAAGGGACCCTCGCCCAACAGGGACCACAAACCACCGCCCAGGATGAGCAACACCACCAGATAGCGCCAGTAGAGATCAAGCCGCACCAGGCGCTTCCCCAGAGTCGACTGGCCCACCGGCGAACCCGCGAGCACGAACCCTGCCCAGATATTGGCCAGCCAGAGCAGGGCGATCAGCCACAGCCAGGGTAACGCGCTGACGGGTAGCGTCGTGAAGCCGCTCAGGGTCTCGTAGCTCAAGCCCGTGGCGATGAACAGGATCAAGCCCATCCGTGGATGCTGATCGCAGAGCAATTGGAAGCGCCGCATGCGGGTTCGCTGCGGGGGCGTGACGTGGCCGGAGTCAATCAAATAGAAGGTCATCTGATTCACCACGAAGTCGGATCCCAGGTAGTAGCCGACGACGGCCAGATGCAGGGCGAGCAGCCAGGCATAGGGGTCGGTGGCGATCATGCCGCACCCTCCCCGGGCCGCACTACCGTCAACAGGGCGATGACGCCATAGATCACCCAGATGCTCCAGGTGATGTAGATGGCGCGCTTCAGGCTCTGGTTGAGAATGGCTTCAAACTCGGGGGTACCGCCGCCCTCCAGGTAATCCGGCCAGGCCTTTCTCAGGGCGCGGACGCAGAAGCGCACGGAGACGCCCCCGCCGATCAGCAGGCCAAGCAAAAGGTACTTCCAGGCTATCCAGCTGACGTCAAAAGGGCCATCTCCCAGCAACGACCATAGGCCGGTAAAGAGGAAGAGGCCGGCAACCAGATAGCGCCAGGTCACGTCGGCGTTCACCAGTTGATGACCCCAGGGCTTGTCCTCGTTCAGGAAGCTGATCCAGATCTCGGCCAACCACAGCGCCGCCACCAGCCAGATCAGGGGCAATAAGTCGGCTGCAATCGGCGACTGGCCAAGCAGGCTCTCGAATGTGATCCCGGTGGCAATGAAGAGAATCAGTCCCATGCGCGGGTGCTGATCGCTGACCAGGATCGAGCGCAGCAGGCGGCTGCGTTCAGCCGGCGTGGCGTCGGTGGCGCCGAGCAGAGAAAAGGTGCGTTGATCCACCACGAAATCAGAACCCAGCGTATAGCCGAGAATGATCAAGTGCAGCGCGAAGGCCAGCGTCAGCGTATCCAATGCCCCCCCTTGGCTGTCCGTTCAGCTCTTTTTTTGCCGATCCCAGACCTTTTGTTGGGCTGCCCAGGCTTCCGGGGGCTTCGCGCCAAAGGCGTTGGGGTTCATCTGCCGGGTCACGATGGGTAGCGTCGATCCGTCGGGCTCGTAGAATTGGCCGGAGCCGGCAAGGGTCAAGCCGTCGATGATCTCTTTCAGATAAGCGGCGCTCTCCACCGCTTCGAACACCCCCATCCCGGCGGTGGAGCGCGCCTTGACAAAGCCGGGATGACCGCAGGCGACAATAATGCTCCGCTCGCGCAGCAGCAGGGCAAGCTGCATCACCACCTGGTTGAGCGCTGACTTGGTCGTGCGAAACAGGATCAGGCCGGGCAGCGGCGCGGCGCCAATGCGGCTGGAGACGAAAAACATCTTCTTGTGCTCGGAAGCCGCCACGTTCTCAACGAAGGTCTCCGCCAGCTTCATCTGGGCCATGGTGTTGACGGTAAAGGCCTCCAGCCACGTTGCGTAGTCCGTGTCGCCCACGCCGCAGCGGGGATTGTTGGTCTTGGCTGCGTTACCCAGCAGCAGGTCAATGGGCGTGTCGCCCACCGCGGCCCCCAGGGCTTCGATGCTGGGTAGGTCGCTCAGGTCGACCGGGAACAGGCTCAGCTGCGCCTCGCGGCCCGCGGCCAGCGCGCGCAGCTCGTCGGCCGCTGCGGGATTGCGCACGGCGGCCAGCACCTGCCAGCCCGCATCCAGGTAAACCTGGGCAAATCCGAGTCCCAGTCCCCGGTTCGCGCCGGTCAGTAACACGGCGGGCATGGTGCTTTCAGTCCTCGTCCGGCTCGATCACGCCGCTGGCCAGCAGCCGCTGCAGCACCTGGCGCTGTTGCTCAAGAATGAACTCTCGCTCCGGTGTGCGACCAACCAGGCTGTTGGGTGGATGAAAGTCATCGCTCTCATAAGCCTGCCGATACACCTCCATGCGATGGCGGCTGAAGAAATGATTCATGCCCAGTCGGTTGCGAAACCGGCGTAACGCCGAGACGTTGATGTCGGAGCCTGCCGCTATGCTTTCGCCCTGGCCTGCCTCCGCCAGCACCCGCCCCTGGTAGTCAATCACTTTGGACAGCCCGTCGGCGCTTTGCTCCAGAAAGGGAACGCCCATATGACCGGCGACGTTGGCCGAGACCACGTAGGCCATGTTCTCCACGGCGCGCGCCCGCTTGGCAATGTCCTTGCCGGACACGGCCAGATTCAGGCTCTCGGCGCTGGGGTGACAGATGACCTCCGCGCCGCGCAGGGCAAAGGCGCGTACCAGTTCGGGATACTGGATCTCCTCGGACGCCACCGCACACAGATTACCAATGGGCGTTCGGGCGACCGGAAACGTCCCGTCCAAGCCGTACAGATCCAGGTATTGATCCCAGTAGTCGTGAGGTGTCGGCGTGTGCAGGGACATCAGACGCCGATAGCGCAGGGCGACGTTGCCCGTGTCGTCGAAGATGACGTTGGCCTGGAAATAGGTGTCGGGAAAGTGCCGGTCGCGCTCGTAGGCGTTGACGCACAGGTAGCAGTTGAAACGCTGAGCCAAGGCGGCCAGGGCCTCGTATTCCGGACCGTCCACCTCAAGGGCTGCCCAGTCGCGCCACTGGGGCATGGCGATGCCCATGGGGAAGTGGGTCAGCAGGTACTCGGGCAGTACCGCCAGTTTCACCACGTTGCTGGAGATCTGCACGCCCGCCAGGGCGCCGGCCACCCGCTCGATGGCCCGCATCATCAGTTCACGAGCCTCTGCCTTACTGGCGCAGCGATTAATGGGATGCACCGCCATCTGCAGCGCAAGGGCCCGGTACATGATCATGGCAAGTCGTTCCTAGGTGTTATACGTTGTTGTTGGCGCTGGCCCGGGCGCACTGGGCGCCCCCGCTTCAGGCCTTTATCTTATTTATTATCAATAGGTTAACACAAAAACTATTGCCCCAGAAGGCCGTTTGACGGCGCCGGCCCAATTTCAGCCGGCGCACGCTAGAATAGGCGATCTGCGCTCCGGGCAGGGGTTGGGCCCGAGGGGAGGCGAGGCGGCCAGAAGACCGCCCCATCCATTAACGACGAGGGTAGGACACATGATGACACCGCAACAGTTTCTGACCGCGCTGGGCGGTCTCGCCGTGGGCCTTTTTTCGGCCGCGGCTCTGGGTCATAACTATCTGGTGGAGACCCAGGCGCCCGCGGGCTACGTGCACGACCTGGCCATGCGGGTACCCCACGGCTGCCTGGGCAGTCCCGTGCAACAGGTTCGCATTAAGATCCCCGAGGGCGTGTACCGCGTGACGGCGGAGCACCGCACCGATTGGGATGTCACGTTGACCATGCGGGAAGTGGATCCTCCTGTGCCCGGCGATGGCGGCCGGCCCATCACGGAAACGGTGGACGAGATCATGTGGAGCAACGCCGAGAATCCGCTGCCCCCGGATCGCACCGGCGAATTCCGCTTCCGCGCCAAATTGCCCGACGAGGTTGGCCGTGTTCTGTATTTCCGCACCCTGAACAAGTGTGTGGAAGGGGACGACAACTACGTGGATCTGCCGGCGGAGAACCTGACTCTGGACGATCCCGAGTTTCACGCCAAGTTCTGGGCCTTCATGACCGCCAGTTCGACGCCCGCGCCTTACCTGATCCTGACCAAGCCCGAGCGCCCTCAGTACCCCTGGGAGTGGGAGAGTATGGAGGATCGCGCCCACGCTTTGCCGGAACGGGAGAAGGCGGCCGCCGCTGATTAGCAGTCGTACCCGTGAGGGGGGGCTCAGCCCCCTGTCTTTTTCACAACAACAAGACGGATGACACACATGATCCGCCGTACTCTAACGCTCTGCCTGGCCACCGCCTTTGCTCTGGCCGCTAGCCCCCCGCTGTTCGCTCATGCTGTCTTGCTCGGATCCAATCCGGCCGCTGATCAAGTGCTGGATGTTGCCCCTGAGGAGATCGTGCTCAACTTCAATGAAAACGTCGGGCCTATCTTCATTCGGGTGCTGGATCTGAGCGGGTCGGAAGTGGGTAACGCCGGCGAATGGCGGGTGGAGGGGAACGACGTGTTCCTGCCGCTCGGCGACACTCTGACCAACGGCACCTACATCCTGACCTACCGGGTTATTTCGGCGGATACCCATCCCGTCGGCGCCACTTTCGTGTTTGCCGTCGGTGAGCCCATCACGGATGCCTCGGCCGTCGCCACGGCCGATTCGGGCTCTACCGCCTGGACCTGGGTTGTGGCGCTGAACCGGTTGCTGCTGTATGGCTCCGTGCTGCTCGCTGCGGGTTCTGCCTTGCTGCTGTTGTTGATGAGTTTGTCCGAGAGCAGCATAGCGGCAACCGTGGCTCAGGGTCGCGGGGCCGCCGTGGTCGCTTTAGTCACCTATTTCCTGGCAATCGGCTTCGGCGGTGCCGAAATGGTGCTGGGCGGTCCAGGCGCGCTGTTCTCCGCGGGTGCCTGGAGTCAGGCCATGGGCTCTACCCTGGTACCCAGCGCGGTGATCGGTATCCCCGGCGCCCTGATCTTGCTGTACGCCTACCGGGCCGCCGCCGGCGCCCCGGCAGCGCCACTGTTGCTGGCCGGCACGGCCCTGACCCTGGGCGGCTTTCTGGTCACGGGCCACGCGGCCACGGCGCCGCCTGTCTGGTTGATGGCCGTCATGGTCGGCGTGCATCTGGTGTGTGCGGCCTTCTGGTTCGCCGCCCTGCGCCCCCTGGGTCTGGCAACCCGTTCAGCGTCTATCCAGGAGGCCGGCACGCTCATGGTGCAGTTCTCCAATCGAGCCGTATGGACGGTGGCCGCCTTGTTCGTAAGCGGCGCGGTCATCAGCTTTGTGCAGGTGGAGACGCTGGCCAATGTGTTCAGCACCGACTACGGCGTGCGGCTGGCGCTGAAGATCATCCTGTTTCTGGTGGTGCTGGGCATCGCAGCCATGAACAAAATCAAGCTGACGCCGAAACTTGAGGCCGGCGATGCCGCGGGTGCGGCGTCGCTGCGGCGCTCGATTGCCATCGAGTACGGCGTGATGGTGCTGATTCTGGTGGCAGCTGTTTCGCTGACGCTGCCTTCGCCGCCCCGGGCGATGATGGCCATGGCGGATGCCGCGGGCGCTGGTGATGACACCGTGGTGGTCACCGGAACCAGCCGCGGTTATACGGTCAGCCTGGAAATCAGCCCCGCCAAGCCCGGGAATAACATGGTGATGTTCTCGTTCACCGACGCCGACGGCAATGCGGTGGAAATGCAGCGGGTAGATACCAGCTGGTCGCTGCCCGCGGCCGGACTGGAAGGCATCGATCGGCAGGCGGAGAAGATGGGACCGGAGATGTTCCATCTCATGACCAGCGATCTGATTCTGCCCGGGGAATGGCAGGTGCGGTTAGGCGCCTACATCGATGACTTCGATAAGGTCAATATCACGACGACCGTGAACATCCAGTAGCTGCCACATGATCGGCACGGTCGCAGCCCGGGAGTACACCACGCTGATGCGCGATGGGCGCATGAAGCTGACCGTGACCATCGTGCTGGTGATGCTGTTCGTGGCGCTGGTCTCGGCGGTGCAACGCTATCGGGATATTTCTGAGGAGCGCGCCACCTCCCAGGCCCTGGTCAATGCCCAGTTTGCCGAACAGGGGGCGAAGAATCCCCATGCGGCAGCCCATTACGGCATCTATGCCTTCAAGCCGGTGACGCCGCTGTCCTTCTTTGACACCGGCGTGTCCAGCTATCAGGGCGTGTCCGTGTGGCTGGAGGCCCATAAGCAGAATCGCGCCGAAGGCCGGCCCGCCGATGACATGACCGTGCTGGCCCGGTTTGGTGAACTCACCGTGGCCTATACGCTGCAGATTCTCCTGCCCCTGCTGGTGATCCTGCTGGCGTTTCCGGCCTTTGCCGGCGAGCGTGAGCAGGGCACCCTGCGCCAGGTGATGAGCATGGGGATCAGAGGCCGCGATCTGCTGTTTGGCAAGGCGCTGGGCGCCCTGGCCGCCATCGGTACCACCCTGGGTCCGGTATTCGCCCTGGGGGTGCTTGCGCTGATGTTCGCGCCGGATGGTCTGAGCTACCTGCCCCACGCCATCAGCCTGGCGGTCATATACGGTCTCTACGCGGTGGTGTTCCTGTTTCTGACCCTGGCGGTCTCGGCGGCCTTGCCGAATTCCAAGCCCGTGCTGGTGGCCATGTGCGGTTTCTGGGCCGTGACGGTGTTCGTGGTGCCCCGACTGGCCGCAGACGTCAGCCGGATTGCCTATCCCTTGCCGGCGGCGGTCACGGTGGACAAGGCCATCGAGGCAGACCTGCAGAATGGCCTGGACGGCCAGAGCCCGGACGCCGTGGTGGGTCAGCGTCGTGAGCAGACGCTTACGCTCTACGGCGCCGAGCGGGTCGAAGACCTGCCCATCAACTTTCAGGGCATCGTCTTCTCTATCCAGGAGCAGCTGGGCAATGCGATCTTCGATGTGCACTACGGCGGGCTGAACCAGACACTGGACGCGCAGCAGGGGGTCCACGAGCTGCTGGGTCTGATCTCGCCGGTGCTGCCGGTGAAGCTCATTTCCATGGAGCTGTCCGGGACCAGCCTGCATCATCAGGCCAGCTACACGCGGCACGCCGAGGCCTATCGGCGCGAGTTCATCGAGCAGATGAATCAGGCCATTACCCTGAACTCCAAGCCCGGCGAAGCGGAATATCGCGCCGGTCCAGAGCTGTGGGCCGCAGTGGAACCCTACGACTACGAGCCGCCCGGGTTTTTCAGCTCCCTGAGCACCCTCGGGCCCAGCCTGATGACCTTGTTTCTGTGGCTGCTGGCGGCGGTCACCGCTGCCGTGCTGGCCACCCGCCGGCTGAAGGTGACGGCGGGCTGATGTTTTTCCGCGTGCTGGCCGATGAGTGGGTGTTTCTGCGCACCAGCCGCATGTGGTGGGCTGCGCTGGCTACCCTGAGCGTCATCACCATTGTGGCTGCCTTCGTGGGTTCCGCCCGGGTTCAGCAGCTGGATCAGCTGGCGGGTGGCCTGAACGCCGATGAGGTGATGCTGCAGCAGACCCTTAAAGCGGGCGTGGAGCGCTACGAGGCCAACCCCAGCGGCGATCCGCCCTCAACCATGAACGCCGGCGCGCTGGGTTTGAGCCTGTTGGCCCATTATGCGGTGAAGCCCTCTACGCCCCTGGCGCCGCTGGCGGTGGGTCAGAGCGACCTGGCGCCCGCCTATTACCGGGTGACGGCCCATGCCGCCTATACCTTTCTCAACCAGATCGAAATCGCTAACGCCTTGAACCTGGCGGCGGGCAGCTTCGACGTGGCCTTTGTGCTGATCTTTGTGCTGCCCATTTTCATTGTGGCGCTGACGTTTGATCTTTTGTCCAAGGAAAAAGAGCAGGGCACACTGGCGCTGGTGCTGGCCCACGGGGTGTCCGTGCAGACCTACGTGGCCGCCAAGGTGACGGCGCGGGCGCTGCTCATCGGCGGACTCATTCTGATCGCCAACCTGGCCGCCTTTGTGACCATCGGTGCGGACCTCACGGATGGGCGGACGCTGCTGGAAGCCGCGCTGTGGATCGTGGTCAGCGTGGTGTACGGTTTGTTCTGGTTCGCGCTGGCGCTGTTGATCAACAGCTGGAACTGGCCGTCGGTGACCAACGGTGTGGTGCTGGCGAACTTGTGGCTGGTATTTGTGGTGGTGCTGCCTGCCTTTATCAATATCGGCGCGACCCTGATTTATCCTCCGCCCTCACGTGTGGAGCTTACGACAGAGCTGCGCCAGGCCTCCAAGGAAGTGGAGGAGGAAGCCGCCGAGGCGCGGGAGCAATACTATTTCGATCACCCGGAATACGCTGAGGGCGGCACGCCGGATGCCTTCTATTTCCAGGTGCTGGCCACGGAATCGGCCATCAGTGCCGCCATAGCGCCCCATCTGGCCGAGTTTGAAGAACAGGCGCGCAAGCAGGAGGCCATGATCTCCCGGCTCCAGTATCTCTCGCCCGCCATCCTGGCTCAGCGGGCGCTATCGGGCATCGCCGGCACGGCCCAGCGCTGGTACGACGACTTCAATGCCCAGGTGCTGGCCTTTCACCAGGTCTGGCAGGGGTTCTTCTCCGAGCGCATCCTGGGGAGCATCCCCATGAGCGCCGCCAGCTATGACACCATCCCCGTATTCGGCTACCGGCTGCCGGCAAGCCGCTTCACGGTTGGCCAAACCGCCGGCCCCCTGGCCGGGCTGGCGGCATTCTTTCTGCTGCTGACGGTGCTGGGCATCCGCTCCGCGGCCCGTTATCCGGCGGTTTGACTGCCGCGCCGCGCGGCTACGCTGGCGCGGCCGCGTCCAAAGGCTTGCCGCGGCGCTGCTCCAGTTGCTGGCGCACAGCATGGGCCTTTTCTTCGGTAATGGTGAAAGTTGCGACGGCCCAGATGGCGAGCGCCGATGTGAGCATTGGGACACCGACGTCGAATACCCGCATCAAAAAGATGGTGTTGCTTGACTGGTCGCCTTCTAAAGCCACGTCGAATCCCGTCGCATTCAACAGGAAGCCACTGGCGGCAAGGGCCGCAGCCATACCCAGTTTCACCACCCACCAGTAGATTGATCCATACATTCCCTCGCGGCGCTGGTGGGTTCGCAACTCATCCACGTCGACCACATCGGCAATCATGGATCCCATCAATGTAAACAGCCCGCCCAGGCCAAAGGCCATCAGCGGCGCCGGCAATAGCAGCAACAGGGGATACTCCGGGTTATAACAAAACCATTTCAGACCGTAGCCAATGATGGAGATGCCCGTTGACAGGAAGAACGCCCGCCGCTTACCGATATGGGTGGCAATCCAGGTGATCAGGAAAATGACGCAGAACGTGGCAATCGCCGAGATGGTGCCCGCATAGCCTGCGTACTCGGCGCCCAGAACTTTGTCGCCCCCGAAAACGTAGTAGATGATCACGTAGAATTGGAACGATGCCACGAGCATGAAACCGTTGAAGACGAGGAACGTAGCGATGCAGAGCTTGAGGAAGGGCGGGAACTTCATGGTGATCAGGAAGCCCTTGAGAAACTCAACAGCATTGCGGCGCAGGATGCTGAGAAGGCCGTCTTTGTTTGCCCGTTTCTCCTCAATCTCCGACTCTGCGATGTTCTTGAAGCGCTCGCGCAGGACGATCGCGGGAATCACCCCAATGCCTATGGTCAGCACCGCCACCGCCAGGGCCAATCCTGCCGCGCCCGCGACCATGTCCTGAAACAGCGGCTCGTATTGCATGATCAGCAGAAACCAGGGTGAAAACAGATAGGCCAGTTGACCCATGAAATTCTGCACGCCCATCAGACGAGTGCGTTCGTGGTAGTCGGGCGTAAGCTCGTAGCCCAGGGCGACCCAGGGTGTGGCGAACATGGTGTAGGCGAGATAAAAGATCAGCGAGCCGCCGAGAAAGTACCAGAAATAGAACGACTCAGTCTGGTCTCGGGGCAGCTGCCACAGTAAGGCAAAGGAAATGCCCGCGACGATGGCGCCCGCAAAGATGTAGGGCCTGCGTCTGCCCCAGCGAGACCGTGTGTTGTCCGAGATATACCCCATCAGGGGATCGGTGAAGGCGTCGGACAGTCGGGGCAGCGCGCCCAGTAAGCCCACCAGCGCAGGATTCATGCCGAGCCCCAGGTTAAGGACAATCGTCATTCCGCCAATCGCGGCAGC
>JBFFHS010000060.1:0-21152 GCA_041556855.1 Gammaproteobacteria bacterium
AAGTTGTTGTCGAACAGGTTACGGCTGACCGACTCGCCGCGGGCATAGGCGGCGTGAAAGGTATGATCGTTGCCCATGTCGTAGTCGAGGCTCAGCTGATAACGCCACACTCGATAGTTGGTGCCGAAGCCGTCGGGAAACGACGTGAACAGATCGCGCTCACCCAGTTCGGGTGGTAGATCCCGAAAGGAGCTGAGCGGCGGCGTAATCAGTGGAAAAAACCGCGCGGTGCTGTCCGTGGGCGAGCCGGTCTCCGTCAGATTAGGCTGCACCTCGTCCCAGTCGGGGATGGTGCCGCAAAACAGGGCCAGGCTGGACAGTGACAGATCGGTGGTGAAGGTGCCCGTATTCTGCCCGCTGGCCACATTGCGGTAAGTGCCGGAGAAGGTCTTGTTGCAGCTACCGGCGGCGACCGGCGCCACCTGGGATTGCAGCATGCGGGTGTCTTCCGATTTCACGATAAACCCGGTCGCCTTCAGGAGGAACTCATCCGTGGGCTCCCAGGTGGCCACGAAGGTGGCGGCCTGGTTCTCCTCCTCGCCGGCCGGGTCGCCGTTACCGTACTGATAATCGGCGCCCACTGTCTCGGACATCAGCGCCACCCGCACCCCGATGGTGTCGGTGATCGGGCCGCCGACGGCGATCTGAGCGTTGTAGCTGTCTTCATCCGAGCCGGAATAGGACAGGGACACTTTACCGTTCAACTCGTCGCCGGGAAGTTGCGGGATGTAATTAATGGCGCCGGCAAAGGTGTTGCGACCGAAGAAGGCCGTTTGGGGTCCCTTGATCACTTCGACCCGCTGTAAATCCATCAATGGCAGGATGCCCGCGCCGTCCGAGATATAGCTGCCTTCCCAGAACACCGCGCCCGCCCGCGAGGCGGGGCTGGCCTGCTGCACACCGATGCCGCGGAACCGGATGTTGGGGTTCTGGCGACCGCCACGCCCACCCGCGCCCACGTTCTGGAACGTAAAGCCGGGCGTAAAGCCGGACAAGCCTTCCAGGGTGTTCACACCCAGCTGATCCACGGCGTCCTGACTGAACGCGGTCACGCTGATGGGAATCTCGAATACCGATTCGTCGCGCTTACGGGCGGTCACGACAATTTCTTCCAGCGCGTCGTCCTGGCTCCACGCGACGGGCGGTACGGCAATAGCCAGCGCCGTGGAAACAGCGCTCACACGGGCAAGGGTCATGAGACGGTTCATGGGTTGATCTCCCTGGTTACGACTTTTGGCAATCGCCAGTGCATCAGTTCGCGCCGGCGGCGCCCCTGCCCTGGTCAGACTCATAATAAGAGGTTTGGGCAAATGCCCCAATCCCGCTGGGCGAGAAAATCGCCGGACAGTCACCATGATTTACTTGATGAACCGCCCGTACGGTCTGGGATAACTGCCTGTGCGTGTGCCGGCGCCTCAGCGCGCCGTTGAGGCAGCAATGGTTAGGAATACGCCAACCGAGGGCGCCGGCTGACGGCGCCCCCGTTCGAGTCGGGCGTCCCGGCGCCTAGCGCCCGGCGCGCTTGCTCTTCTTGCGCGTCGGCGCTTTCTTCTTGGTAGTCTTTTTGCGGGTCGCCGGGCGCCGCCGGCTCGCCGTCTTTTTCGCAGTCTTGCGGCGCGCCGCCGTCTTTTTCTTTGCGGTCTTCTTCTTGGCCTTCTTTTTCACTGCCTTTTTCTTGGCAGCCTTTTTCTTCGCGGTCTTCTTTTTGGCCTTCTTCTTGCCCGGCTCCTTTTTCAGCTCCCGGGCAATCTTGGCCAGTGCCCGGTCCACATGCAGGGCGTGGGCCAGATGGTTGCGCGCGCTGGCCAGATCATTCATGACCGGGGCCAGATCCGTACGCAGTTGCTTGGCGTCTTCCCGCGCGCCGTCCAGCATCTTCTCCAGCGCTCGAATCTGCTTGCGCAACTCCCGTTTAGCCTTGGTCGCCGTGGTGTTCGCCAACCGCTCGGTTTTCTTCTGCAACTGCGTCCGGGCCCGTTTGGCGCGGGCGTTGGTCTGATTGATCTCCCGCCGCAGCCGCTTGCGCTGCCGGTCAAGCTCCCGTGTGGCGCGCTTTGCGGTCGCCAGAAACTGCTGCTTCGATTGTTGCAGGGCTTTTTCAAGATCGGACAGTTCGTTGGTCACAGCGGCATCTCCCATGGACAAGTGCTAAGCGCACCTTAGCACAGGGATGAGGCCCGCTGGGCGTAAGGGAAAGCGGCAGCGAAAGCAGCGCACACGCAGGTTGTGTGCTCCAATCACCCCATGCAGCTCAGAGAGCTCACCGCCGCGGCCAACGCCGTCGCCGCCACACGCAGCCGCAAGCAGAAGATCGCGACGCTGGCAGCCTGTCTGGCGCGGATGGATCCCGAGGAGATCCAGACCGGCGCGTCTTATCTCATGGGTTTACTTCCCGGCGGGCCCGTCGGTCTGGGACCTGCGGCGGTATCCGGCCTGGGTGGCGTTGAGGCGGCGTCGACCAGCGTGCTGGAATTGAACGAGGTGCAAGGGGCTGTTGATAAGCTGCGGGAGGTCTCCGGGCAGGGCGCCACGCGCCGCCGTCAGCACCTGCTCGCGGCGCTGCTGCGGCGGGCGGTCGGCGAGGAACAGGATTTCCTGCGCCGGCTGCTGCTGGGCGAGTTGCGGCAGGGCGCCCTGGAAGGCCTGCTGATCGAGGCCATCGCCCTGGCCGCTGATATCCCCACCGCGGCCATCGGTCGCGCGGTCATGCTGGCCGGGAACGCGGCGGCGGTGGCCCGGGCCGCGCTGACCGAAGGCGCAGCGGGCGGCGCCGCGGCTGGCTCAGCAACCTGCACCTCGGGGCGCGCGATCCGGCCGGGGGCTTCGTCATGTTAGGCAAAACCTTCAAGGGTCTCACGGATGAGATGCTGGCCTGGCAGACGGAAGCGCTGCAGGCGCGGGCGCTCGGCCAGGAGGGTCACGTGCTGCACGTCAGGCCGGAGCTGGTGGTCGAGATTGCCTTCAACGAGCTGCAGGCCAGCCGCCGTTATCCAGGCGGGCTGGCGCTGCGCTTCGCCCGGGTCCTGCGCTACCGCTTTGACAAGACTTCCGCTGATGCGGACACCATCGACACGGTGCGGTCGATCTACGCGGGAACGTCGGCGTGAAACACCATGGCGCGGCCACTCAGCCGCGGCTTTGTTTGCTCGTCTGCCACTCGTCCAATAATGCCCGGGCCCTGTTGACGGCAGGGTCCATGGCTTCATCGTGCACGGGGGTCTTGGCAGCGAGTTCGATCACATAGCCGTTGGGATCGCGGAAATAGATGGAGTGGATAAAGTGGTGGTCCACCGGGCCGCGGACCTCTCGACCGGCCGCCTTACCCTTGGCGTGCATGGCGGCGAGCGTCTCGGGGCTGACCTCCAGAGCGATGTGCAGGTCAAAATCTCGCTGTTCCTTGAAGTCGAAGGGTTCTGCCGGTTCCTCGAAGAAAGCCAGATAGGAGCCGTCACCCAGCTCAAAAAAAATGTGCAGCACGCTGGCCTGACGGCCGGTTTTGGTTGCGGTGATGGGCAGCGTGCCGGCCAGTGGGAGGCCAAGGAAGTCCTCGTAAAAAGCCCGCGTCTGTTCCGCATCCCGACAGCGATAGGCGTTGTGATGCAGCCCCATGATGGCCATCAGTGTGCTCCACGGTCAATGGTCGAAAAACTATCTGTGCCCCGCTCATCTTTGTCAACGACCCGCCGGGGAGGCGCGGTTGCGCTTTCTGGTTACCAGGCGGCCGCGGCGGCGTGTTGCGCCGTGTTGCGTCCTCCGCGAAGGGCCGACAAATCATCCCGGAGCTGCGTGCCTGGCGGCGCCAGAACATAAACGCCGTCGTCGCCGAGGCGTTCGAGAGACAATCGGCAAATCAAGCCCGGCAGACCGCGGGCGCCAGTCCCGACTGGTCACCCGAGGCCGAACGGGTCGTCCTGCTCAGGCGAACACGTGCGCCCAGTGGCTGCGCATGGCCTCCCAGGACTGCTTGTCTACCGCCGCGTCGTAGGCCAGAGCCAGACCGTATTTCTTGCCTTTTTCATCGGCTTCCGGGTTGGTGAAGCCATGCAGGGCGCCCGGATAAGACTCGAAGGTCATGTCCACATTGAGATCGGCCATCTCCTGCTTGAACCCGGCCAGTTCCTCATCGGAAATAAACTTGTCGTCGGCGCCGTGGCAGACCAGGACCTTGGCCTTGATGTCACCGGCCTTGGCTTCATGGGTCTTGCCCAGAGAGCCGTGAAAACTGACCACGCCGCGCAGATCAAGTCCGAGCCGGGCCGCGTGCAGGGACAGCGCGCCGCCCAGGCAGTAGCCCATGGCGCCCATGCGCGAGGTATCGGTCTGAGGTTGCGCTTTCAGCGTGTCGATGGCCGCCTGCACCCGGGCCGTGACCGCATTCATGTCCCCCAAGAGCCCATTCATGAGCTGACCGGCTTCGTCCGCGTCGGCTGCGATTTTGCCGCCGCCATATACATCGGCCGCCAGAGCCACATAGCCCAGTTCCGCCAGCTCCCGGGCGCGCCGTTCCAGGTATTCGGTCCGGCCCCACCATTCGCCGAACACCACCACGCCCGGGGCCCGTCCCTCGGCGTCGGCATCGTAGGCCAGATAGCCCTCCAAAGCGGTATCGCCGGCGTTGTATTGAATGATCTCGGTATGAATGGCCATAGCTGGACTCCCCTGTTCTTAAGCGGCGGCTGCCTTTCTTGGTGTGGAGCCGGATGGTAACAAATCGGCTCGGGATAAGGTTACGCCGGCTGCTGCGTGGATCACAGCCGTTCTGCGCGGCCAGCGGTGCCCGCTGGATTCGGCCAGCCCGGCCGGCCGCGTTATTGATAATGGCCCGGCGCCAGGCGCAGCTGCTCAAACCAGGCCAGCTCGTGCTCGATCCAGTATTCGGCGTCGGTCTCGGCGATCATGGCCTCGATCCTGGTCATGGATGCCAGAGTCTGCTCGGCATTGAAGTTGAAACGAGGTACGCGACGGTAGTCGCGATTGAAGCGAAAGTGATACAGGTCGCCGCCGAGCATGACGGGACCGTGGTCCGCCAGGTCGATCCACAGCACTTGATGGCCGGGAGTATGGCCCGGCGCTGGAATAATGCGCACGCGGCCGTCGCCGAAGACGTCGTGCTCGCCATCGAGCATGATCCGCGTGGCATCGGCAAGCCGGTTGTACAGCTCCGGTTGGAAGCCGCCCGGCACGGTAATCTCATCTGCAAACGCCGCCTCGTACTCGGCGCGCTGAATCAAAAGAGTCGCACCCTGGACCTCATTGGCTACGCCAACATGATCCCAATGCATGTGCGAGTACGCCATGAAATCGAACGCTTCCATGCTGAGACCCATGGCCGCCAGCTGCTGGGCCAGGGGTTCGTCCAACCGCTGGCTGAAGAAGCTGCCCTCATCCCGATGCCAGCCCGGAATGTCCGCAATGCGGGACGGCAGGCCGCCATCCCACAGCAGCCGTCCCCGCGGATGCTCCACCATGTAGCAGGGCACGCTCAGCTCGCGCACGTTGCTCTCGTCATCCCGCAGCCCGAACATCACGATGGTGTCCAGGCGCAGTCGGCCGCAGTCGAAGACGAACAATTTCAACGCCGACTCGCTCGTTTGTTGACTGCTGCAGCCCAGCAGGAGCAGCAGCGAGATAGCCATCCACACCGCTCGCATGGCCGTTTGCCTCAATAAGCCCGGGACGGTAACCAGGTTACCAGGTCCTGCCACAGGAAGATCAGCGCCAGTCCTAAAAGCTGTAGCGCAATGAACGGTACGACTCCCCGATAGATCGCGCCGGTGTCCACATCCGGCGGCGCCACGCCTTTCAGATAAAAGATCGCCATGCCAACGGGAGGCGTGAGAAACGAGGTCTGCAGGCACACGGCAAACAGCACCGTGAACCACACCAGGTCGAAGCCGAGACCGGCGACCACGGGAGCGACCAGTGGCAGCACGATTAAGGAAATTTCGATCCAGTCGAGAAAGAAGCCCAGCAGGAAAGTGGCGCACAGAATGGTGATCAGAATGCCTGTCGGCCCGAAGGGCAGTCCCAGCAAGGCGCCTTCGATCAGCTCATCTCCGCCCAGGCCACGCAGTACCAATGAAAAGGCGGTAGCCCCCAGAAAAATGGCAAAAATAAACGCCGTGGTAATGGTCGTCTGGCGCAGTGCCTGCTGCAGCACGACGCTATGCAGTCGGCCGTGGGCCGCAGCCAACAGCAGTGCGCCAAAGGCGCCCACCCCTGCGGCTTCCGTCGGGGTGGCGATGCCGAAAAAAATGCTGCCCAGCACGGCCAGCATCAGGCCCAGGGGTGGCAGCACCGCCTGGAAAACGCCCAGGATGTCCCCGAGACTCACATGACCGACGTCCCCCGGGACCGGGGCAGCGTCGGGGCGCAGCAAGCCGTAGATCAGCAGGTAGGCGATATAAAGCGCGCCCAGTACCAGACCCGGAAAAAACGCACCCAGGAACAGATCACCCACCGGCATCGCCAGGCGATCGGCCATCAGTATGAGCATGATGCTGGGCGGGATAAGAATCCCCAGCGTCCCCACCGCGCAGACGGTGCCGGCAGCCAGCTCCCGGCGATAGCCCTGCTGCAGCATGGCCGGCAGCCCCAGCAAAGCCAGCAGGACCACGGAAGCGCCGATGATGCCGGTGGTGGCGGCCAGCAACAGTCCGATCACGGTGACGGTGATGGCCAGCCCGCCGCGGAGCCGGCCAAACAACTTCACCAGATTGCGCATCAGGTTGTCGGCCACGCCGGAGCGGTCCAGCATCAGACCCATGAACACAAACATGGGTAACGCCACCAGCACCCAGTTGTTCATCAGGTTCCAGATACGCTCTACGGTCAGGGAGGTATAAGCCCAGTCCACGCCGATGGCGAATCCCAGGTCGATGTCCAGGATGATGGCAATGGCGGTGAACAGGCAGGCCAGACCGCCCAGTACCCAGGCCACTGGAAAACCCGTAAAGACCAGACCGATAAAGGCCGCAAACATGAGCAGGGACAACACGTCATTAATCGACATGATGGGATCCGCCCACGGCCCGGGGCGCACCGAACAGCAGTGCGGCAACCCTGAGGAGACGACCAAAGCCCGCCGTCAGCAGCAATAGACAGGCCAGCGGCAGCGTGGCCTTGATCAGCCAGCGATAGGGCAGGCCGCCGGGCGCATCGGAGACCTCGCCCACGGCGAACGCGGCCGCGACAAAGGGCAGGGCGAACACCAGCACCAGCATGACGAAGGGCAGGAACAACAGCAGTAAGCCGTAGAGCTCGATCCAGGCGCGGCTTCGCGTGGATAGCCGGTCGTGGAGGATATCCACGCGGATGTGGTCATCCGAGTCGAGGCAAACCGATAGTCCGACCAGAAAACCGATGGCATACAGATGCCACTGAAGCTCTTCGAACTCGATGCGGCCCTCACCGAATACGTAACGCATCACGACGTTGGTGACGATAACGGCCAATAGCGCCAGCCAAATCCAGGACGTGACGCGTCCAATCAGCTGCAGAGCGCGGCTGATGCGCAATGACGCTCGGGTGTGCGGCAAGTAGTCCCGATGGGGCAGGGTCTCGTCGATATGGGCGTGCGCTGCCATGGCCGGCTAGAAATCCCGCGGCAGGTAGCCCACTCGCTTCCAGGCGCCGTAGACCTGAGAGAATTCCCGCTGAGAGGCCAGGATGCGGGCGAAATCGCCGTCGGCGGCCGCTTCTGCGTCCAAGACCTCGGTCGCTGCGCGCCGCAGTTGTTCCAGCGTATCTCGCGGCAGCGTGCCCACGGTGACGCCCGCCTGGGCAAAGGCCTGCACCACCTCGCCCTGGGCGGCTTCGGAGTTGGCGATGTAGCGGGCGACGGTGGCGGTGCACGCGATCTCAATCATGCTTTGCGCCTGGGGTGTCAGCCCGTTCCATCGATCCATATTGATGATCAGATGCATGGCGGAAAAGGGCTGATGCCAGCCGGGAAAGTAGTTGTATTTCGCCACACGATCAAAGCCGAGCATCTTGTCAACGACGGGTTGGGAGAACTCGGTGGCATCGATGGCGCCCTTTTCCAGAGCCTGAAAAATCTCCGCCGCCGGCAACACGGTTACCGAGGCTCCCAGGCGCTGCAGAACCTGGCCGCCGAGACCGGCAAAGCGAATCTTCAAGCCGTCCAGGTCCGCTGTCGATTCGATGGGCTTGCGGAACCAGCCGGCGGTTTCCGGACCCAGCAAGCCACACAGCAACGGCTTGGTGTTGTGGCGTTCGTAAAGCGCGCTACCCAGCTGCTGGCCGCCGGCCTCGTACCACCAGGCCATGAATTCCCAGGGCTCCATGCCAAAAGGCACGGATGCCAGCAGCGGCGAGGCGGGGATGCGCCCCTGGTCATAGCCGAGCCAGGTCATGCCGGCCTCCACCTTGCCCTCCTTGACGGCATCGGTCACCGAAAGCGCCGGCACCAGCTCGCCCGGCTCGAAGGGCTCCAGGCGTATGGCGCCGCCGCTGGCCTTGCTCAAGCTGTCGGCGAAATACAGGATGCTCTCGCCAATGACCGGCAGGTTGGTGCCGAACGCTGACGGCATTTTCCAGCTTATAAGCTGGGTTGGCGAAGCGTCGCTCAAGGTCCCGGCTGCCGGGGTGGGCGCCCTGCCCGGCGGGCGAATGGCCAGGGAGACCATGATGCCCGCAACGAGCGCTGTGATGACCGCCATCAGCGCAGCGCGCGGCGACAACTGGATGCTGCTCATAGAACGATCTCCATCTTCGCTGTGACCGGCCACGCGCCTGCCGGCGCGGCCGGCTCGTGACTACTGCGTCCGCCGCCGCCACATCTTGCGGGCCATCAGGTCCTCGGGCAGTCGCGTCGTCCACTTGGACAGCTCGTCGCTGGGCATGCGGCGTTCCTGAAATCCCACCAGGGTGCCGTCCGGATCCGCCCCGTACCAGATGCGCCCGCCCGTTTGATCGAATACCTGCACCTGGGTGGAACCGGCCGCCTCCAGTCGCCCCATCAGCGCGTCCAGCCCGTAGACTCGGAACACCGGCACCATGGTTTCCTGCTCCCGATCTTGCGGCACCGTCCGCGGCGTGCCGCCGCGGCGAATCTGCAGGATGGATGCATCGCCCAGGCTCAGGTCCGCCCCGGCAGCGCCGCGGTCGGCAAGCATCTGCAGGCCAACCACGTCCCGATACCAGGCGACGACCTGTTGCGGGTTCATGGTGTGCATCTGCAGCAGGTGCAGGTCGTAAAGATCCTCCTGCAGCGGTGTTTGCATCTTGATGACCGGCCGCTCGCCTGTATCGGGGTCGATGCGATCCGGGCCCAGGGGTCCAGTCAGGGGCATCAGGCCGAAGAAGTGGCCCGCAGGATCACGGTAGTAGCGGATGTCGCCGGCCACCTGCACCGCGTCGTGGCGCTCGAGGCCCGTCACCCGTTCCAGACGCGAAAAGGTGGCCTCAAGATCACGGGAGCGGAAGACCGGCACGAAAGGCGCATCGCCAACGGCGTCATAGCGTTCTCCCCGCCCCCCCGTGTTGGGTTCGAACACCGTTGGCCCCCCCGCCCAAAGCATGCCCAGCACGTCCCGGGAGCGCAGGTCGCCCAGGCCCAGACCGTCCCGATAAAACTCGATCAGCGGCACGGCGTCGGCAACTCGCAGCACGTACCAGCCGATGCCCTGCACGCCCTCGGCCGTGATCCCCGTGAGGTCTTCCGGTTCCAAAGCCTGAAAATTCTGCGCCAGATCCGTATCGCCGCTGCCGTCATAGACGTAGCGGGCGGGATAGGGAAAGTGCGGTCGAGTGAAGCGGGTAATGGCAGCAAGCGCCTCAGGATCCCGATATAGACGCTCTCGTTTGCTGGTGGATTTTGGAATGCCCTCACCGAATGCCGCAGTCCAGTCCGTGGGGCTGATACCGAGCATCATGTCCGGCGCTTCGCCCCGTTCTACCCAGGCTTCCAGATAGCTCAAGTAATCGATCAGTCCCGCACCGGGCCCGCCGATGCAGTGGTCCATACCCGGAATGACAAACAGTCGCAGCGTGTCCCGGGTTGCTGCGCGGCCGCCCAGCACCCGCTCCACCGTGTCGTAATAGTCGGTCATGGCGGCGGTGGGGATGTAGTCCTGGGTACCGATGTACATGATCATTTTCGCGCCCGTTTCTTTGAACGGTCGTAGATCGGGATTGGTGGCCGAGAGGATCGGCGCCATGCCGCGCATGCGCGGCGGATCCCGCTCCCAATCGAAATCCTCGAATGAATACGCCGGGCCCGGATCGCGAATAAAGGAGGAATAGCGTAGCGAGTCGGTCCGCCGTTCCCGGCGGCGGCTGGCCAGGTCGCCAGCCCCCGAGGGCACAAAAGCGCGCCAGTTGAGCTCAGAGCCGACGCCTGGGCCGTCAATGACCAGCCTCTGGCCCGCTTGGTTGCGCGGGCCGTCATAGATGGACTGCAGAACCTGGATCTGACTGCTGGACAGGCAGGGTTCGGCAGCGCCCGCTGAGCAGGCCAGCTGTTCCGGTTGGAAGCCACAATTCTCCGGATTGCCGATGACGCCGTCGGTCACCCCGTCGTCGCCGTCGCACATGGCAACAGCCGCGTTGTAGATGCGGGGCAGGACGTCCGCCGTCAGGATCGGCTGACGCTGCGCATCCGCGTTGACACGCATGCCCCACAGCCCGTTCAGAGTGGCGTCGCCGCCAGGGGGTGCGCAGCCGGCGATGATGCCGTCGAACTGGCCCGGAAAGACCTGCGCGGAACGCAGCGCCTGCCGGCCGCCGTTGGAGCCGCCACGAAAATAGGCCAACCGCGGCGCCTGACCATGCACTGCCGCAACCACCGCCTCGGCCAGCACCTGGGCCAGGTGGGTGGCGCGGTAGGCGGCATTAAGCTCCGCTGTCACGTCGTTGTAGGCCCATTTGAGATCGGACAGACTGCCCCGATGGCCCTGGTCGGTGGACGTCACGGCGTAGCCTCGGGCGAGCGCGTCTTCGGCCTGAGCGATAAAGGACTGCCCGCAGGATCCGCCGCAGCCTTCCTGGAGGATCTTGCCGTTCCAGTCCCGCAACGGAATGTGGATGTCCACGCCGATGTGGGGCGCGACGACGGCGGACACCCGGCAGTGGCGGGGCGTGATGTCTTGGGCCGGCACAACTTGTGCCGTGACGATCTGGCTGGGCGCGTCGGGCAGACGACTGAAGTCTGCGGTGAGCAGCGCGTCGCAGGCAATATCGTCAGCGGCCCGGGCTGCACCTGTCGCCAGCAGGCCCACGAGTGCAACAGCTCTGATCAATCTCATGCAAGAAGCTCCGACTGCTCTAGGCCGGCTGGGGCGGACAGAGTTAGTGGAACCCGGGCGCCAGGGTGACTGTCCTTATCACCCTGCCGGTCACACTCTATCCCCCTGGTGTTATTGACGGTACTTCTCGTCCAGCCAGTACTCGGTACCGTAGGTACCGTCGCCCCGCTGAAAAAAGATGGTCACCGGATCCCGAAAATTCAGGTCTCCCTGGAAAAACACCAGGTACTGCACCTTGATCACCGGCGCACCGGCGATGGGCTGCGCGGTGACCTTCGGCCGCAACGCCGTGAGCTTTAGTTTTTGGTCACCCTGCACCAGGTAGTGATCTTCAGCCTTGAATGCGCTGGCATAGGGGCCGCTGGCCGCAACCCAGAAGGCGTGCGTCCTGGCAGGGTCCTTCAGCGTGTCCGCGCGCAATTGCGCGTAACCATCGGCACCGAGCACGCACTCACCCAGCGGCCTGGGGTTGAGATACACAAAGGCGATGGACATGCCCAGGCCCGGGCCGATGGCGCCAATGCCCACCGTGCTGATGCTCTCCTCCGCCAGCCATTCTTCCCAGGATGGACAACCGGCAGCCCGAGTCACGCTCGTAGCGAGCAGCCACAGCAGCAGTCCGCATCGGGCAAGCGCCGTCATCAAGCAGCCGAATCGGGCATGGTCGCCTTGCGGTTCGCCTCCCGCCGCGCCTGCTTGGCCTGCAGCAGCCAGTGGGGGCAGGCAGCCTTGTCGTGATACAGGCGTTCGCAGTCATCGCAGCGCACGCATTCCGAGTAGACGATTTTCGGGCCGCGGATCGCCCCCCATTCGCAGGTGTTTTCGCAGATCTTGCAGCGACCGCATTCCGACCAGCGCTTGATGCGGAACACGGTCAGCTGGGATAACAGACCCAGGGCGGCGCCAAGGGGGCAGAGGAAACGGCAATACAGGTTCTTCACGAACACCGTGGCCAGCAACAGCAGACCCAGCAGCGTCCACATCACGGGGGAACCGGAAAGGGTGAACATCCAGAAGGGTTCGATATAGCGATAAAAGGAATTATCGCGGCTGATGAGAAAGTAGATGATGGCGCCGCCGAGAATGGCGAACTTGATATACCCCGCACGGCGCTCCAGCCACTTCGGCGGCTCCACGCGCCATCGGGCGGGCAACAACCGGTCCATAAGCTGTGTCAGAGCGCCGAAGGCACAGATTCGGCCGCAATAGAAACGTCCCCACAGCACCGTCGTGACGACGGTGAACAGGCCAAGCACGTACCAACGCACGCTGTGCTGGAAGGTCGGGAAATTCCAGTCGACGACGCTCAGGATGTCGACCACCGACACCAGGTTGTTGTTGCCGAATCCGAGATAGCCGACGGCAACTACCAGCGTGATAATTTTGAGGCGCTCGCTGTTGATGATGAAACTCCACAGCGCCAGAGCGAAGAATGCGGCGAGCAATGCCAAGTCCCACGCCTGTTCCGCGAGAGCAGACATCACGCCGGCTTCGGCGGCCTCCGCATCTTCTTCCATGACCGCGTCCAGATCCTCCAAGGACAGCTGGGCAATCAGGATCTCCCCATGGTCCTGGTTGGCGGCCTCTGGGGCGCCCGAAAACAAGAGGAGGATGCCAAGGGCGATGAGCAACCCGAAACGGCCGGCCATCTAGGTGCCTCCGGTCTCCGCCAGATAGGCGCGGGCGATGCGTCGACCGCTGTTACGAATGCCTCGAGAGGCGCTGGCAATGGTGATGGTGGCGCTGGAGATAGCGTCGATGTCTTTGCCGACACGGAACCGGTCCAGAATGCTCTTGGCCGTGAACTGGGCATGGAAGGGTTTCGTTTCGATGGAAAAGTAGCCGTAGGGCTCATCGTGCTCGATGAGCTTCACGCCGGTGATCTTGCCAGCCAGGGTCATCCCCACCAGAAAATTAATAGGCGCCTTGTAGCCCTTCTCCAGCTTTTCGATGTCCGTGCTGTAGTAGGCAAACCCCAGCAGGGATTCTTCCGCCGCAGTGGCATAGACGCGGAAATGGGGCAGATCGCCGCTGCGTGCCTCGAAACGGCCGGCGCCGGGAAAAATGTCGTTCAAGTTCGCCAGGGTGGTCTCGTCCAGGGGCGCGAGGGCGCTGGTGCCCGCCATGGCAAAGCGTACGATCAGGCCGAGCGTGAGCACGGTGCCGCTGAGGCAGAGCATCAGCGGACACCGGGTTGTTGTTCTTATCAGCAAGCGTTGTCATCCTTTCCCCGATGAGGTCATTGTAACGCCTCAGGCCGGGACAGGTCCCCGGTTGCTGGCGCCGGCCAGACATGGGGCGGGGAGGGCGACTATGCATGTGGTCAAGCGGGATTTCGAGCGTCCGCCGAAGGCGTTGATCGCCCAGGTGGCTGGCCTGCACGTGGGCGTGGCGGGGGCGCGGGCGGGACCCCGCCAGGTGGTGGACCCGGCCATCAAGCCCCTGGATTCAGGCTGGCGAATCTGCGGACCGGCGTTCACAGTGCGACCGGAGTACTGGGACGACCGGCTCATGGGCGAGCTCGCGCCAAAGTACGCGCAACCGGGCGACGTCCTGGTGGTGGATGCGGGCGGTCACACGGAGATTGCCGTGTGGGGTATGTCCATGACCATGGCGGCCAAGGGTGCAGGCGCTGCGGGGGTGGTGATCGACGGCACGTGCATGAACGGCGCTTTGCTGGTGGATGAACGACCTCAGATCCCGCTTTTCACCCGCGGACTTTCCCCCATTGCCAAGGGCGCCCAGCTGCCCGGTTCGCTGAACATTCCTGTCATCTGCGGCGGCGTGATCGTCTACCCCGGCGACATCATCCTCGGTGATCGGGATGGGGTAGTGGTGCTGCGCCCGGAGATGGCGGCCCGGGTCATTGCCGAAGTGGATGCCCACAATCTTCAGGCTCGGGCCGACGCCAAGGCCAATATCCCCTATTTCGAACGGGAAGGCAGCGAGGAGAAGCTCAAGGCTTTTAAGGACGTGGACTGGCGTTAGTCCCGCTCGGTGCCCGTGGTGCCGGGCCACATGCGTAACAGGATGCCGTCGCGGCGCACCAGATGGTGCCACAGCGCCGCCAGCACGTGCAGAGTCAGCAGGGCACCGCCGCCGTAGACCGCGTAACGGTGGACCATCGCCAGGAAGCCGTAGCCGAAGGGGTCGTCCAAGGGGCGCTGGGGCAGGATGGCCGGCATGATGTCCCAACCGAACAGCCAGATTGGCGTTTCGCCAAAGCGTTCCGTGTCCCCGAGCACGGAGATGGCGCCCCAGCCTGACAGCGGCACCACCAGCATCAGTGCGTAAAAGGCCCAGTGGTTGCCCCGGGCCAGCCAGCGCTGGTACGCCGCTTGCAGTCCGGACATTATCGGAACGGGGTGGCGCAAGCGCCAGAACAGCCGCAGCGCCAGCAGCAACAGCACCGTGAAGCCGATGGTGTAGTGAATCTGGGCCAGCAGGACGTGGATGGTCTTTATCTGGGGGTCACGGAAAGCGGCGCCGTAAGTCGCCGCCATCAGAAATCCAATGGGCACCTCGAAGGCGATCAGAATCACGATGCCCCAGTGCAGCGCCTTGGTGACGCTGCCCCAGCCTGCGGTGGAATTCTCAAGCACGGCCTGCCCCTTTCATCCCAGCTACAGATGCCTGGTCAGCCAGGCGTCCACGTCGCGAAAGACCTGCGCCTGCTCCGGCTCATTGTGCACCTCATGGAAGAGGCCCGGATACTCGATCAGTGTTTTGTCCGCACCGCCCAGCAGCTGTTCGACCAGGAGCGGGCCGTCGCCGGGTTCCACAATCGGGTCCGCGGTGCCCTGCAGGACCAGCGTCGGCAGATGGATGCGGGCGGCAGCTGCCGGGGCCGCCCCCAGGGCGGCCATGAACTCGGCCGCCAGTCGGGCTGTGGCCTTGCCGTTGAAGACCAGCGGGTCCACCTCGTAGGCCCTTACCACCGCCGGGTCTCGGCTTATCCCACTTGAATCCAGGGATACCAGGCGTACCTTGGGCAGAACGCGAGACAGGAGCCGCCCCAGAATAATGACAGAACGCGAGACATGGGCGGGCACGCTGACCGGCGCCGCAGACAGCACCGCACCGCGAAAGTCCTGTTGGGTATCGGGTAGAAAGTGCAGGCTGATGAGCCCGCCCATGCTGTGGCCGTAGACAAACAATGGCGCATCGGGGTAGGTGGCCCGGATGGTCTGGTGGTATTGGCCCAGGGTGGTGAGGAAATCGGCAAAATGTTCGACATAGGCCCGGGTGCCGTTGGACCGTCCATGGCCCGGATGGTCCAGGCTGAACAGGCCGAAGCCCCGGGCGGTAAAGTACTCCGCGAGATGTTGGTAACGACCGCTGTGTTCGCAGAGACCGTGAACGAGAAGAATGCCGGCCTTCAGCGGCAGCTCCGGCAGCCACTGCTGGGTAAAGATGGCCAGCCCCTGCGCGTTATCAAAACTGTTTTGACTGTGCTGCATCCAGCCTCGCCTGCTGCTGGCCGCCGCCCCGGGCGTCATTCCTTACCTCGATCATAAGCCATGACCGAACCTTGTGTACTCGCCCTGGATCAGGGCACCACCAGCAGCCGCGCCATCGCCTTCGACGCCCGGGCGGGCATTATTCATGTGGCTCAGCAGGAGTTTTCCCAGATCTATCCGGCCAATGGCTGGGTGGAGCACGACCCGGAGGCTATCTGGTCGTCGACGTTGGAGGTGGCCAGGCAGGCGCTGACCGTTGCCGAGAGCCGCGGGTACCAGGTGGCGGCCATCGGCCTGACCAACCAGCGGGAGACCAGCGTGGTGTGGGACCGGGCCAGCGGTACGCCCATTCACAACGCCATCGTCTGGCAGGATCGGCGCACGGCAAAAGCGTGCGAGCGCATGCGCCGCGAAGGGTTGGAGGCGGAGGTGCAAAGCCGCACCGGACTGTTGCTGGATCCCTATTTCTCCGCCAGCAAGGTGGCCTGGCTGCTGAACCACGTGGACCGTGCCAGGAGTCACGCCCAGGCGGGGGATCTGGCTTTCGGCACCGTGGATAGTTTTCTGATCTGGCGCCTCACGGGTGGCGAGATGCATGCCACCGATTACACCAACGCCTGTCGCACGGGGCTGTTCAATATCCACCAGCTGGATTGGGACGCCGAACTGTTGCGACTGTATGACGTTCCCGACAGCCTGCTGCCCGAGGTGCGCCCCTGCAGCGGATCTTTCGGCATGACGGATCCAGCTTTGTTTGGCCGGGCCATTCCCATCTGTGGCGTGGCGGGTGATCAACAGGCTGCGGCCATCGGTCAATGCTGTTTTCAGGCCGGTGACATCAAGAGCACCTATGGCACCGGCTGTTTCGTGCTGGTGAACACGGGCCGCACGCCCCTGCCCTCGCGGCACCGTCTACTGACAACGGTGGCCTGTCATATGGATGGGGTGACCGAGTACGCCCTGGAGGGTTCTATCTTCGTCGCCGGCGCGGCGGTGCAGTGGCTGCGCGATGGGTTGGGCGTGATCGGGCATGCTGCGGATACGGAAGGCCTGGCCAGCGGTCTGGCAGACAACGGTGGGGTTTATCTGGTGCCCGCCTTTACCGGCCTGGGCGCACCCCACTGGCAGGCGGATGCCCGGGGCGCGTTGTTCGGTATTACCCGGGCCACGGGGCCGGCGGAGCTGGCCCGGGCGGCGCTCGAATCCGTCTGCTACCAGACCTACGATCTGCTTCAGGCCATGGCCGAGGACGGCGTGCAACCCGCTGCCATCAAGGTGGACGGAGGCATGGTGGCCAACGACTGGCTGAGTCAGTTTCTGGCCGACATCCTGCAGCTGCCCGTGGATCGTCCCAAGATCATGGAAACCACCGCCCTGGGTGCAGCCTATCTCGCCGGACATCAGGCCGGTGTCTTCGGCGATCGGGAGGATTTCGGCCGCCTGTGGCAGCGCAGCGCCCGCTTTGAAGCCCGCATGCCGGTTGCTGATCGGGATCGGTTGCTGGACGGTTGGCAGGATGCCGTAGATCGGGTGGTGCGCGCCTGACCACAACAGACCCATGACACACGATTAAAGGTATGGCTTAAGCATGGCAATGAAGAGGGCAACGCCGGATGCGAGCCTCCGGCCGTGCGATGAGCTCAGCGGCTCCCCGGGAGCGGACCGGTTATTGACGGGCGACTGGAACGGCTGCTTGCACGGGACCGACATCTGCGGCGGCGGCATCATGCCGGATCGCGCCACGTCGGTCATCAGGGTATCCAGAACGTCCCGGATCCCGGGCGGCTCATGAGACCCAAGCCGCTTGGTCTCAGGTAGCCGCGCGGGCGCGCCCGTGGCCGGCTGGGGGTATCTGATCACGGTACTGATCGGCGCCGCGCTGGTGGCGAACGCAGCGCGGCCGCGCACCGGGCCGTTCATGCTGGTGCCCAGCTGGCTGGCGGCGCTGCTGACGCTGGACCTGGCGCCCCATCATGTGCTGCTGGCGTGCGGTTTCAGCGGTGTCTTTGTCTGGGCTGGAGCGCTGGACACGCTGCCCGGTCAGGCGGCACTCGCGTTGGCCGTGCTTGCCGTCGCGGTTCTTATCCTGCTCTGGCTGCCGGCAACCAAGGCGCCTGAGATCGCCGCGGATATTGCCCGGACCATGGCGCTTGAGGATGGGCCAAGCGTGCCCCGGTCACGCTTGGCGATTCCCTTTCAGCGTGTCGGTCCCCATGTGGTGGTGACTCGAGACGTGGAATTCTTTCGCGCCGCGGGCCGGCCCCTGAAGCTGGATATCTACCGCAGCGGGGAGCCGTCCGGGTCGGCGCCGGCGCTCATTTATCTGCATGGTGGTGCCTGGGTGGCCGGCGACAAACGCCATCAGGGTCTGCCCCTGTGCAATCACCTGGCTGCGGCAGGCTGGGTATGTTTTAACGCCAACTATCGCCTCAGTCCGGCGGCCACCTACCCGGATCCGGTGGTGGATTGCAAAGCCGCTATTGCCTGGGTGCGCGAGCACGCGGCCCGATACCAGGTGGATGCTCGTTTTGTCGCGCTGGCGGGCGGCTCCAGCGGCGCCCATATCGCGGCCATGACGGCCCTGACGGGCGGCGATGCCGCCTTGCAGCCGGGTTTTGCGCGCGCGGATACCTCGGTCCAGGCAGTGGTCACCAGCTATGGGCTTTACGATTTGACCAATCGGCTCGGCCTGCATCATCCGGCCTTCTTCAGCCGGCTGGTGGGACCGATGGTGATCAAGGCCTTTCCCGACAGCGAGGCGGAACGTTTTCGCGCGGCTTCACCCCAGGATCACGCGGCGGGCGGCACCATGCCCTGGCTGGTTCTGCACGGCGCGCGCGACCGGCTTGCGCCGCCGGCGGAAGCCCGGGCTTTTGCCGCCGCGCTGCGAGAACAGGGGCAGGGGGCCGTGGGTTACGCGGAGTTTCCTGCCGCGCTGCATGGCTTTGATATCTGGTACAGCCATCACGCCGTGGCCGCCTTGGAACTGAGCGCGCGGTTTCTCAACACCATGTATCGGCGCGCCCGTCACGCCGCCGAGGAGAATGCCTGAATGGCCAGGTCTGGCACGGCGGAATAAAAGCTCGCCTTTCCCGGGGCGGGTGCCGGTGATCCCATCCTACTTGCCTGGCCCCTGCTGGGGGCCTTCCCCCGGTGTGCCCGCCGCCGGTGGCGTCATTCGGAACCCGTCTTGCGGGTCTCCCCCAGCGCCGCGGCGGCAGCCCGCTGCAGCTCTTGAAAAGCCACCTGCAGGCATTCGGTATAAAAGGCCGGATCCGGCATGACCTTGCGGTCACAGACCGGCGCGATGGCCACAGTGCCGTCGTAGACCGTGACGGTGTGGTTCAACGCCAGGTTGTCCATGATGGCGCCCAAGCCGGTATAGGCGACCAGCTTGCCGCCGCATAGGTATAGCGGTTGGGCCGGACCCGGCAGCATGGATACCACCGTATTGTGGTTCTGCCGGTACTGTCGGCCGGGTCCCAGCCGGGCGGCAATGGTCTTGGCTGCCAGCGTCATTGCCGTGGACGGCAACACATCCTGCATTTCGCTCATCTCGCTGGCGCTTAAGGGCCTCAATGCCGCGGCTTCCACCATTTCCTCCCGAATGGCAGCCAGCCGGTTGAGCGGATCTGAACGATCCGTTGTCAGCCGGGTGCGCACCAGCCGCACCCGGTGGCCCGGCACACCCTGCTGGCTCTTGCGCTGGACGTGCAAGGGCACCAGGGCATACAGCGACTCTTCCGGCAGCTCGTTCTTCGCTTTGAGATAGCGCTGCATCGCGCCGCCGCAGATCGCCAGCACCGTATCTTCCACAGTGGCGCCGGGCACCGCCCGGGCGATGCTCTGGATCTCGGTCTGGCTGAAGAAGCATACATCCCAAACCCGGTGGGGCGAGATGTTGCGGTTGAAACGGGTTCGCGGCGCCGCGGTCTGATCGAAGTGCAGCACATCCTCCGGGTCCACCGTGCGGCTGCCGACGACCGGGAGTTTGTCGAACAGGGTCTGGCCCGTTTCCAACAACTTGATGGTGTTGTTGAACCAGGCCAGGGCCAGCAGCTGGGCCGAACCGGGCTCCGTCTCGGAGAACCAGCGCCGCTTCTTTTCCGCGGGCTCGGGTGTTGCCAACAGATCATGAAGCGCCACCGTGAAATCGTCCTCGGTCACGTCATCCAAGGCGACGTGATGAACCTTGACCAGCACCGCGAAGGCGCCCTCGGGCAGAAAGCTGATATGGTCCAGGCCCTCGATGACATACATCTCCCACACCGGCCGGCGCAGGTCTACGGGTCGGGCGTGCAGCCGTGACGCCAGAATACAGAACTGGCGCCAGTCGCCCGGATGAGGTAACGCGATGTGCCGAACGTGGAATTCCAGATCGAAATGGGCGTCGTGTATCCAGTAGGGATAGTCCACATTGAACGGCACCTTGACCAACCGCTGGCGGAAAATGCGTGAAGTGCCGAGGCGTTCCCGAACATGCTCCAGAATGGTCTGGAACTCCACCCGGCCGCCCGGCGCCGTGGATGGGTCATACAGGTAGATCGTGGAGACATGCTGGTGCTTGCCCGGTTTGTCCGAGTACAAAAAGAAGGCGTCGGAACCGCTCAGCTGGCGCATACAGTCCTCACGAACGTGCGATCAGTGTAGCACCGGGATGGGCTCACGCCGCCCAGCCCCGATCGTAGTGTTGTTGCAGCGTATTCACGGCGGCCGCGGCGCGCTGCACCTCGCCAGCAAAAGCCTGCCGCCCAGCCGCCAAGTCTTCCTCACCGCGCAGCAAACCCCGGTGCTGAGCCAGCTTGATGGCGTTCTTGATCAGCGGTTGGGACAAGGCGGTCTCGGTGGCGATTTGCCGGCGCAGCAGCATCTCCTCGCCCCGTTCCAGGCATGCGCGCACGAATGCCTCCTCATTGTCGGCAGCCACGTTCTGATCGCCCCGGCTGAGCAGGACCTGGGCGAGAACTTGGTAAGTTTCGATGAAGGAGCGCAGGATGCCGTGGCCGAACAGGGGGGGCGTGCGCGTGAAAACCTGGGCCAGCAGTTCGCGCCAGTCGGGAAAGCGGCTATCCAGATAGGCGGTCATATCCTTCCGGAAGCGGTCCTTGGTTTCGAAAAAGAACTCGAATTTCAGCAGATCGCGCAATTCCAGGGCCGCATCCCAGAAGGTTGCTTCGGAACCGTTTTGTGCGCCGGCCAGCGCCACTTCTGCCACCGCACTGCCCAGAAAATAGTGCACGATGGTGTTGCGATAATAGGCGGCGGCGAGCTGTCGACCAGGTGTGATCAGGTACACCGGCTGCTCGCCTTTATCGAAGCGGCGCAGCAGGTTGGTATCGGTCAGGGCTGCCAGCGTCGCGCGCAGCCCGATGGCCTCGCCCACCCGCAGCTCGCCACTGGTGGGCAGGCCGCGGCCCTGGATCAG
>JBFFHS010000061.1:0-21146 GCA_041556855.1 Gammaproteobacteria bacterium
GAATCTTGTCGGCCACGCCAGCCCGTTGCCAGTAGCGTTGTGCGATATCCGTCCATTCCTCCGACACATCGCAACAGATGGTGAGACTGTCCGGGGGCATCGCCAAGGCCACCGCCAGAGCACTGTAGCCTGTGAAAGTCCCGATTTCGAGGGTGCGTCGAGCATTGATGAGTCGCATCAACAATGCCATGAACTGACCCTGCTCGGGCGAAATTTGCATGATGGCCGCATCGAGCGACGCGGTTTCGGCGCGCAGTGCATGCAAGACCTCTGGTTCGCGCACACCCACATCCAGCAGGTAAGAATGCAGTTCCGCGGTGAAACCAAGCGTCCGGTTTGCCATGTTGTCACAGTCCGAGTGAGACAGAAGATCACCCCCCATTATGGGCCGGATGTGGGCAGAGACCCAAGTGGGATTCAAGCAGTGGATTCCCGCTGGCTGCGCAGCAAGGCCCAAGGCGTCAGCCCCAATGGCCCCGCTCGATACCGGCGTGCCGAATAGATTTGAGCTTGCGAGACGTTTGGCTCGTGATCTGGTCAGTAGAGAGCGACACGCCTATCGCGTGCCCTTGAACGTCCGGTAGCCGATTTTTCAACCAATCCCAGTGATTCTGTGCAGAATCCGCCATTCGTCGTGGTCGCTTGCTGAGATTTTCGAAGGTGCTTGCGACTCTTTCCGATTCCCGCCCTAGCTTCAGAGTTCACCATCCGTCGGAAAGCGGTCTTCCGCAACCTCATCCGGGCACCCGCGTCGCCCTTTCCGCTAGCGTTTGCAGCCGCAATCAATAGGGACCGGCGGGGTGCGCTTCCACACGCACGTTTATGGTCCTTCTTCGCCTGACGCCCAAAACAGCAAAAACCAAGAGATATTCCCCTTGGCCTCGTGTAATTCGCAAGGCGAACGTGGATAATCTAGGCCAGGTTGACTAAAAGTGTTGTCACAAAGCGGAGCGATTAGACAACGGATGAACCAGCCGACTACAAGAATAGATAGCATTGATGACGACCTTTACCGCATCAGCACGGGTGTTTCGCCAGATATTGTGCCCGGGGGGTTTTCCTTTAATCAGTATTTGCTCGTCGACGAGAAACCACTGCTGTTCCATACCGGCCTGCGGGGTTTATTTTCCCCCGTTTGTGAAGCCATCAAAACGGTTCTGCCTGTTGAGGAACTGCGTTACATCGCTTTCTGCCACGTCGAGGCGGATGAGTGCGGCGCGCTCAATGACTTTCTTAGCGCGGCTCCCCAAGCCGTACCACTCTGTGGCGAGATTGCTGCCATGACCAGCGTCGGCGACTTGGCTTCCCGCCCACCCCATGTATTAGCCGATAATGAGACGCTGTCACTGGGACAGCATCGAGTACAGTGGATTGACGCTCCCCACGTGCCACATGCCTGGGAGAATGGCTTCCTTTTTGAGGAGCACGCAAAGGTGTTGTTTTGCGGAGATCTATTCACCCAAGGTGGTCACCAGCACGAGCCTCTGGCGGACGACATCCTCGAAGCCAGCGAGGCCATGCGGACAGGGATGGATTATTTTGCCCACAGCCCGAATACCCAATCGACCATCGAACGATTGGCGGCACTGGGCCCTCGCACGCTGGCCTGCATGCATGGCAGTGCCTATCGGGGCGATGGCGCCGTTTTACTCCGTCAATTGGCGAAAAGGTTGGTCCCTTAGGGCCCAACGGCTCATCTAGTTGGATGGATGGCCATCTATCGACCGGTGGCAAGGTGCCGAACGTTCGAGATACATACTCACCCTGAACGTGCGGGCGTTCTGCGGGGCAGATCACTGATTCAGTGGCGGTGCATCGTCGCCCCGACCTAAAGAAAGGTCTATCCGGGCCACGTTGGTGGCGGTGTCGCCGCCTTGCCTGCCGGCAAACGCGCCACAATCACGCAAGAACCGCCCGGCAAGGCTGGCACCTCCGGCGGCCGCAGTGTCATGATGCTTACCGCAGATCCCGAGCAATGCGCAGTCCGAAAACCTGCGTGATGAGGGTTTCCTCATCTCGACCGCGGAAGGTCGGCCGTAGCCTTTGGGTTTGGGTAGACCAGCATCCGCCCCGCACGCTGCGCACGCTGCAACCGTCCTCCAGGAGATAGGGGCGGCCATCGGTTGGCTGGTCACCATAGGGAGCCACGTAACAGTCTTCGACCCATTCCCAGACGTTCCCGACGATGTCGTAGACACCGAAACTGTTGGGTGGGAAGGCGCCCACGGGTGAGGCCATGGCAAAGCCATCGTCACAGTTTACGGGCGTATTGGGGCGTAATGGATTGCGCCCGGACTCATCATAGACATTGGCATAGGCACAGGCGTCGTCCGGGTCTTCGCCCCAGGCAAAAGTCTGGGTATTGCGGTCGCGGGCAACGTATTCCCATTCCGCCTCCGTAGGCAGGCGATAGGGCTGACCCGTCTTGGCTTGCAGCCACGCCACGTAGGCTTTGGCATCGGGCCAGGTGATGCAGGCCACCGGCTCCTCATCCAGGGGCGGCCGGTTGTAACCGGGATTGCGCCAACTCAGGCCCGGGGTGTTGCGCATACCGTCCGCTGTCCAGATGCGGCAGTCATTGGGTGTCTCGTGTCCGGACTCCTCTACAAACCGGCGAAATTGTGCCGTAGTGATTTCGAAACGACCCAGCGCAAATGCGTATTGAATAGTCACCCGGTGAACCGGCCCGTCATATCGATCTTGCGAAATGCCCCCGTCGTACCCCATGTCAAAGGAGCCGGGTGGAATGATCACCATCTCCGGGCAGTCGCTGCAATCACGAAAGACGGACTGAGCCTGCAGCGAAACGTTCTCCGCCGCCGCGGATAAGGCGAACAGGCTGATCGCTGCCCCTACAGCCTTGGATAAGCCTTGTCTTGGCATAAGTGTTCAAAGACCCGCACGAGGGTGCCCTAAGTGTAACCGGTCCGGCTAGTCGCGGGAATTTGATTGGCCACCCCTGCTCCGCAAGGGCGAAAGCTGGTCTCTGACAGAACGACGCTTCGCATGCTGATCACGCCGGTAGCAGACGCCCGACGAGTGAGGGCTGAACTCTTCTGCAGATTTATCATGGACAGGACTACCCAGTCCGTTGTTCACTAGGCCACCCGCTCGAGAATTTCCAATGCCGCGCGCTCGCCCGACTCCATGGCGGATTCCATGCCGATTTCGATTCGCCGAGTGTGCTCGCCGGCGAAGTGGATGCGACCATGGGGCTGACTCATGTGCTGGGCAAAACGGGATATCTGGCCCGGAAAAAAGGAATGCCGGAACCCACCGGAGAGGGCCGCTTGGGCCCACGAGTGCATGCCGGTGACCTCCAATTTTCCTTTCGTGGATGGGCGCATGCGCTCAATTTCGGCCAGCACAAATTCAGCTCGTGCGCGGGGCGCAATCTGGTCGAGCCGGTCTGCTTTCTTGCCCAGGCTCAAGGCCTGCAATCGGTCACGGCTGCCGTCGGGCGCAATTTTCTGGCGCACTAGGGTAACCGGACCATCGCTCCAGATTGAGGCATCCAGGTTATCCTCGTTCCAGTAGGGATCCCCTTTGAGCCGGAGATGGACCTGCGTATTGCTCCGATAGGGCAGTAATCGAATGGCTTCTGCCTGCAGCGGCGGCGGCGGCGGATCTATGGCGATTCGCCGCAGGACGGCGAATGGCACTGCACAGACGGCAAAATCGGCAGCGTAGGTCGTTCGATCCTGGCAAGACACCGCGACACCGCTTGCCTCTACGCCGATGCGCGTCACCAACTTCTCCAGTTGCACGGCTTCGCCGAGATGGCGAGCCATGGCCTCCGGCAGACGCGAGGTGCCGCCGACAACCCGGTGGCTGGTCGGCCCGCGCTTTTGAAAGCGGTCGAGATCCGCAGACTGTCCTGATACCCAGAGCCGGTTACGGGCGTCGTCGTGCAGCATCATCAAGGCAGAAACACTCCAGATGTCGGGATCAACCGGGCCCTCATTGATCAGGCGAGCCGCCTCGGCAGAAATGCCCTGATCTCTTAGCCACTTGGCCAGTGGCACATCGAGATCTGCGGCCGCGGGTTCAAGCCAGTCGTCCAGTCCTTTGAGCGGATTGTGTTCGGCCATGGCGGACGCGAGCAAGGCCGAAGGCGGCCGGGCCCTTTCCGCCCCAACGGTTTTGTTGAGCGGATGGTCCTCCCATGCGTTTTTGCCGATCAGCTCGCCGCCGATGGAGTAAGCATAGGCTGCGCTGATGTTTGCACCGCTGGCCAGCTCCACGCCAAGGCGCGTGGCCATATCCCGCACCCGGGCATAGTAGGGACCGATCTGGGAGGCACCCAGCTCTGGCCGGCCGTCAATGTGATCCGCCGTAAACACCCGTCCGCCGACACGGCTGGCGCCTTCCAGGACGGTCACCTTCATTCCTTCTTCTTTGAGTAGGATTGCGGCATTGAGCCCAGCCAGTCCGGCGCCGATCACCACAACATCGGATCTTGGCGCGGCTCGCATCGGCCGTCCAACCGCCGGACTGACCGCCAGCACGCCGGCAACACCCATCAAGAGTTCGCGCCGGGTTGTGCCCTTCCCCAAACTCGTGGATGCCATTGCGTTACGTGTTTCCCTGGTAATAGAAGGTTACCGTTCGCCCATTGTCGCGTCAGTGCGCCTTGACCTTACGGTAATACCGATCGCTCGAGTCGATCCCCGCAATCTGTCGTCGCCAGGCGCCCAGCGTTCGTGCAGACATCCCAGGCTCGCGCCATCAACTTAGTTCGACCAAGCCAATTCCAAGCAAAAGACAACCGGTTACGATTATGAAGATATAAGAGGCGACAATGATAGTGAACTCTCGTTGCAACGCTGTTCGTGCGCCCCGTTCTCTCAAACCAGATACCTTTGCAGCCTCACGCTCCCTGAGTCCACGAAGGAGCTCCCGCCGATCATTGCAGCGCAGGGCCACGACCGCTGATCAACCGGCATCCAAATGCCGCCCGCAGGCACTGTCCACCGCTCCCGAGGCGCGCCTGCCCATTCCAAGCGCTCGAAATCCCGCGAACAGGCAGGATCGGCATTTTTTTTCAAGTCCGCGGGGAAAATCGAGACTCGGTTCACGCTCCAACGTTGCCACTTCGTACTATATTTTGACCAATCAGTCGGAAACCCCAAGATCATGCCGCTTCGCAACAAATCCTTTCCCGCCAAACCGGAGATCGAAACCCCGTCATATCAAGGACCGGACCGTCGGGGACGTGATACCGATAACACCCGCTCCGGTGAAGCGGCCTTTGATGACAAAGGCAACTCAGTCTGGAGATTGCGGACGCATCCCAGGCGGCGGAAAGACGACGATACTGCCAAGCTGATGGCGCCCCTAGACGTGGATTTCCTCAATCTTCTCGACGACGAACTAGCCCCTGAGGGATACGACCCGTACAGCCGGGACGACTAGGGCCCTGTGCTACGTCGTACTCCGGCAGCAGTCCGGACTGGGTTGCTCGGCGCTACAACCCTGAAAGGGGCCAACGCCCCGTTGGCAATGGTTGGTTTTTCCGAGGTTGAGGATCGGTCACTGCTGCTCCATGAGGAGGGTCTAGCCGCATTTTCCTCGCGCGGCCGCGGTCGCCAATCCCCTAAAGCTGACCCATGAGACTAACCATCTCGATGGCTGCTGCGGCAGCTTCGCTGCCCTTGTTGCCGGCCTTGGTGCCGGTCCGTTCGATGGCTTGCTCTATGGTGTCGGTGGTCAGCACGCCGAAAATAACCGGCACGCCGGTTGTCATGGAGACCCCCGCGGCTCCTTTAGCCGCTTCGCCGGCCACATAGTCAAAATGGGGCGTGCCCCCGCGAATGACGCATCCTATCGACAACAAGCAATCGTACTTACCGGACTCTGCCATTTTTTTGAGCGCGGTCGGTGCTTCAAACGCCCCGGGCACCCAGACAACGGTGACGTTGTCAGAAGGTACCCCATGTCGCTTGAGGGTATCCACGGCGCCATCAAGTAGCTTCGAGGTAATGAAGTCGTTGAATCGGGAGACGACGATGCCATACGCGTGGTCGCCGCCGAGGAGATTGGCTTCTATTACTTTTACCATGATGTCCTACGCTCTCTCGCCGCCCAATTCCGCAACGTCGCCCAGCAGATGACCCATTTTTTGCTTCTTCGCGCTCAAATAACGAACGTTGTTTTCGTTCGCCGGGATCACCAGGGGTTCTCGCCCCGTCACCTGCAGTCCGTAGCCCTCGAGTCCGGAGCGCTTAACCGGGTTATTTGTAAGTAGGCGCATGCTGCGGACGCCCACGTCGTGGAGGATTTGCGCGCCGAGTCCGTATTCCCGGGGATCTGGCTTAAACCCGAGGTGAACATTGGCCTCGACGGTGTCCATCCCAGAATCCTGCAGATTGTAGGCCTTGAGTTTGTTGATGAGGCCGATGCCGCGTCCTTCCTGCCGCATGTAGACAATAACCCCTGCTCCCTCCCTTGCTATGGCCGCCATAGCCGAGTCCAGTTGGGGCCCGCAGTCGCAGCGCAACGAGCCAAATACGTCGCCCGTGAGGCACTCGGAATGGACGCGGACGAGCACCTCTTTCCTGGCCTCTATGTCCCCATACACCAGCGCCACATGGGCCTTGTCGTCGATGTCAGTGGCGTAGGCGATAACACGCCACGGACCGTGTTGCGAGGGAATAGTGGTTTCCGCAGCGCGGCTGACTAGCTTTTCATTCCTGCGCCGCCACTCGATGATGGCCTCAACCGTGCACATCTTCATGTTGTGTCTTGCGGCGAACTCTTTCAGTTGAGGGACACGCGCCATGGTGCCGTCGTCGTTCATGATTTCGCAGATAACGGCGGAAGGATTGAGCCCCGCCAGGCGCGCCATGTCGACGCTGCCTTCGGTTTGTCCCGCACGCACCAGGACGCCGCCCTCGCGAGCACGAAGAGGAAACATGTGACCTGGTGTGACGAGGTCATTGCCGCTGCACGCAGGGTCAATGGCCGTAAGCACTGTCCGCGCGCGGTCTGCGGCGCTAATCCCCGTCGTGACGCCACGTTTTGCTTCGATGGAAACGTGGAAAGCAGTGTTAAAGGGCGAGCTGTTTTTTGTGGTTTGCGGAGGCAAGGCCAGCTCGTCGATTCGCTCCGGCGTTAGAGAGAGGCAGATCAGGCCGCGTCCATATTTCGCCATAAAGTTAATGCTTTCGGCGGTGCACATCTCTGCCGCGATCACGAGATCTCCTTCATTCTCCCGGTCTTCGTCATCGCAAAGGATAACCATACGACCCGCACGGAGTTCATCCAAAATCTCGGGGATCGGGCTGAATGGCGTGCGGTCATGCGAATCCATAGCGTTTCAATGCCTCCATCGTTATCCCAGATTCAGCTTCGCGGTGCAGGTAGTGATAGATCTGTTTTCCAATGATGTCTGCCTCCATGTTGACAGCATCACCCGGTTTCTTATGTTGCAGCGTTGTCTTTTCCACAGTGGCGGGGATGATCGCAACTTCGAAGGAATCCGCCTGCGGGTCGATGACGGTGAGACTGATCCCGTCGATGGCGACAGCGCCCTTTGGCGCCAGGAACTTGGCGACAGCCTCGGAGGCCTGAAAAGTCCATCGCTGAAATTCACCCTCAGGCACGACGTTGGTGACGAGCCCGACACCATCCACATGGCCCTGAACGAAGTGCCCGTCAAAACGATCGCCGACGGCCATCGCGCGCTCCAAATTCACGCGATCGCCGGCGGCACGCTTACCGAGCGTGGTGCGGCGAAAAGTCTCTGGAGAGACCTGCACGCTGAAAGTCGCCGCATCGAAACCAACGACAGTCAGACATGCGCCATCCACGGCTATGCTGTCGCCCTCCTTTAGCAGGTGTAGAACTTTTGAGCCACGTACACTCAGCAGTGCCCCACGCAGAGATGCGATCTGACCTATTTCCTGAACTATTCCAGTGAACATCGAATGCTCGTTCTCATGCCGGCCGACGGCACCGATTGGACCAACTGTTGTATCGGCAACCTTCCCCATCATCCCTGCTGATGCAAAGACCCCCCTAAGTGCTGCTGCGTCCCTTCCCGTTACCCCACCGCGCCACGAGTATCCCCTCCACAGCCACTCGTCCGGACGTTTCAGCCAACTTCCCCTGCTTGCTCAATCAGGAGGTAACCTCCTGAAAATTAAAAACAATAGGAAAGCCGGCCTGACGGTTACTGTAGTGTTCGTCGCAACTGGCGGAATTGGATTCGCCCGTGCTGCCCGCTTACCGCACGGGTGCTGTCCTCAACGGGCGCGGGATGCGTATTTCCAAACACTCAAAGCTTAAGGGAAGGCAGAAAACCGCGCGGTTCCAGCGGATAAGAGGCGCCGTTGGGTCGGTGGCCAAACCAGATGCTGCGGTGCAACACGTGAAGGCTCGCCGATTGGCGATCGGCACTCGAAGGCGAGGAGCCGGCACCGGCACATTGTCAGTTTGAGCTGGCCGGTCGCGCAGCCCGCCTAGCCAATACGATCCAAACACCGCCCAGAGTTGCGACGGTAGCCGCTGCCAGTCGCGGCGTAACTGGTTCCGAGAGAAACAGAACTCCCCCGACAGCGGCGATTGCCGGGACAGACAGCTGTACTGTGGCTGCACGCGTGGCCGTCAGGCCACGCAGGGCCGAGTACCATACGACATAGCCGAGACCAGAGGTGATGGCCCCAGAGACCGCAGCCAGGATTAAGCCGCTCGAAGAGCTGTGCAGTTTGTCTACGAACAAAAGGGCGACGATGATCGCGAAAGGCACCGAGTAGATGAAGCTATTTGCCGTGGCTTCCACGGCATTGACAACGTTCCTACCCAGCAATGAATAGAATCCCCAAGCGACACCGGCGATGGCCATGAGGATGGCGCCCAGAGGATCGGGCGCTGTGAGGCCGGGCGAAACCAAGTAGATTAGTCCGATTACTGCCAGAGCCAGCCCGGCCCATGACAACAACGGGAAATGCTCGCCCCCCCTTAGCGCCGCGATAAACATGGTCAGCTGTACCGCGCCAAACAGAATTAACGCGCCTGTTCCCGCGCTCAGGGAGAGATATGCGAAGGAAAAAAACGCCATGTAGACAAAAAGCATAGCGGAAGAGCGCCAGTCGACTTTAGCGCGCCCCGCAGCACGCCAGCGGGGCAGCATGATCAATCCGAGCGTCACTGCCCCGGAGATCACACGGACTGCAGTAAAGCTTGCCGCGTCGATAAGTTGTTGCCCCAAAGCAAGCCGGCACAACAATGAATTTGCTGCGAACGCCAGCATTGCGACAATCGTCAGCAACACATATTTCCCAACATCAAACCCGGACTTCTTTGATGGAATCGTGTCCACTTATGGCAAGGCAATCAGAACAGTTGCAAGTTGACCTTCTTGTGCTTTTCGGGTAACCGCCCTGGCTCGATAGCCGCCAGAAACATCACGCCTATCAGCTGGAATTGCCGCGCTGTAAGCATGTTGGATTATGCCGAGAGCAGTTAATAAAGATCATAGTTCATGAGTTTGAAACCCGATACTATGACATCAAATTTTTTCGTTCTGTATAGCACCAACTTGAGCCGCCCCAATTGGAGGCAGAATATTGACAACGTCGCGAGGAATAATCATGGCGAAACCACTTCTCTCTCCCGGAGCAGCCTTGCTGCTTGTCACCGCAATACTCAGCTACGCTTGTTCGCCCGCGCAGACGCCGATAGAACGGGGCGAGTATCTGGCACATGTCATGGTTTGCGTCGAATGCCATACACCCGGTATTTTGACTGGCGGTGAGCGCGGTCCCGATCTGGCCGGTAGCGAATTCGGCTACGAACTTCCCGGCCTTGGAGTGTTTCATGGACCCAATCTCACCCCCGACGTGGAGACCGGCCTTGGCTCGTGGTCTGAGCAGGATATCATCAAGGCCATACGCACCGGTGAAAGGCCCGATGGGCGGATCCTGGCGCCAGCCATGCCGTGGCGCGCGTTTGCCGAAATTAGCGACGCCGACGCTCATGCGCTAGTGGCATATCTGAAGAGCCTGGAACCGGTCAGCAATCAGGTGCCCGGACCATTTGGTCCTACGGAAACACCCACCGGGATGTATTACAAGTTCATGATCCCTGGGCGCGACTGAGCAAGAGTGGCGGCTTTGGGCCTGAAGCCACCACCCCTAGCACAGTGCAAAAGGCGTTGAGCTTAGACTGGCCGGCGGCTAACGACCAAAACCAGTGGCTGACGCGAGAGAAACGCGCTCGAACATTTTCGGTATCTCGTTTGGCAAGCGCTCGCTGCCTAGGGGGCATGTTAGGGTATTGGCAATTCCTATCCATCCCGAAGGCCCAGCACAGGAGGCCGTTCATGGAGAAACCTCGCTCAATCAGCAGCGCAAATAACGTGACCCAACCTGACAGCGACGCCTCTCGCCGGCGTTTCCTGGCACGGGCCGCTGCCGTTGCCGTGGCGGCAGTCTGGCCCGGTGGCGCCCGGTCACAAACGGCCCGCCTCATTCAACGCGCGATTCCCGGAGCGGATGAGACTCTTGGCATTATAGGACTCGGCAACTCTCCGGCATTCAGCGGCGACGACCGGGAAGTGTCGCGCCGACTGCTGAGCATTCTCAGCCAACACGGCGGCTCGGTCGTGGACGCGCGAGGCCAAAGCAGGTTTACAGTGCTGGCAGCCGCTCCGCAGCCCGCTGGAGTTTTTCTCAGCGCCTATGTGGACGGGTCCAATATGGCAATGGACAGGTCCGATCTACGTGCTTTACGAGATGTTCGCGACGGTCGCCCCGTCGATTTGATCAGCATTTCCAAGGTCAGTGAGTTACAAACGCGATCGGCCAATCTGCGTCGTTTGCGAGACGAAGGCTTAGCCCGCTACATCGGCATTGCCAACTGGCGAGCCGTCGCCCAGCCGGCCATGCTGGAGCTCATGCCCACAGGGATGCTCGATTTCGTTCAGGTTCCCTATTCGGCGTTAGAACGCGACGTGGAGAATCGTCTGCTGCCCATGGCCATGGAGCACGAGGTCGCTGTTGTGATCAACCGTCCCTTCATGAACGGCCGCTACTTTGCGCTTGTAAGAAACAGGGCCTTACCGGACTGGGCAGCCGAGTTCGGCTGTGCCACCTGGGCTCAGTTTTCCCTGAAGTTCATCGTCAGCCATCCTGCTGTGACCTGCGTCCTTACCGAAACCTCGAATCCCGAGCACGCGCTGGATAACATGGGTGGAGGCATCGGAGAACTCCCGGATCAGAATACCCGCGAGAAAATGGCGGCGCTGCTCAATGCTTTTATCTGATTTTGAGATCAACTCCATAGGCGCGGGCGCAGGCCGCGCACCGCTGCAGCTTCAGGCCCTGAGCTAACGAAACGCCATGAAAACCAAACCCTGGCTCGCCGGGAACTCCGTCACGCCGGCCGGAGCTGGCGCTGAGTATTATGCTCCTCCGCTTAGACTGGTAAACAGGCGGCCCATTGCCCCAGCAATTAGCGCCCAAAACACCGCCACAATTATGGCCGCAGGAACCAGCGCGATGGCTGTTTTTACAAATAGTTTTACCAGGGACATAAACGGAACTTCGATGTCAACGATAACGACTGGTCTTGCTGGCATGTCGGCCCACCTCCGCGATTGATGCATGTGAAGGGTACACGACTCGGGAAGCAGTCGGGATCAACTGTTAATGAGCCGTTCATTTACCGTAGCCCACACCCGTGGAAATATCCATCGGCCAATATCCCGAACGGCCGATTCGCCGAATGTGTTGCGTCCATCGGTTGAAATTGCAGTCGGTAGCGGCCGTTCAGAATCACTTGATTAGGTCGACAATGCTGCACTGCAGCGATGTCTGCTCCCAGCCAAGAGCCGAATTTATAGCGCCCCGCTGAAACGAGAGGCCTTACCGTGCACATCCGCTTCCCATGCAGTTAGAGGAGTTTTGAGTTTCCGAGCACGTGCCGGCGGATGTCCGACCAAATTGTCGCGCTTCGAGATGTCAGCTTGTAAATCGAACAGCAAGGGGCGCGAGCCATCTATAACTAACTTTTATTTTCCTGAGCGCGCTGCAAGCTGCCCGCGATCACCGCGACGAACCCTCCAGAAAAGTGTCTGCTCGACTTCCTGACTCTTGCCTTCGAGTACAGGCTGCAAATTGATGCCCTCGAGCCGTGCTTCTACGGGTATATCCGCGCCAGCGACCGCGAGGATTGATGTGGTCAGATCTAGGCTTCCGTTGTTTGTTGTTTTGATTGATAATCTCGCGTTACTGAGTTCGCTCAGCATCAATTTCAATCAGCCTTTTTATCAGTATCTAGCGCACGGGAAGCAAGTGGCTCAACTGACTCTCTGAGAGCGAGAAAATGGCAGAGGAAGGACGCCTTAGCTTTTCGCCCGACGATTCGAGGAACATAGCACGTTACTGGCGAAAGGCTTGGAGTGACAGAAGCCTGAGCGAAACAGTCGCGAGCAAAGGTCCGAGCTTTTCCCTTTGGCGGTCCAAGGCAGGCGGCCTCCCTCAGCGGCAGTCCCGTTGGCGGAATCGGCTGACAGGGTTGATCTCATGCTCCCCTGGTCGACGTTGACTCGATGCCGGCGGCCGTGGACCCATGGCCCGGCGCGGTAGTGTCGATAGCAGACTTCGACGAGTCTTTGCGCGTTTTTCTCCCTGCTCGCGAGGCGTCGGTGCGTCGGCCGAGGGTAATGCGGTAGGCTTGACCTCATGGAGATGACGAGCTACTTCATCAGGCGTTTCCTGCTGATCATCCCGACTTTTCTCGGCATTACGCTCCTGGTGTTCGCAGTCACACGGCTTGTGCCCGGCGGGCCCATCGAGCGGGCGTTGAACGAGGCGCTGCTCGCCGGCGGCGATCGCGCGGCTGCCGTGACTTCGGGCGCCGTCGGGCCAACCGGGCTCTCCGCGGCCCAGATGGATCAGCTCCGGGCCTACTACGGCTTCGACAAGCCGGTGCTCGTCAGCTATGTGGACTGGCTGAGGCAGGTGCTGGTGCTCGACCTCGGCACTTCGACCCGTTACAACGAACCCGTCTGGGACACGATCAAGGGGCGTTTCCCGATCTCGATCTTCTACGGACTGACCACGCTGATACTGACGTACGCCGTATGCATCCCACTCGGAATGGCGAAAGCGGTCAGGCACAAGAGTCAGTTCGACAACGTCACCTCGGGCCTCGTGTTCTTTGGATACGCGATACCGGGATATGTCGTCGGCATTGCTCTCCTGACGTTCTTCGCGTCGCAACTCGAGTGGTTCCCACTCGGCGGGTTCGTGAGCAACAACTTCGATCAGCTCGGGCCGTGGCAGAAGGTTACGGATATCGCATACCACGCCGTGTTGCCGCTGCTCTCGTACATGGCGGGAAGCTTCGCCGTCACGACGTTCATGATGAAGAACTCGCTCATGGACAATCTGGCCGCGGATTACGTACGCACCGCGATCGCGAAGGGCTTGACTTTCCGTCAGGCAGTGACGCGCCACGCCCTGCGCAACAGCCTAATACCTATCGCGACCTCGTTCGGCAACAACATCTCTTTGATCCTCACAGGGTCTTTCCTCATCGAGAGGATCTACAACATCGACGGCTTCGGGCTGCTGGGTTTCGAGTCGTTGGTCGAGAGGGATTATCCGGTCGTCATGGGAATACTCGTAATCTCGTCGCTGCTGTTTCTGATCGGCAATATTCTTTCCGATATCTGCGTTGCCATCGTCGACCCGAGAGTCAAGTTCGGGCAGTGAGGGTATCAGAGTGATCCGCATCAGCCCGCAGACGGCGAAGCAGTGGCGACGGTTCCGAACCATCAAACGGGGCTACTATTCGCTGATCGCGATCGGCGTGCTGCTCGCCCTGAGCCTCGTTGCGGAGTTGCTGGTCAATAACCGCGCCCTCGTCGTTCGGTACGAGGGGAGCTATTACTTTCCGACGTATTCCGCTTTCATGCCCGGCACCGCATTCGGCCTCGACTACGACTACGAGACGGACTACCGGGCGTTGAAGGTCCTCTTCCAGGACCAGCCCGGCAACTGGGTCTTGATGCCCCCCGTGCCCTATAGCGCCTTCGAGACGAACTTCAAGCTCGACGCGTTTCCACCCTACCCCCCGAGGCTCGAGGACCGGCATTTCCTCGGCACGGACGTCTCTGGGCGGGACGTCCTCGCAAGGCTCGTCTACGGGTTCCGTCTCGCCATGGCGTTCTCCGTGATTCTCCTAGCTTGCAACTACATTGTCGGCATCGCCATCGGGTGCGCGATGGGTTTCTGGGGTGGCGCGTTCGATCTTGTGTTCCAGCGTGTGATCGAGATCTGGTCCAACGTGCCGTTTCTCTACGTGATCATGATCGTCGCATCTGTGGTCGTGCCGACGTTTTGGACCCTCGTGACCGTCATGGTCATCTTCGGTTGGATGGGAATGACGTGGTACATGCGCACGTCTACCTATAAAGAGAAGGCCCGAGAGTACGTAGCGGCCGCCCGAGCGCTGGGCGCATCGAACACCCGCATCGTGTTCCGGCATATTCTGCCGAACACCGTGTCCATCGTCGTGACGTTCATCCCCTTCTCGGTGGCCTCTGGCGTTACGGCGCTCACCGCGCTCGACTACCTGGGCTTCGGGCTGCCGCCCCCCACGCCGAGCTGGGGTGAGCTGCTGGCCCAGGGCACGGCGAACCTTCAGGCGCCGTGGATTGTCACATCCGTAGTGGCCGCTATGACGATCGTGCTGCTCATGGTGGCCTACATCGGGGAGGCCATTCGTGAGGCCTTCGACCCCAAGAAATTCACGTTTTACGAGTAAAATAGCCACTATCAGCAATCCGGAATCGCGCTATGACCAGGACACTCGTGCTTCTCTTGCTATCGCTGGCGGTGGCTTCCTGCGGGCAAGAGGAGGCAGCCCAGGGTCCGGTGGTCAGTGCCGGCGACGCCATCGACCTGGTCATGGAGACCCGCTTCGTTGCGGACCTGCCCACCTACGACAGCGTGCCGCTGCCAGATGGTCTGGAGTGGGTCACGAACGAGGAAGACCCTGTCTGGTCTTCTCCCGAGGCCCGGCGCGGGGGGGCGTTCAACACGTTCATGAGCAGCTTCCCGCTCACGCTGCGGACCGTGGGTCCCGACAGTAACGACGCGTTCTCGGCATACAAGCGCTTCACCAACCTGGGGCTGGTGACCGTGCACCCGAACACGCTCGATTTCATTCCGCAGCTCGCGACCCACTGGGCCTTCGATCCCGATGCCAAGACCGTCTACTACCAGCTGGACCCGGACGCCCGGTGGTCGGACGGCAAGCCCGTGACGGCGGATGATTATCTTTTCACCATCGATTTCATGCGCTCCGAGCACATCGTCGCGCCCTGGTACAACAACCACTACACGAACCAGATCGTCAACGTGGTCAAGCACGACGACCTGACGATCTCCGTCGAGGGCGCCACAGTGAAGCCCAGGGAGGAACTACTCTTCGAGTACGGCCTGAGCCCGACGCCGCGGCACTTCCACAGGCTCGACGAGAACTGGGTGCGGGACTACAACTGGCGGAGCGAGCCGGGGACCGGAGCCTACCGGATCTCCCGAGTCGAGAAGGGGCAGTTCGTCGAGTTTGAGCGCAACGAGGCCTGGTGGGGCGACGAGAAACGCTACCTGGCTAATCGCTTCAATCCGCAGACCGTGCGGGTCACGGTGATACGGGACATGAACGTGGCCTGGGAGTATTTTCTCCGGGGCGAGCTGGACGCGTTCCCGGTGCTGATGCCGCACTTCTGGCACGAAAAGGCACGCGGGCCCGCGTTCGACAACGGTTACATTAACCGGATCAAGTTCTACACGGATACGCCCCAGCCGTCGGCCGGCATGTGGCTGAACACGGCCGACCCGATTCTGGCAGACAAGAACATCCGTCTAGGCCTTGCGCATGCGATGAACGTGGAACTGATGCTAAAGACGGTGCTCCGCGGCGACTATGAACGGCTCAGGACCCATCATGACGGCTACTGGGACTACTCGAACCCGGACATCCAACCCCGGGAGTTCGACCTCCGCAGGGCCGGCGAGTACCTGGACGCCGCCGGCTTCGCGACCCGCGGACCCGACGGTATCCGGATGAGGGGCAATCAGCGCCTCGCGCTGAGGGTCGTGTACAGCACCCAGGAGCACACGCCGCGACTCGTGCTGCTGCGCGAAGAGGCGAGGAAGGCGGGTATCGAGCTGAACCTGCAGCTTCTCGATTCTTCGGCGGCTTTCAAACAGATCCTGGAGAAGCAGCACCAGATCACCTGGATGGCGTGGGGGGCCAGCCTGACACCGCGGTTCTGGCAGCACTATCACTCGGACAACGCCGGAAAGCCCCAGACCAACAACATCACGAATACGGCGGATCCCGAGATGGACAGGCTCATCATGGAGTATCGTGCCGCCTCGGATAAGGAGACCCGGGTCCGGCTCGCCCATACGCTGGAGCAGATGGTCCACGACTCCGGCGTCTTCATCCCGACCTACAAGATCCCCTACACGCGAGAGGCCTACTGGCGCTGGCTCCGGCTGCCGGAGCACTACGCCTCGCGGACCACCGAGGCTATATTCAACCCGCTGGTCGAGGGGCTCTTCTGGATCGACCAGGACATTAAGGCCGAGACCCTGGCGGCCCGCGCCCGTGGAGAGACGTTCGAAGTCGTGAACATCACCGACACGACCTGGCGCGGCGAATAGTTGATGGCCGAACCGATCCTGACGGTCACAGGCCTCAGTTGCGGATTCCATACCGAGGACGGCTTCACCCGGGTGGTGGACGGTGTGAGCTACGAGCTCAATGCTGGTGAGACGCTCGGGCTCGTCGGGGAATCCGGTTGCGGTAAGACGGTCAGCGCCCTCGCGGTCATGGGACTGCTGCCGAAGCCTGCAGGCGTGGTCGAGCACGGTGAGATCCTGCTGAAGGGCGAGCGCATCATCGAGTCGGATGCCCGCTCCCTCAAAGCCGTGCGCGGCAAACGGATCGGGATGATCTTCCAGGAGCCGATGACAGCACTGAACCCGGTCCATCGGATCGGCAAGCAGCTCATGGAGGCGATCGATCTCTACGAGCCCGAGGTCTACGACGCGGCGCGCAGCGACCGCGCCATCGAGCTCCTGGAGCAGGTGGGCATACCGGCGCCAGCGCAGCGGCTGCGGGAATATCCCCACCAGCTCTCGGGTGGCATGCGCCAACGGGTCATGATCGCGATGGCGCTCGCCGGCAATCCGGACGTGCTGATTGCGGACGAGCCGACGACCGCGCTGGACGTCACCGTGCAGGCCCAGATACTGGAGCTCATAGAGGCGCTGCAGCGGACGCATGGCATGGCGGTGATTTTCATCACCCACGACCTCGGTGTGGTTGCGCAGCTCTGCGACAAGGTGCTCGTGATGTATGCCGGCAGGATCACGGAACGGGCCCCGGCCGGGGAGCTCTTCCGCACGCCGCGCCATCCCTATACCCGGGGCCTGATCGATTCGATTCCGCAACTGGACACTCCGCTCAAGAGCCCGCTGTCCACCATCGAAGGGGTCGTGCCCGCGCTGAACGCGCTGCCGCCCGGCTGCCGGTTCTCGAACCGATGCCCCCACGCCGATCAGCGCTGTCGAACGAAGGTGCCCCGGCTCGAGGTCTGCGGAACGCACCACGAGGTCGCCTGCCATCACTGGCGCCGCATTGCTGCATGACGACACCCGTCCTCGAAGTCCGGAAGCTAACTAAGCATTTTCCGGTCCGTGCCGGTGTATTCCTGCGCAAGATCGGCGACGTTCACGCTGTCGACGACGTTTCGTTGCAGGTGCACCGCGGCGAAACTTTGGGGCTCGTGGGCGAATCCGGTTGCGGCAAGAGCACGGTCGGGCGCGTGATTCTGAATCTATTACGCCCGACCCGGGGCCGGGTGTTGTTCGAGGGCCGGGACCTGAGGGCGCTCGGCAGACGCGAATGGAGAGCCGTGCGGCGCGACATGCAGATCATTTTCCAGGACCCGATGGAATCACTGAATGCGCGGCATACGGTAGGCAGTATTCTGGAAGAGCCGTTCGTCATCCACCGCATGGGCACGCCTGCGGAGCGCCGCGAGTGGGCGCAGGATCTCTTGGAGCGTGTCGGCCTGCCTAGGGATGCGGTGCACCGATTCCCGCACGAGTTCTCCGGCGGTCAGCGGCAGCGTATCGGCATCGCCAGGGCCATCGCACTCAAGCCGAAGCTGATCATCTGCGATGAAGCCGTCTCGGCTCTGGACGTGTCGGTCCGCGCGCAGATCATCAATCTCCTGCTGGAGCTACAACGGGACATGGAGCTTGCACTGCTCTTCATCGCCCACGACCTCTCCGTGGTTCGGCACGTATCTGATCGAGTGGCTGTCATGTACCTCGGGCAGATCGTGGAGCAGGCCCCGTCGCGGGAGATCTACGAGCGACCCGGCCATCCATACACGCGAGCGCTCGTGTCCGCAATCCCCATTCCGGATCCGGACCTGCGCCGCGAGCGCATCGTGCTCGAGGGCGACGTGCCTTCGCCGATCACGCCCCCACCCGGGTGCCGGTTCCATACACGCTGCCCCTTCGCCAAGGATCTCTGTCGGCGGGAGACACCGAGGTTGGAGGCGATGAGCTCGGCCCACGAACTGAGGTGTCACCGCTGGCGGGAGTTGCCGGCGCCGGCACCCTGACCCTCTGGGGCCCACATGTTCGAAGCCCTGTGCGACCAGGGCAACCACCAGCCCGAGGCGTTACACTCGCCTTCCGACCGAGTGATAGCCGGACGGCAGCTGTGCAGCGTTAAAGCTGACATTGAGCCTTACTTAAAGCCCGAGAGTTGACTGTCGGCTTACCGCTGCTAATTCAACCGGTCGCTCAAGTTCAACGACGCCGATATTTCTCGACCAACGCCTGAAACCGTGGGTCGTCCCGAATAGGGTCTAGCCGCGGATCAGGCAATAGCCCCTCAATCGACCATTGACCGGGACCTGCCAGATAGGTATCGAGTTCTGCAATCACCGAGTCATAGGCACCCGCAGGCAGCAAGACCCGCAGGGCAGACTCTCGCCGCGTAGTGGGCCCCCTCATCGCATCCTCCGAGGTCGGCATGAGCCTCATAGCTTCCCGGGCCTCACGCTCAGCCCCCTGTCGGTCGCCCAGACCTGCCAGCGCTTCCCCTAGAGCGATACGCAAGCGCTCATCCTCCGGGTTTGCTTCCAGCGCCCTGGCCACTTGCGCACGCGCCGTCTCAAAGTAAGGCTGCGCCAATTCCGGTTGCCCCGCCAACTGATAAGTCACGCCGTACAGTGACGCCTTGGGGGTAAAACGGATGCCCAGGTTTGACGCATCTCTGCTCCACCCGTTCAGTTGCCCCAAGGCAGCCTCGTAATCGCGCTGGTAAACGGCAGCCGTCCACCAAAGCGGATAGGTGGCATCGAACCAGTTTGGCCGCGGACCATCCAGCACGGCTTGTGCTCGACTTACATCGCCGTTCCGCAGAAACGGAACCAATACCCAAAACTGGTTGCTGCGGTTATCGTCCGGTGCCAGCTCAAGGGCACGGGCCAGAGCCTGGTCTGCGGCGTCGTAATCACGGAAGGCGAGGAACGTGAGGCCGCGCTGCCAAAGGGGGAACGGGTTCCTGGGATCAAGGGTCATAGCCCTTTCGTAATACGCCAGCGCATTGTTCCAGTCACCAAGACGCCGATGGATCTCCGCACGAGCCACGGCAATCTCCACATTACCCGGCATGCCCGTTGCTGCGATCTCAGTCTCCTCAAGCGCCCGCTCATAGTCGCGAAAACCCCGATACCAGTACTGCCCCAGGGCCAGGCGGCCCTCGGGCAGGCCGGGGGCAATTTCAAAAGCACGCTGCACGGCGTCGTAGGCCAGGCGAAGGCGTGACTCCGTTCGGTCTGCGCCGGTCCAATAGGTATGGCTGTGGGCGCGAGACAGTGCGGCCCACGCCAAGGCAAATTGGGGATCCTCATCAACCGCACGTTGATACAGCTCTAATGCCAGGCTGAGTGGCGCTGCTTCCTCGCGCCGGCGGAAATAGTCATTGGCGTTCAGGTAAAAGTCATAGGCACGGGTATTCTGCGTTGGTTTCTCATCAAGACTCGCAACTTCGGCGGGCAGCAGTTCGGCCCGCAGGGCGTGAGCGATTGATGTGGCCATCTCACTCTGGATGGAAAAGAGGTTCTGGGCCGTGAGCTGACGGTCGTAGGTTTCGACCCACAGATGCTTATCCGTCTGCGCATCAATCAGATCTACATTGATGCGTATCGTGTTACCGGCGCGACGCACGCCGCCTTCCAGGATCGCGGTCACGCCGAGCTCTTGCCCAATCTGCCGTAAGTTCTTGGGACTGTCACGGTATTCGAGCACTGACGTACGAGAAATCACTGTGAGAGCGTCGATTTTCGCCAGCCGGCTCAAGAGATCATCGTGGATGCCGTCGGCAAAAAACGCGTTCTCCGGATCAGGACTCAAGTTCTCGAAGGGCAGGACGGCGATCGAGCCGTCGGGCGCTGGACTACTATTCGAGAGATATTCGCGTCCAACAACGAACACCAGTGCTGCCAGCGATACGCCCAGCGCGGCAAACAGGACTATTCGAGCCGCTGGCTGGCGGCTGCGCTGCTCAGATACGTCCTGTGGGGGTTTTGCATCGGCGGCACTGGCTCGGCCCGCCGCAGGGTCGAAGACGGACTGGGCATCAGACTCCGCGATCACCTCGGCAACCAGGCGGTAGCCACGTTTAGGCAGGGTCTGAATGCACTTCGGATTCTTTGGCGAATCCCCCAGAGCCCGCCTCAGGACGGCGATACAGCGTGTCAGCGGCTCATCGGACACGGTCCGCTCGCCCCACACCTCCCGGATCAGGACCTCTCGTTCCACCAGCTGGCCAGGGGTCCTGGCGAGCAACACCAGGACGGCCATGACCTTGGGCTCGAGATGAACCACCCCCGCCGGACCCACGAGCTGTCCCTCAAGCGGCAAGACCTGCCACTCGTTGAGTCGGAAGCCCTGGCGCAGCAGATTATCCAAGCCTTCGCTCCAGACCAGCCCATCTCCAAAGATAGTGGACAAAGGTCCTGGTTTCACCTGTTTCGGTTGACCCGGAGGCTTTCGTTCATGACGGGTGAGGTGGTATGGACGGCTCGCAGGATCCGC
>JBFFHS010000062.1:0-20747 GCA_041556855.1 Gammaproteobacteria bacterium
GAAGAACTCGAAAAAATGATAGTTTGCTCACGCTGAAGACCCGGCCCGCCACCCTCAGAAGTTTGAACCAGGTACCACTCATGGGGTGAGATCTACACTAAAATGTGAAAATCGAAAAAACTGAAAGCAATACAGTAATGGAGAGCCAGGAGGTCATTGGAACGCGCCAAGCTGCCGAGATGCTGGGCGTCTCGGTCCGGACCGTTCAACTGTGGGTCGAGAAGGGCGTCCTGCAAGCCTGGAAAACCGTGGGTGGCCACCGGCGAATTCTGCGGTCGTCCGTTGAGGCAGCGCTCGTCAGCAGAGCGGGTGACAGGGCCGCTGCCGATACCGCGGAAAAGCTCAAGGTACTGATCGTCGACGACGATCCCGTCATGCAGACCTATTATGTGGCCCTGTTTGAGATTCTGCGTCCGGATGCCGAGATCGCGGTTGCCGTCGATGGTTTCGAGGGGCTGGTCCGCCTCGGCGAGATCCATCCTCGCCTGATGCTCGTAGACATCGACATGCCAAACATGGATGGCGTGATGATGCTGAACCGAATTCGAAGCGATGATTTCGCCGCCGACATGCTCATCGCTGTCGTCACCGGCCTCGGTGCCGAGCAGTTAGCTACGCGAGGCCAGATCCCGGCGGATATTCCTGTCTACGCCAAGCCGTTGAGTTCCGATGACCTGGCGGATCTCCTTGAGAAACTCGACGGCACCAGCGCGGACCAGCCGTGATGAGTGATGCGATCTCTGTGGCTCGCAGCGGTCATTCACGGACCCGTAACGAACTCGGGCGTGTGGCTTGGGCGCCCGAGCCCGGTAAACGGAACAAGCGGCACGGAGCCAGCCAATAATGGACAATTCTCTCGAGCGCAAACTCGCCCAGGAGCGCGCGGCGCGGCAACGGGCGGAACAGTTGCTTGAGCGAAAGACCAGGCAGGCAAAGCGGGCCAACGAGGAGCTGCGCAAGGTTCGCTCGGAGCTTACCAAACAGGGACAGGCGAGAACCGAAGCGCTCACGCGAGCAGTTCGGGACCTCAAGCGCGAGATCGGCAGACGAAAGGCCATCGAGCAGGCGCTCAGATCGTCACGTGACTCCGCGCTTGAGCTTGCGGATCTGAAAAGCCAGTTTCTGGCGCGCATGAGCCATGAGATCCGCACGCCGCTGAATGCCGTCATAGGTATGACGGGTCTCGTGCTGGAGTCGCAGCTGGATGCCGAGCAACGGCGGCAGTTGGATACGGTCCGTTCGAGTGGCCGACTGCTGCTGCGGCTTATTAATGACATCCTTGACCTTGCCAGAATCGATGCAAACAAGCTGGAGCTGGAATTCTCGGAGTTCAGCTTGCAGGCACTGCTCGAGCAGTGCCTGTCTCTGGTAATGCTCGAAGCGGAACAAAAGGGCGTTTCTTTCCAAGTAAGTCGGCAGCATGGCATGGCCGACCGCGTCATCGTCGATGGCGGACGCGTTCAGCAGCTGCTGCTTAACCTTTTGTCTAATGCGGTCAAGTATTCGGACGGCGGAACCGTCACGGTCGGGACCAGGTTGGAGCAGTGCGATCCTGAGATTTCCGTTCCCGACGACTTGAGGTCCAGCCTAGCCTCGACAGGGCTCGCGCCCTATCGTTTGTCGATAGTGGTCACTGATCAGGGCCGCGGTATCCGTCAGGACGATTTACCCAGGCTATTCGAGCCGTTCACACAGTTCCAGGGCGCTACGCAGGGAAGCTCGGGGCTCGGGCTCACGATCTGCGAAAGAATATGCAAGCTCATGGGCGGCGATATATCGGTTGACAGTACTTTCGGCAAAGGCTCGACGTTCACGGCAAGTGTGACCTGTGGCGTGAAACAAGCAGACGTGGACCTGTCGGCGGGGGCGCTGATCGAGACGACTATGCAGGATCGGATCGAGGCGACGGCACGCACCGGTGCCTGGCTGTTGTCCGGACGAATGAGCCAGGGGCAGATCGAAGCGCACAGCCAGCTGGCTGTGGAGAAGCCTCTCAGCATTCTGCTGGCGGACGATTACGAAGTAAATCGCATGGTCCAGAATGCCCAGCTCGAGCAACTTGGCTACTCCGCCGACGTCGTGACCAATGGCGAGGAAGCGCTGCGCGCGTTGCATGCTCGGCCCTATGATGTGGTTTTAATGGATATCCTCATGCCGGTCCTGGATGGGGTCGAAGCGACACGGCGCATCAGGCAGCGGAAAGACGGACCGCAGCCGTTCATCGTTGCGCTGACCGCCAGCGCCTTGCCAGAGGACCGGGAAAGATTTGCCTCGGCGGGTTTCGATTCGTATCTGGCCAAGCCCGTTGAGCTGGCGGATCTTGCCGCGGTGCTGAGCGAGGCTTATGGGAGCCCCGGCAAGAATGATCTGAAGGCCGAAGATGATTTTGTGGAGCTGACTCCCGTGGACCTTGATCTGGACGATCTTTACCGTCGTCTGGGCCCGGCGACGGACGGTCTGTTGGCCCGCGTGATTCCCGTTTTCACGAGCCTGCTGCCATCACGCAAGGAGGCGCTTCGCAGCGCTCTCCGGGACGCGGACGCGGATACTCTCACGCGGCTGTGCCATGGGCTTAAGGGTTCGAGTCAAAGCATTGGGGCCACGAAGCTGGCCGCGGCGTGTGAGCGCCATGAGAAGCGTGCCGCCGGAGGCCGCTTGCCCTCCACGGCTGAGCTTGAGGAGTTCCTGGATCTGGCGGATGCCACGGCCAGGGCTCTGACGCGCAAGCTCGCCGAGCTGCCTTCGCCGGGCTGCTCCACCGCTGCCTGAGTCGCCACCTTTACTTTCTGCAGGCGGCTCGATCAACCACCCCGGGTGCTTCGAGCAAGCCTGTGGCTGGCAAGAGCGAACTGATGCCGCGCAGATATGAGCCGGCCAAAATTCATAAAAACGATACCGCAAGGCTGAAAATGCGCCCATAAAGTTTCATTTTTATCATAAACGTGCGTTTCGTCACGGAACATGCCGGAAGCCTCGCCTAATATGGCCTTCGAAACGGCAAAAATGATAACAAGTGACGGGCATGTTCAGCATCTCTTTTTTCCACGGCATGACATCCGAATCTCTCGGAACACATTTTCGGGTGGTTTTCGGGGCATTTGCTTCCCGCCGCGCAGCCTTCGGACCCTCTAGGCGTCACCGGATTCTTCGAAATTCTGGTCCTGATGGACAGATGTTTTTCCTTTCCCTTTGCACATACTGAGGAGGTTATACCCATGAACTTGAACAAAATCGTTTCCGCACTCGCTCTTGCATCTGTCGCTGTGCCCATGGCTTTCGCAGCGACCGACGGGAATCTTGGCGCTACCAGCCAGGGTCAGCTTGACCTGGATCTGCAGGTGCTGGATAGCGTCGAAATCACGTCTCTCACTGATATCGACTTCGGTACCTACGGCGCGGGCGACACAGGCGGGATCAATTCGGGCGACGCATTCTGCGTGTATGTCAACGGTGGCGACGACTACACCATTACGCCCACGTCCACAAACGGCTCCTTCGTTCTGCTGGGTGACACCGACGGCGACGCGATCGAGTACACGGTTAAGTTGGCCGGTGCCTCTACCGGAGCGGCTGCTGCTTCCTCGGTGGCGTACAACAGCGCCAGCGCGACCTTCCAAGGCAGCAACTACCGTGACTGCCAGTCCATCGACAACGCTTCGTTGGATATCAGCATCGCCGAACAGGAAATTCGGGATGCAACGACCGATACCTACGCGGATACGTTGATTTTGCTGGTGAACCCCATCTAACGCTGCTGCCGCCCTCGGGCCGGTTCGTCACGCAGGTGATGAATCGGCCCGAAACCCGGGCCAACCCCGGCCTTACAAGATTCCGCCAATCCCAACCGGTCGCCTTGCTGTCGATGTGCCCACATGAACACCAGAGCCCAAATCGATACCCTGTTGCGCGGCCTTCTCCTGCTTCTGGCAGGGCCCTCTGCAGCCGCAGATTTTGCCGACATCAAGGGAATTTCATCGCTCGATTTTGGTGTCTGGCAGTCTGGCGGATCGCTGTCGGCGACGCTGAGCACCTGCGTGGCATCCGCAGATACCGCCAGCCCCAATCCGAGAGGGGGCGCGAATAATTACCCTTATGCCATCAAGGTCGAAAGTCTGGCCGGATCCGGTTTCACCCTTTACCGGGACGGCAACGCCAGTAATTCGGGCGACCAGGCTGTTGCCATCGGCTTGGAACACCGCGATGTGCTGGCTCAGACTGGGTACGAAATTCTCCAGCCTGGCGTTTACGATCAACATCTGCACGACGGACTCTTCAAGAACTGCACCGGCTCTGGCGCGAATTCCGAGTTCAGAATAACTATCAGTCAAGCCGAGTTGGCTGCAAAGGACGATGGCGTATACGAGGGACAGTTCAGGGCGAGCGTCCTGGGCGGCGAATCGGGGCTTGCTACCGACTTCGAAGATTTCGTAATTGGCCTGACGATCAGCGGCAATACCAGCAGTAACTCGGTCAGGATTTCCCGCCTCAACAACGCGGCCTTCTCACCGTTTGCAGGCTCCGGTGACCGCGTCTGGAACGAGCATTTCTGTGTATACAGCGGAGCCGCCTCGGGTGCTTATCGTCTCACGGTAAGCAGCTTGAACCAGGATAGCAACGGGGCATTCCGACTCCGGAACGAAAGCCTCATGGAGTACCTGGCCTTCAGCGTGGCCTTCGACGATTCCGGTGCAGGAGTCGCGACCACTCCCGTCGGAGCAAACCCGGTGAGTGGTCTCGGCGATCCTGTCGCTGAAAATTGCGGCGGCACCGACAACGCTACGTTGACCTTCACTGTCGCCGAGCAGAATTTGTCCCAGGCTTCTTCCGGACTTTACAGCGACACGCTGGTGCTCGTGGTAGAGCCCGAGTGAACAAGATGCTTGATCCGAACTCATACCTGACAAGCCCGCGGCAATCCGCCTGGGTGCTGTTCGTGCTGCTGACCGGAGGGGTGGCCCCCGTTACGTTTAGCGCGGCCCAGGCAAGCAGCCTGGAGAGCGGCAGGGTCGGAACGATAAGCATCTCGCTGGAAGTCACCCCCAGTGGCGCTAACCGGGTAAACCCCCGGGTGTTTATTCCCAAATTCCCCGACTTCCTGCCGCGACGATTCGCCGACGACCTGAGCAGCAAGGGTGGGTTCACCTTTCCGGTATGCATCTACGGTGACGGCCAGGAGAGCTACACAGTCCAGGCCGCCATGACCAACGAATCAAGCCAATCCCTCATGACACAAGCCGGCGAGTCGGTCGCTGTCAAGGTTTTGGTGGGCACCAATGGGCAGTACGCCCATGAGACCTCAATAAAGACGGTAGCGCCTGAAGACTGCAACAGCGACACGGCTGTTGGGATCCAGGTCACCCTGCTGGGAGACCGGCAACTCGCCCCGGGCTCGGTTCTGCTTGGGCCGTTAAAGCTTTTTCTCAAAGCACACTAATTTTGTCGAGGCAATTGACATGTTTAGCAGATTTTTCGTGACCGCGATTTCGCTCCCGGCATTCGCCTTGTCCGCAGTCGTCGCTCAAGCTGACCTGATCGTCGACCGTTCCATCATTGTCTACGACGATCTGGAAGTATCAAAAGAGGATGTTGTCGTATTCAACTCTGACGAAGCGGAAAACCTGTATCTCAACGTGGTGCCCTACCGGGTACAACGCCCGGGACGTCCAGACCAAGAACTGGTACCGGTGTCTCCGAAGGACGGGCTGGAGTTTCTGGCCTCGCCAAATCGTTTGATCGTGCCGCCCCAAAGCCGGAGCATCGTGAGGATGCTGGATCTGCAGCCCAGAGGCGACCATGAGCGGGTCTATCGTATCAATATCATCCCGGCAACCGCGCCCGAAAAGGGGGGGAAAGGTAGCGGGGACAAAATCGACTCGCGCCTGAGCATCCTCGTGGCGTACCAGGTGCTCGCCATAGTGCTGCCAGAAAATCCTCAGGCCAGCATAGAGGCCCAGCGCTCGGCCACGTCCGCCGTGTTCCGCAATTCGGGCAACGCCAATTACTTGTTGACCGACGGCGAGCAATGCAATCCCGCTCATCCGGACGATTGCGTGGCTCTCCAGGACAGGCGCATCTATCCCGGAAACAGCTGGGACCTCCAGCTGCCCTTCGACGGACCGTTCCGTTACAAGGTCCGGACGCACGAAGGGCTTACTTCCATGGAATTCGAGTAGTCATCCGCGCGCCCGTGCCAGCTTCATGCGCTATAAGCTCGAAAAATCCTGGCGATCGCTTCTGGCTGGCTTGCTGGCGTTAGCGTTTCTCTCCCAGGGGCAAGAAACCGAGGCGCAGGCTGTCCCGCCCGGGTTCGAGTTTCTGAACGAGCCCCAGCTGACGGAAATCGATATTCACTACGGCGGATACTACATCGTGTCGACGCTGGCGGAGTTCAATCTGAATTCGGTGACCCTTATCAACCCGGAAGAGGTCAGCACGCGCGTGCCCGACGTGCTCAATGTGGAGGCTCTGACTGGCCTGCTGAGCCGTCCGCTGGATGCAAACCAGCAGAAATTGTGCATTTCAGACTTTGAGCCCGCTTGTGGGATGCTGGCGCCGACGGACGTCGGCATCATCTTCGATCGCAGCAAACTGCGGGCGACTCTGTTCATCAGCCCCGATCTTCTGGAAACTCGACAAGCTTCGAGCGCCAAGTACCTGCCTGAGTCCAGCGCCGGATTTTCCGTGCTGAATGAGAATTTTCTCTATTACAGCGGTTATGGTGGGGATCGGTTAAGTTATAACCTCCTCAACAATACGAACATTGCCGCAGGCGAGAGTCGTTTTGCGCTGCGCAACAATATTAGTGATGCCCACGGGTTCACCATCGATACGATGGCATGGCAGCGGGAATTCGAGGGCATGAACTATCAGTTGGGGTTGTTCCAGGGTTACACCAACAGCTTCTCGTTCATGACCTCCGAGAACCTGGTCGGCGCCTCGATCGAGAGTTCCCTGCTCACCCGCGCAGACCTGCGCCAGAGCCTGGGGTCCGAAATCGGTGTTTTCCTACCGAGCCGAAGCCGCGTCGAGATCTATCAGGACGGTCGACTGCTCGCCAGTAAGTATTACGATGTTGGTAATCAAATACTCGACACGGCTTCCCTGCCGCCCGGGTCTTATGAGATAGAGCTCCGTATCACAGACGCCTCAGGCGGCACGCGGACGGAGACCCAGTTCTTTTCCAAGTCGAATCGCCTGCCGCCGACGGATCAGGCGCTCTACTTCCTGCAGGTGGGGCAGGTGGTCGAGCGCGTCGGAGCTGGGATCATCGGCGAGCAGGGCAACATGGTGTTGCGGGGCGGCTACAGCACCCGCCTCACCGATTCGATGGGAGTGGGTGTCGGCCTTTCGGCAACCGAAGGCTCGACTACCCTGCACGCCGGATTTTTCGGTCTCGGAGAAAAATACCAGTTGAAGTCGGGCTTGGTTTGGGAAACTCAGGGAGGTCTGGGTGTGGAAGTGGACTACCGTGCTGACCTGGATAGGTTAGCTTTCACTCTAAATTCCCGTAAGACCTGGCAAGACAACCCCTATGCCCAGTTGAATCAGAACTCCTTGCAGCTGAATGCCAGCCTTCACTTGCGAACGCCAAACGGATATCTCTCCCTTTTTAAACGGGTCAGCCAGCGCGAGACTTTTCGGCGTTCGAATTACGGCATTCGATTCCACAGAACGATCAGGCCATTTCGGCGCGGCGCCGTGAGCACGGATTTAGAGCTATCGAGAGCAAATCGCGATTTTCTGGCGTTTCTATCGTTCAGTGTCCGGTTCAATGGTGACGGCCATACGACCAACGTGGCGTCGCGAATGGAATACGAGTCCAATTATGACGGCTACCAGCGCATGGACGTCGGGGGGAATTGGCAATCGCGGTGGATGGCCGGGGCCTTCGACCAGCACCAGTTCGGAATTCGCGCTGACAGCCTCAATCAGAGAAGCATCGAAGCCAGTGTCGAGACCAGCGGCAGGCCTGGCGCGGCCCAATTTGCGCTGCGCCGAAATTTCGATGCGGGCATCGTCGAGTTTGATGGCCTGCTGAGCAGTAGTGTGGCTTTGCATTCGCGAGGCGCTACCATCGGAGACAGCCGCAGCGCAAAGAGCGCCTTCATGATCAGCGTGAGCGGAGTTGAAGAGAGCGCACTGTTCGAAGTTCTGGTCGATGGCTCACCCAGGATGCGTGTGCAAGCCGGCCAGGCCTATCTGCTGCCGGTCGCTCCCTATGCCACATACGAAATTGAGCTCAGGCCGTTGGGTCAGGATCTGATCGAGACCGACCGCATTAAGCATGTGAAGACCGTCTATCCCGGCAATGTCGTAGAGCTCCAGTGGTCGGCTCGCCGCTTCCGGGTCGTGTTCGGACAGTTGGTGGATACCATTGGGAATCCAATAACGGATGCGATCATCAGTAACGTCCAGGGAGTTGCTGCTACCGATGAGTATGGCTACTTTCAGGCTGAGATCGATCAGTTTATGGAGGAGCTTATCGTGCGTAAGGCCGACCAGCGGTGCGTCGCCAGATTCGATGCTCCATCTGCGAACTCGCAGCAGGTGGTGGGTTTAGGTGCGCTGATCTGCTCCGAGTAGCGGCACTAACGCTGTCGCTGTGCTGGCTGGCGGCCAGCTATCCACGATCTCTTCTCCCCCCCCGTCGGACTCGCTTCGGCTCAAGTTACGCTCACTTTTGTGCTCACTTCACTGGACAAGACAGCTAAGTCCCTGATTTGCGGTTGTAGTTCAATGGTAGAACGTCAACTCCCCAGTCGGCGTCGCTGGTTTGGGACATCAACCACCGCTTGTATTCCGCGGTCCTGTGACTGTTCAGCTAAATTTCTATTTTGCGCGCCTTAACCTAGAATAATCACGAATCGGGACCCGGATCTGCATGACACACTGCTCAGGGCGGCCAGAGGGTTTTCCCCCGGTCGTAAACATAGAAATAAGGCCCTGAATCCCTAGCCGGTCCGGCCTCGATTCCGTTTACGACTGGAATAAATTGGCAAGCCGAATGGGCGTCGCCAAAGCACGGGGAGTGGCCTATGATTCCTGCGAACTTTGATTTTCACGCCCCTGCCTCTGTGGCAGAGGCCCTGTCCCTGCTGGCTGAACATGGTGATGGGGCAAAGGTCCTGGCGGGAGGCCATAGCCTTCTGCCGATGATGAAGATGCGCTTTGCAGCACCGCAGCATCTCATTGACCTGAATGGCATCGCCGACCTGCGCGGCATCAAGCGGGAGGGCGACACCCTGGTGATTGGCGCGATGACCACGGAAAACCAAATCATCGCCTCCGACCTGCTCGCCGCCGACTGTCCGCTGTTGCCGGAGGCCGCTCGCCAGATTGCCGATCCACAGGTCCGCAATCGCGGCACGATCGGTGGAGATATTTGCCACGGCGATCCGGCCAACGACCTGCCCGCCGTTACCATGGCCGCCGACGCCACCTACGTTCTGCAGGGCTCTAATGGCGAACGCCACGTGCACTCCGCCGATTTCTTCCTGGGCAGTTTCTATACTGCCATGGAGCCGGATGAAATCTTGACCTCGATCCGCATCCCCGCCGCGAAGGGGGTCACCGGCAGCGCCTACGTCAAGCTCAAGCGCAAGATCGGCGATTGGGCGACAGCCGCGGCGGCCGTGCAGCTCACCCTCAACGGGGGCAAGTGCAGCGAAATCCGGATTGCCCTGACGAACCTGGCGCCAACGGCGGTGCGGGTAGCCGCGGCCGAAGAGGCCCTCAAGGGCCAGCCCATTGACGACGCCCTGATCGAGGTGGCAGCGGAACACGCGATGGCGGCCAGCGACCCCACGGCGGACCTGCGGGGTGACGTGGAATACAAGACACAAATGGCCGGCGAAATGACGCGCCGGGCCATTCGGCAATCGCTCGCGCGGGCAGGGGGTTAACGACTGTGGCTAAGAAACTGATTTCGATGACCGTGAATGGTCAGGCACACGACGTCGCGGTAGAACCGCGGGAGCTGCTGATTCACACGCTGCGCGAGCGATTGAGCCTCACGGGCAGTCACATCGGCTGCGAGACCAGTCACTGCGGTGCCTGCACGGTGGATTTCAACGGCGAATCGGTGAAGTCGTGCACGATGCTGGCCGTGCAGGCAGACGGCGCCGAAATTCTCACGGTTGAAGGGCTTGCCAGTGATGGCACGCTGCACCCGGTGCAGGAAGGCTTCGTCGAAAAGCACGGTCTGCAATGCGGTTTTTGCACGCCGGGCATGATGGTTCGGGCCTACCGCCTCCTGCAGGAGAACCCTAACCCCTCGGAAGAAGAAATCCGGGTCGGGCTGTCCGGCAACCTGTGTCGGTGCACCGGCTATCAGAACATCGTCAGGGCGGTGCAGTACGCGGCCGACAAGATGAGCGCGGAATAAGGAGACGAGCATGGCAACTCCAGCAGAACAGGTACAGGATCCCGTAGGCGGCGTTGGTTGCTCGAGGAAACGCAAGGAAGACGCCCGCTTCATCCAGGGCAAAGGCAACTACACGGACGATCTCAAACTACCGGGCCAGGTTTTCGGCGCCTTCGTTCGCAGTCCGATCGCGCACGGCAGGGTGGTATCCATCAATAAGGAACCGGCCCTGGCTCATCCCGGCGTGTTCGCGGTGCTCACCGCTGAGGATCTCAAGCCCCTGAATCTCCATTGGATGCCCACGCTTGCGGGCGATACGCAGATGGTGCTCGCTGACGGCAAGGTGTGTTTTCAACAGCAGGAAGTGGCCTTTGTGATTGCTGAGGATCGCTACGTCGCGGCCGACGCCGTCGAACTGGTGGAGGTGGAATATGAAGAGCTGCCCGTGATCACCGATGCGCGTCAGGCCATGTCTGCTGACGCTCCGGTCATTCGCGAGGACCTGGAAGGCAAAACGGAGGGTGCCCACGGTGAGCGAGTGCATCACAACCACATTTTTCGCTGGGATGTGGGTGATGCGGCGGCCACTGACAAGGTCTTTGCCAGCGCGCCGCTCACGGTGAGTGAGGACATCAGCTATCAGCGCGTGCACCCGTGCCCGCTCGAGACCTGCGGCTGCGTATCTGACTTCGACAAGATCAAGGGCGAACTGACGGTCTATCTCACTTCGCAGGCGCCTCACGTTGTGCGCACCGTGGTATCCATGCTGTCGGGTATCCCGGAAAGCAAAGTCCACGTCATTGCACCCGACATCGGGGGCGGCTTTGGCAACAAGGTTGGCGTATATCCGGGCTATGTCTGTGCCATCGTGGGCTCTATCGTGCTTGGGCGGCCCGTGAAGTGGATCGAAACGCGGGTCGAAAATCTCGCCGCCACGGCGTTCGCGCGGGATTACCATATGCGCGGCGAACTGGCCGCGGACGAGGAGGGGCGCGTGCAGGCGCTGCGCGTTCATGTGCTGGCCGACCATGGCGCCTTCGATGCCTGCGCGGATCCGTCGAAGTTCCCGGCCGGTCTATTCAGCATTGTCACCGGCTCCTACGACATACCCACTGCCTTTGCCCGGGTCGACGGGGTCTACAGCAACAAGGCACCGGGCGGCGTGGCCTACCGCTGTTCCTTCCGGGTTACCGAGGCGTCCTACCTGATCGAACGCATGATGGACGTCCTGGCGCAAAAACTCGGCATCGACCCGGCGGAAATCCGTTCCCGCAACTTCATTCGTGCCGAACAGTTCCCATACACGTCCTGTCTCGGCTGGGAATACGATTCCGGCGATTACCACACCGCCATGCAGCAGGCGCTCGAGGCGGTAGATTACGAAGGGCTGCGCAAGGAGCAGGCCGAAAAGCGCGCGAAGGGCGACCTCATGGGTATCGGCGTGGCTTTCTTCACGGAGATCGTTGGCGCCGGGCCCACGAAGAACTGCGACATTCTCGGCATCGGCATGGTTGACAGCTGCGAGATCCGCGTGCATCCCACCGGCAGCGCGATCGCTCGGCTGGGCACCAAGTCCCAGGGCCAGGGCCACGAGACGACCTATGCCCAGATCATTGCCACTGAGCTTGGCATACCGTCCGACGATATTCAGATTGAAGAGGGTGATACGGCCACCGCGCCATACGGTCTAGGCACCTACGGCTCCCGCAGCACGCCGGTCGGCGGTGCGGCGGCCGCCCGGGCGGCGCGCAAGGTCAAGGACAAGGCGCGCAAGATTGCCGCCGCGATGATGGAAGTCAGCCCGGCGGACCTGGAATGGGACGTGGACCGCTTTGTCGTCAAGAGCCTGCCGGATCAGTCGCGTACGATTAAGGAGATTGCGCTGGCCGCTTACCAGCACCTCCCCGAGGGTCTGGAGCAGGGGCTGGAAGCGGTGGAGTACTACGATCCGCCGAATTTCACCTACCCGTTCGGTGCCTACATCTGTGTTGTCGACATCGACCGCTTCACTGGTGAAGTCAAGATAAGGCGCTTCTATGCACTCGACGACTGCGGCACGCGCATCAACCCCATGATCATTGAAGGCCAGGTCCACGGCGGTTTGACCGAATCGCTCGGCATTGCGCTGGGCCAGGAGCTCGCCTTCGACGAGGATGGCAATATCCTGAGCGCGAGCTTCATGGATTACTTTATGCCGACAGCAGTGGAAACGCCTCACTGGGAGACCGATTTCACGGTCACGCCGTCGCCCCACCATCCGATCGGGGCAAAGGGCGTTGGCGAGTCGCCGAACGTGGGCGGTGTCAGCGCCATCTCCAACGCGGTCATCGACGCCTTCGCACATCAGGGCGTCACGCACATGCAGATGCCGCACACGGCCTACGCCGTGTGGAAACAGATCAACGCACTTGGATTGAACAAGTAGATGAAAGTCAAGCTGGAAAAAAAGCACGCCATCGACGCGCCCCCTGCCGCCGCGTGGAGCGTCTTGCGTGACCTTAACGTGCTGGCCGAGTGCATGCCGGGTGCCAGCATCACCGGGCAGACCGGGGACAACGAGTACACCGGGAAGGTCAGCGTCAAAGTTGGTCCGGTTCAGTCGGTGTTCGGCGGCACGATCCAGGTGACCGGCATCGATGAGTCGAATTACACGATGAAACTGGATGCCAAGGGTAAGGACCAAAGCGGCACCTCCAATGCGTCCATGCAGTTGACCGCGTCGGTGCAGGCGGGCGAGGGTGGTGGCTGTGAGCTCGTCGGCAACTCCGAAATCAAGGTCATGGGCAAGATGGCTAACTTTGGCGGGCGCATGATCGACGGCGTGGCCGATCAACTCATCAGCCAGTTCCTGGCCAATTTCTCCGATCGCGTGCTCGCCGCCGGCGAGGGCGAAGCGGCCGCAGAAGCGGCCCAGAGGGTGGCTGAGCAGCCCAAGGAGCTCAACGCCCTGGCGCTGCTGTGGGGGATGATCATCGGCTTCCTGCGTCGCCTGTTCGGGTCGAAGGAATCCTCCTAGCGATTGATCATGGTGACAGCGACCGGGTTCCAGGAGCGGCTGGCTGCGGCGGGCTATATCGCGGAGGCTGGCCTCGCAGCTGCGTTGGAACTCCTGCAGGCGCTCGGACGACCTCTGCTGATCGAAGGCGACGCCGGCGTCGGCAAAACCGAGATTGCTAAAGCGCTGGCGCGTGTCCACGACACCCAGCTGATCCGGCTGCAATGCTACGAAGGCCTCGACGCCAGTTCAGCCGTCTACGAATGGGATTATCAGCGGCAGCTGCTCGCGATCAAGATTCGGGAGACCGGGGAGCTGTCGTCGGAGCAGACCGAACGGCACATCTTTAGCGAAGCCTACCTGCTGAAGCGCCCGCTCCTGCAGGCGATTACCACGCCCGAACCCTCTGTGTTGCTGATTGACGAGATCGATCGCGCGGACGAGGAATTTGAAGCCTACCTGCTCGAGGTGTTGTCGGACTTCCAGATCAGCATACCGGAGCTGGGTACCGTGCCCGCAGTAAGCCGGCCCTACGTGGTGCTCACTTCCAATGCCACGCGCGACCTGAGCGACGCGCTCCGCCGGCGTTGCCTGTATTACTACCTGGAATATCCGGATTTCGATAAGGAACTGCGCATCATCAGGGTGCACCTGCCTGACATCGGCAGCCAACTGGCCCGCCAGGTCGTATCCTTCGTGCAGTCGCTGCGGCAATTCGACCTCAGGAAGACACCCGGCATCGCCGAGACGCTGGATTGGGCCACGGCGATCCTGCAGCTGGACGTTAAGGACCTGGGGGACGACCCGGAGGCGATCAAGAGCCTGTTAGTGTGCGTGCTGAAGACGCGCGAAGATCGCGCAGCCGTGAGCGATGTCGACTTCCAGCGGTTGCTCGCGAGCAGCGGATGAGCCCATCGGCGATCAGCAATAAGCCTGGGGAAGTCGACTTGGCCGATCGACTGTGCCGGCGCGTGGCCGGGTTCCAGGCCTTCCTGCGCGGCCACGGTTTCCAGGCCGGCATCCCCGAAGCCCTTGACGCCCAGAAGCTGGCGCAGTTTGTGGACATTACCGACCGGCGTCGCCTGCGTGCCGGGCTGCAGAGCCTCCTGTGCACGGGCTATCGCGAATGGAATCGCTTCGACGAATTGTTCGACGCCTACTGGCTGCCGCCAAATCGCAGCGTGCTGCGGGAAAGCCGGGTATCGGGCAACAAAGCTGAAAAAGCGGCCGACCTGGCAAGCAGGCCGCCGAAGGGTCTGCTCGCCGATGTGCGCCAGGGTGGCGGCGATGCGGCCAAGGTGGGCGGCGACGATGCCGCGCAGGGGGGTGCCAGCAGCGCAGAATCCCTTAAGCGCCGGGATTTTCGACTGATCACGCGGGATGACGAGCTGGAAGCCCTCGAGCGTCTCGTCGAACGCCTGGCCCGGCGAATGCGCCGGCGGATGATCCGCAGGCAGCGGGTCGCTGCTGAGGGTCGACGGTTGCATCTCAGGCGAACGCTACGCAACAGCCTGCAGTTCGGCGGCACCCCGATTGAGTTGAGCTACCGGCGCCGCCGCCGCAAGCCGCCGCAGTTGGTGTTGCTGCTGGACGTGAGCCGCTCGATGAGCATTTATACCTACATGCTGTTGCGATTCACGGGCGCCATCGTGCACGGATTCAAGCGTGCCGATGCGTTTGTTTTCCATACCCAGCTGGTATCGGTTACGGACGCGCTGAAGGAAAGAAATTCGGAGCGCATGCGCGATCGTCTGATGCTGCTGTCAGCCGGCTGGTCCGGCGGTACCCGCATTGGCGACTCCTTGAAGACTTTCAACGAGCGGTTCGCACCACAGCTGGTCGGCCGGCGGAGTGTCGTGGCAATCGTGAGCGACGGTTTCGACACTGGCGACCCGGAACTTCTGTCCGGCGAGATGCAGCGGCTACGTTCGAGAGCCCGCCGTCTCATCTGGCTCAACCCGCTGCTTGGGCGCCCTGGCTACGAACCCACGTCCAGCGGCATGGCGGCGGCCCTGCCATGGGTAGACTTGTTCGCGCCCGCCCATAACCTGGAGAGCCTGCTGGCACTCGAGCCGGAACTGGTGCGATTGTGAGTGCGGGACGGGGGCACACTGGATCATGACCGAACGAGACATAGACGCTGTCATCGACAAGTTGCGAGCCGCCGGCAAGCCCTATGCGGTGGCAACCGTCGTGCGCACCGAGGCGCCTACCTCGGCCAAGCCCGGGGATCGCGCGCTTCTTGACGAGGATGGCATGGTGGCTGGCTGGGTTGGTGGCGGATGCGCCATGCCGGCAGTCAGGCGCAATGCGGCCGAGGCAATTCGCGACGGTCGCACGCGGCTGATCCGGATCAGCCGCGACCTGGAGGGGCTCGACCCCGGTATCATGGGTTACCCGATGACCTGCCAGAGTGGCGGGACGCTGGACATCTTTATCGAGCCTGTTATGCCCAAGGCACTTCTCGTGGTCGTCGGCAAGACCGCCATCGCCAAGGCGCTGTGCAAGCTTGCGCCGCAGGTGGGTTTCGACGTCCTAGTCGCAGCGCCAGGCGTCAGGGAAGACGATTTCAGTGCGGCGCTCGCGTGGGTGGGTGACCTGGACGAGGTCGCTAAACTCGAGCCTCGTCCGCAGGCCGTTGTCGTTGCCACGCAGGGTTCCGGTGACGCGCGCGGTTTGGAGGCCGCGCTTGGATCGGGCGCTGCCTACGTCGGCTTGATTGCGAGCCCCAAGAAGGGCCAGCGTCTCAAAGAGACCTTGAAAAAGCGTGGCCACGATGCCGGCGCTGTCGAAGCCATTGACGCACCGGCGGGACTCTACATTGGCGCGGAAACACCGGAAGAAATCGCGCTCTCCGTGCTCGCCCGGCTGATTCAATACCGGCGGCTCAGCAGCGGCGCGGACGCAACCGCGGACGAAGAGCAGTCCCATGCTGGTTGAGCTTCAACCCACCGATATCCTGGCCATCGCCCTCGACTGGCTGGAGGCTGGGCGTCAAGTTGCGCTCGCCACGGTGGTGGAGACCTGCGGCTCCTCGCCGCGGCCGGTGGGCAGTAGTCTGGTCATCGCGGCAGACGGTGCCTTCGAGGGATCCGTATCCGGTGGCTGCGTCGAAAGCGCAGTCGTTAGCGCCGCGAAGGAAGTCATCGCGACCGGCAAGTCGGCTCTCCTGGAATTTGGCTACAGCGATGCAGAAGCGTGGGAAGTGGGCCTGGCCTGTGGCGGCCAAATCCAGGTATTCCTGGAGCGCATCAATTGAAGCGCGAGCTCCTGAGCGAGGTGGTCGACGCGCGGCGTCGGAAGCAACCGGTGGTGCTGGCCCGAGGCCTGTGCTCGGGCCGCCAGTTCATCGCAACTCGAGAGGGATTTTCAGGGGAGTTTCGCGACGTCGGCCCGGCAATTCGCGATGCGGCGCGAGCGGCCCTGGATCTGGAAGGCGCGCGCACCTTCGAAACAGACCAAGATCGGTTCCTGCTGCAAACCCTGGCCGCGCAGCCACGCCTGGTTGTCATAGGCGCCGTGCACATCGCTCAGGCGTTGATTCCGATGGCATCCCGCACCGGCTACGACATCTACTTGATAGACCCGCGTACCGCCTTCGCTAACGCGGAGCGATTTCCCGATATCCAGATCGACAACCGATGGCCTCATGAGGCCATGGCCGAGCTGGTGCTGGATGCGCACACGGCCGTGGTCACACTGAGCCACGACCCGAAGATCGACGAGCCGGCGCTCCAGGCAGCGATGAACTCCGACGCCTTCTACATCGGTGCGCTCGGCAGCAAGGGTAACCACGCGAAACGACTGCAAAGGCTTGCCGAGCGGGGGTTCTCCCAACAGCAGCTCGACCGTATTTTTGGCCCCATCGGCCTGCCCCTCGGCGGCCGGTCGCCAGCGGAAATCGCTGTCGCCATCCTCGCGCAAGTCATCCAGTCGCGTAGCCAGCGACTCGCCCAGTAGCAGCGCACCAACAGGAAGCTGGTCTGGTATCCAGTCCAGACAAGCGGCGCGAGTTCGCGTTCAGTTGGCGGCTCTCGATTCTGCCCGGGTGTTTGACGATACGGATGGCCTGGATTAGTGGCTGCATCCGCCCAAAGCGATTTGCGAACCCATTATGAGGGACCACCAGGTCCTTGCGACGAATTAGAAAGAGCCTTTTAGAAAAAACATCGGGCCATGAAAGCGCATCTGCGCGCTGCCGCGCCAGAGGTCGTCTTCGGTTTTGACGTCCACCACGAACCAGTCGTAGCCGAACCCAATCCCGAAGCGCTCGAATGTGTCGTGCTCGAAATACAGAGCGCCGTGTGTGATCTCGCCGTCGATATCACCGAGTTCCACGGAGAAGACCTGCGCGCGCGCTAGTAACGCCCATTTTTTTCCCAGGCGCCGGGCTCCATTAAGCCCGATGACCGGTAGGGGAGCCGTGACCTTGGCGATCTCGGTTTCTTCGATTGGCACGTCAATATTATCGAACGCCACTTCTGTTAGCGCCGTCCCAAGCCGAGTCACATGCAATCCTGCACCTACAGCAAGGCCCCAGTCCCGGTTGCGCACGATTCGGTAGGCGTAGCCCAGCCGGGTAACTTCCGTCGTAAACGAAGAGCGTATGTCCGCGCCGATCGGGAACACGTTCTCGCCGAAGCGGATTTCGCCGTCGAGTCTGCGAAATCCGCTTCGATCGAGTCGAAAATATTCCAGTTCGAGGAAGTGTCGCTCCTTGAACCGCCAGCGAAGCGCAGCGTTGAAGGTGTCCTTGTTAGTATCGAGATTGAGGTCGTCTTCGAAATTCAGGCCCGTACCGATGATACCGCCTCGGCCGTCCACACGAACTTCAGTCGAGAGGTTCATGTCGTAGACTCCCAGCCTCAAACTGAATGGACTGAGTTCGGACTTCATGTCCAATTCGTCGGCAGCGCGCGCAGAAGCTGCCAAGAACGTAGCAACGGCAACGGTTGTTGCAAGGAAGGTGGCAGGTCGTCCGGCGGATTCGAGTCTCGTGGCCAATTACGCGACCCTACGGATCCTGCTTGACGGGGTCATTCTCGAGCGCCCGGAGGTCCGCACCGAATGCCTGGTCGACGTCTGCAATGGCCGACCGCAGCCGCGCGATATAGTCCGGCGGAAACTCATAGACGGGCATATTGGCTTTGAGCTGCAGGCCGCGCTGCTCCGGCTTGAGCCCATACATCAACATCATGAGGATGTCGCTGCTGGCCCAGGGGCTGTTTCGAAAGTAGCCGTGGCCGTTGCCGGTGCTTGCGCCCTCGGCATCGGTTACATCGATCACGCTGATATAGTCACGCCGTTCTTCGAGGATGCGCCGTGCTCCCGGCGTGAGTTGTTCCTCGGCGATCACCTGTCCCAATCGATCGCGCCGCGTCAACCAGCGCGCAAAACCGAGCGCCTTGTCTTTCTCGGAGACGTAGATGCTCATGTGCCGAGGCACCTCGAGCGCGCCATCCGCAAGGTAGGCCGCGAACACTTGCCGGTCCAGATCGCTGCCGACCATCACGAGATTCCCCAGCCGATGCCTGGCCCATATATCTTCCCGAGCTCGGCCGTCGTTCATCAGAGCGAGTTGCTCGAACGCCCGGGCGACCAGCCTCGTGCCATTACTGTAGGCGATGATGTGGATCTCTTCCGCGATGGTCTCCTCGGCCAGGAACTCAAGGAATTTGCGCAGGTGACGGGCGTAGCCGTTCGAGGTGTCGGTGTCGCGGAAATAGGCCCATCGATTTGGCGTCGACGGCCAGGCGAAACCAACCATGACGCCGTCGTAGCCGAGGAAGTGCCACAACTCGGCGGCCACCAGCATCGGGTTTTCGAACACGACCTTATAGCCATGCACATAGATATAGACATGCTTACGCTTCGACCGCTCGAGCTGAGTGTTGACCGCCGCAGCAAATTCCTCGTCGCCGTCGAGCAAATCGTCTCCGTAATCTTCCCGCCTCGCAAAGCCAGGGATGGTGTCTTCCAGAATTCCATATTCGGTCACGCCGGTTACCCGAATCGGATAGTCCTTCGGACGACTCTTGGATAGCGAAACCTGCCGGACTTCGTTCCAGTCGACGTCCTCGTCATGCAAGGAAATCCTTGCCACTCCGAGCCGCACAAGCTGGCCTCGGTCGTTGACGTAGTGTTCCTCGTGGTCCCCCTCGGTTGCGGGTCTCCGGTCTGTCGCGTACAAGATGCCGCCGTACGGAATCAACTCCATGGGGTCGCGATTTGGTAAGGGATCGAGCCTGCCGTCAGCATAGATGTCGGGCGCTGGCATCAGGTTGACCTCGTCCCATACGGTGCTCGCGCAGCCTGACAAGAGAAGTAATGTGAGGGCGAAGCTAACCATCCGCCCGGCAATAATTTTCTTTCCAGGCATCATGGACGAAGACCAGCAGGTTGGGACACCCCCATATTCATTAACCTCAAAAGTCCGCCGACAAAGATGCTCCGACGTTGTGAGTATTGCGCAGAAAGGTAGATAATTCATCCGCTGCGGTATTGCTCGGTGGGCCTGAACGGGCGCGGCAGTTAATGACGCGAGCTACGCTGATCACGAAAAGGAGTAACAGATGTTTCTCAGCCGGTGGATTTTCAAATCCTTTCTTACAGTTACCGTCTTGATCACGTGGGCCTGCGGCGCGGAGCGGGGCGCGTCGCCTCAGGAGGCGACGGCGGGCCCAGAGGGGCCAAGCTGCAGTCTCGAATCGCTGCGCGACCTTCCAGACGTCCGGATTATCTCCGCAACACAGGAATCCGCGCCTGTCCCCCACTGCAAGGTGGCGGGTGTTATCGGCACGGAGACTAACTTTGAACTACTGCTGCCGGAGACCTGGAACGGCAAGTTCGCGATGGGCGGCGGTGGTGGCTTTGTCGGCTCGGTCATGAACACCTCGCTGATGTACGGTTCTCTCCAGGCCGGTTACGCAACAGTGGGCACTGATACGGGGCACCAGGGGCATCCGCTGGATGCCAGCTGGGCGCTGAACAACCTGGAGCGCCTGGTGAGTTTCGGGCACCAGGCTGTGCACCGGACGGCAGTGACGGCCAAGGCGCTGATCAAGGATTATTACGGTGCAGAAATCGCTCGGAGCTACTTCACCGGCTGTTCGCGCGGCGGCGGCCAGGCCTTGATGGAAGCGCAACGCTACCCGGAAGACTTCGACGGCATCGTGGCTGGTGCGCCTGCGCACAACTGGACGGGGCTTGCGGCGCTTTCAACGCAGATAACCAGGGCCATGTATCCGGATCCGGACGATCTGCGAAAAGCGGTGGTCGGCCCCGAAGAGAAGGAACTCATCCAGTCGTCTTATCTTGCAATGTGTGATGCGCAGGACGGTATAACGGATGGCATCTTGAACGATCCCCGCGAGTGCGAATTCGATGTCA
>JBFFHS010000063.1:0-20667 GCA_041556855.1 Gammaproteobacteria bacterium
AAGGCCCAGACGGGTATCGTCTACATCGATGAGATCGACAAGATTTCGCGTAAATCGGACAACCCCTCGATTACCCGTGACGTATCGGGCGAGGGGGTGCAGCAGGCGCTGCTGAAGCTCATCGAAGGGACCATCGCTTCGGTACCGCCTCAGGGCGGTCGCAAGCATCCCCAGCAGGAATTTCTGCAGGTTGACACTTCCAATATCCTGTTCGTGGTCGGCGGCGCCTTTTCAGGGCTCGAGAAGATCATCCTTAATCGCTCCCAGAAGAGCGGGATCGGCTTCGTGGCCGACGTCAAGAGTCAGCAAGAAAACGCCCGCATCGGCGAGCTGCTTCACGATGTGGAGCCGGAGGATCTGATCAAGTTTGGCTTGATTCCAGAGTTCGTAGGCCGCCTTCCTGTCGTGGCTACTCTGGAGGAACTGGACGAGGACGCCCTGGTCCAAATTCTCGTGGAGCCCAAGAACGCCCTGACTAAGCAGTACCGACGTCTATTTGATATGGAAGGGGTTGATCTGGAATTCCGCGAGGACGCGCTGCGGGCTGTCGCCGCCCGGGCCATGGCGCGCAAGACCGGCGCGCGGGGTCTGCGCACCATTTTGGAGACGGTGCTGCTGGACACCATGTATGACCTGCCGTCCATGGAGAACGCTACCAAGGTGGTGGTGGATGAGGCTGTGGTGACCGGCGAGACCAAACCCTACGTGATCTATGAATCCGGCGAGGCGGTAGCCGTGGGTGACGAGCGTCGCTAGCCATCGGGCCCGCTTCGCCAGCTGCACTTGAACTCAGTCCAAACGACCCCCACATAAGCCTTTAGGGCTCGGCACGGTGGGTGCCGCTCCGAGGAGGTTATCTTTGTGACGACGGAAGCAACGCAACCGGACCAGGCGGCCGCCGGGCTGCCCATCCTGCCCCTGCGCGATGTGGTGGTCTATCCCCACATGGTGATTCCCCTGTTCGTAGGTCGGGAGAAATCCGTCGTGGCCCTGGACCAGGCCATGGCCGCCGGCAAAGAGATTCTGCTGGTGGCTCAGAAACAGGCCGACGTGGATGACCCGACGCCCGACGACCTCTACGAGATCGGCACGGTGGCGACGATCCTGCAGCTGCTGAAGCTCCCCGACGGTACGGTCAAGGTGCTGGTGGAGGGGAATGTGCGGGCGCGCCTGGAAGAGGTGCTGGTGGATGACTGCTTCCGTGCCCGCGTCGAGCGCCTGGAAGAATCGGAGACCTATGACGAGCGGGAGATGGATGTATTGGTGCGCTCAGTCAACGCGCGCTTTGAGCAGTATGTGAAGCTCAACAAGAAGATCCCGCCCGAGATTCTCACGTCCCTGTCCGGTATCGACCAGCCCGGTCGTCTGGCGGATACGGTGGCGGCCCACATGGCGCTGAAGCTGGCCGACAAGCAGCAGGTGCTGGAGATTGCCGAGCTGCACGAGCGTTTGGAGCATGTGCTCGGTCTCATTGATGGCGAGATCGACACGCTGCAGATCGAGAAGCGAATCCGCGGGCGCGTCAAACAGCAGATGGAGAAAAGTCAGCGGGAGTACTACCTCAACGAGCAGATGAAGGCGATTCAGAAAGAGCTCGGTGAGATGGAGGATGCGCCTAACGAGCTGGCCGACCTGGAGCAGAAAATCGCCGCCGCGGGCATGCCCAAGGAGGCGAATGAGAAGGCCACCGCAGAATTAAACAAGCTCAAGCTCATGTCGCCCATGTCGGCGGAAGCTACGGTGGTGCGGAACTACGTCGACTGGCTGGTGAAAGCGCCCTGGAAGAAACGCACCAAGGTGCATCGGGACCTGCCCGCCGCCCAGCAGGTGCTGGATGAGGACCACTACGGCTTGGAGAAGGTCAAGGAGCGAATCCTGGAGTACCTGGCGGTGCAGCAGCGGGTCAAGAAGCTCAAAGGGCCCATTCTTTGCCTGGTGGGCCCGCCCGGAGTGGGTAAGACCTCCCTGGGTCAGAGCATCGCCCGGGCCACCAACCGTAAGTTTGTTCGCATGTCGCTAGGCGGTGTGCGGGATGAGGCGGAGATTCGCGGGCACCGGCGCACGTACATCGGTTCCATGCCAGGGAAGATCATCCAGAACATGGCCAAAGTGAAGGTCCGCAATCCCCTCTTCCTGCTGGATGAGGTGGACAAGATGTCCATGGACTTCCGTGGCGATCCGTCTTCAGCGCTCCTGGAGGTTTTAGATCCGGAGCAGAACGCCACCTTTGCCGATCATTATCTGGAGGTGGACTTCGATCTGCAGGAAGTGATGTTCGTGTGCACGGCCAACAGCCTGAATATTCCGGCCCCGCTGCTGGATCGCATGGAGGTCATTCGTCTGCCCGGCTACACGGAAGATGAAAAGCTCAACATTGCCAAGCGTTACCTGTTGCCCAAGCAAATCAAGCAAAACGGTCTGCAGGAGAATGAGCTGAAAGTCTCCGACTCCGCCATTCTGGACATTGTGCGTTATTACACGCGCGAGTCGGGTGTGCGCAGCCTGGAACGGGAGATTGCCAAGATCTGCCGTAAGGTGGTGAAAGACCTTTTGTTGAAGCCCCGCAAAACGACGGTGCACGTCACTCACCGTAACGTGAGCAAATACCTGGGTGTGCGCCGGTTCCGCTACGGCCGAGCGGAGGAGAACGACCAGATCGGTCAAGTGACAGGTCTTGCCTGGACGGAGGTAGGCGGTGAGCTGCTCACTATCGAAAGCGCTATCCTGCCGGGTAAAGGCAAGCTGATTCACACCGGCCAGCTGGGCGACGTGATGCAGGAATCGATTCAGGCCGCCATGACCGTCGTGCGCAGTCGCGCCGGGGTGCTGGGCTTGGAAGAGGATTTTCAGCAAAAGCACGACGTCCATGTTCACGTGCCCGAGGGCGCAACTCCCAAGGACGGCCCCAGCGCCGGCATCGGGATGTGCACCGCCCTGGTCTCCGCGCTGACGGCGATTCCGGTGAAATCGAACGTGGCGATGACCGGCGAAATTACTCTGCGCGGCGAGGTTCTGCCCATCGGCGGACTGAAGGAAAAGCTGCTGGCAGCCCATCGCGGCGGCATCGACACGGTCCTGATTCCGGCGGACAACGAAAAAGATCTGGCTGAAATACCAAAGAACATCAAAGACAAGCTCGATATTCTTCCGGTTAAATGGATCGACCAGGTCTTGGCGGTTGCCCTGCAGCACATGCCTGTTCCCAAGCGCGATGAGGATCGGCCGGCCAAAGAGGAGCAAGCTCAGTCTGATGATCAGGTTGAAAGCGAGTCGCTGATCGCCCATTGACCGCGCGTTGTCGCCGTTCTGCGTTTGGTTGACAGCCGAAATTCCGCCTTGGTATAAGGTGCTCACATCGGCGTCGTCTTCGGTTTCGGCAGCGTCGCGAAGTTAAGCACATTTAACTTCAAGCACTCATGATCAGGGTTGGCACGTTTCATTCTTGTGCCAGGGGAAACAACTCATCTTCAAGGTAGCGACATGAACAAAGCTGAGCTCATCGATGCCGTAGCCAGTGCGGCGGATTTGTCAAAAGCAGATGCAGGACGAGCCGTTGACGCGGTGGTAAATTCGGTTGCCTCGGCACTTAAGCGGGGTGAACAGGTGTCCGTCGTGGGCTTCGGAACGTTCAGCGTGAAGCATCGTGCAGCGCGGGCCGGACGTAACCCGCGCACCGGCGAAACCATCCAGATCGCAGCAAGCAATGTCCCTGGGTTCAAGGCTGGCAAGGCCTTAAAGGATGCCGTAAACTAGCGCGCCCCCAGGGGTGCTTAGCTCAGCTGGGAGAGCGTCGCCCTTACAAGGCGAAGGTCGGGGGTTCGAACCCCTCAGCACCCACCAGTGTTCGCGTCGGAGTGGTAGTTCAGCTGGTTAGAATACCGGCCTGTCACGCCGGGGGTCGCGGGTTCGAGTCCCGTCCACTCCGCCATATTCAAGCCTGAAGGGCAGGTCCGGATTCCGCTTGGATTAGGACCTGTTCTTCGGGCTTATTGCCTTTGGTCAGTGCGAGTGCATCATGCTGAGAACCATTCGTGACACCAGTATCGGAAAATGGGTCACCACGCTCATCCTTGCCTTTATCGCCGTCGGCTTCATCTTCTGGGGCATCGATTTCAATCTGGGTACCAGCACCTACGCCGCTCGTGTCAACGGCGAAGAGGTTTCGCTGCTGGAGTACCAGCGCCAGGCCCAAATTCAGCAGACTGAGTATCAGGCCACTTATCGAGTCGAGCTTACCGATGACCTGCGACGGGGAATCCGCAGCAACGTGCTCGAGGGTTTGATTCGCGACGAACTCTTGGAGCAGCGGCTCGACCAGCGGCGCTACAGGGTCTCCGACGCGCGTCTCACGGAATTCGTGCGCTCCGTGCCCCAGTTCCAGATCGATGGTGAATTCTCGATCGACGTGTATCGCGCTCAGCTGGTGAACCAGGGATTAACGCCGGCCGGTTTCGAGCAGCGCCAGCGCCTGGCCATGGAGATGGGTGATCTGCGTGATGGCATCGCCCGCACCACCTTCTACACGCCGGCCGAATTCCGCCGCTATATCGAGTTGGCTAACGAAAAGCGGGAAGTATCCTGGGCGCTGTTCGCCGCCGAGAATTTCAGCGAGCAGGTGGAGGTAGAGGCAGGGGAAATCGCCGCCTTCTACGAAGCCAATCGCAGCCTGTATCGAACGGAAGACACGGTTGATCTGCAGTATATCGAGCTCAAGCGGGATGAAATCGCGGCACAGATCAGCGTTACCGAAGAGGAGCTACTGGCGTACTATGAACAGGAGAAGGAGAGCTTCCAGACGGAAGAAGAGCGGCGCGCCCGCCATATCCTGATCGCGCCGGGTGATGACGAGGCGGCGGCTGAAGCTCGCGCCAGTAGTTTATTGGAGGCCCTGCGTGGCGGCGCGGACTTCGCCGAGCTTGCCGAGGCCAACTCGGATGATTCTGGCACCAAGAACTCCGGCGGCGACCTGGGTTGGGTGAGCCGCGGCCAGCTGGTGGGCCCGTTCGAAGATGCCTTGTTTGCCATGGCTGCCGACGAGCTGGTGGGACCTGTCAAGACTCAGTTTGGTTTTCATCTCATTCGGCTGGATGATATGCGCTCCGGCGAGCTCAAGACCTTCGAGCAGGTGCGGGGCGAAATCGAAGAGACCTTTACCACCACAAGGGCGGAGGATTTGTTTTTCGAGCAGGCCAACGAGCTCGCCGATGCAACCTTTGACGCCTTCAACGAGTTGGAGTCGGTGGCCCAGAGCACTGGTTTGCCGCTCAAGACGTTGCCGGGCTTCACCCGCACTGGCGGTTATGCGGAGTTCCCCTTCAGCGCTCCGATTGCGGAGGCCGCGTTCTCCGAAGCTGTCTTGGAGAATGGCGAGAATAGCCCGCTGATCGATCTGGGCGGTGATGACGTGGTGGTGCTGCGGGTCACCGATCATCGCCCGCCGGTGGAACAGCCCCTGGAGGCGGTTCGTGAGCAGATTCGCGCCCGTTTAGTGCGCGAGGCTGCCGAACAGAAAGCCCGCGCCGAGGGCGAGCGACTGCTGGCGGATCTTGCGAGTATCGAGGAACCGCAAGCTGTGGTTGAGGAGCGGGGCGCCACCTGGAATGCGCCAATCTGGGTAGGTCGATCGTCATCAGACGCGCCGACGGAAGTGGTGGCCAGAGCCTTTCGGGAACCGGCGCCAGCGGCGGAATCGGAGCCGCTGACCGTGGGCGTGCCGCTGGCCAGCGGCGATTACGCCGTGCTGCGCGTGTCCGGCGTTCAGCGCGGGGAGCCGGAAGCTATCGCCCGCGCCGAGCGGGACCAGCGCAAGGATCAGCTGGCCGCCCAGTCCAGTATGTTCGAAGTTGCCGCCTACGTGAGTTCTCTGCGGGTGGACGCGCGCGTGCGAATCCCCGAAGACGTTCTTGGCCAGGATTTTTAACGGCTGCGCAAGCGCGCCGCGGTTCTCTCCGGGTCAATGCCCTTTGCCCTCTGCTGAAAAGACAGAGGGCAGTCGGGGTTGGGCGGGATTGAAGGTCTATTCCAGGTGCATCCCCATGATGCTGTATCCGGAGTCCACATAGACGATCTCGCCCGTGATGCCGGCGGCAAGATCCGAGCACAGGAAGGCAGCGGTGTTGCCCACGTCTTCGGTGGTTACGTTGCGCCGTAAGGGTGCGACTTCCGCCACCTTGGTAAGCATCTGGCGCATGCCCTTGATGCCTGCGGCCGCCAGGGTCTTGATGGGCCCGGCGGAGATCCCGTTCACCCGGGTGCCCTCGGGGCCCAGGTTCATCGCCAGAAAGCGGACGTTGGCCTCCAGGCTGGCCTTCGCCAGACCCATGACGTTATAGCTGGGCACGGCCCGCACCGCCCCCAGGTAGCTCAGGGTGACGATGGCGCCGGCACGCTCGGCCATCATTGGCCGGGCAGCCTTGGCCAGGGCAGCCAGGCTGTAGCTGGAGATATCGTGGGCGATGCGAAAGCCATCCCGGTTCACCGCATCGATGTAGTCCCCCTGGAGTTGATCAGCAGGCGCGTAGGCGACCGAGTGCACCAGGATGTCAAAGCCGTCCCATCGACCGGCGAGGCCGTCAAAGAAGGTCTCGATTTGCGCGTCCTCCGAGACGTCCAGAGGCAGCGCGATGCTGCTGTCGAATTCCGCCGCCATTTTCTCCACCCGGCCGCGCAGCTTGTCGCCCTGATAGTTGAAGGCGAGCTCGGCTCCCTCCCGACGCATGGCGTTGGCGATGCCCCAGGCGATGGAGCGGTTACTGGCCAGACCGATGATTAACGCCCGCTTGCCCGCGAGGAATCCCATACTGCCCCCTGAAAAAAGTTGCGCTCGTCAGCTGCTTTGCTTGGTGACGTCCACGTAGAGCACCAGGCGCTGGCCGGGCTGTAGATAAGCTTCGGTGGATATCTTATTCCATTTGACCACCTCGGAAACGGACACTCGGAAGCGGGACGAAATCGCCGCCAGGGAATCGCCCCGCCGAACCACGTAGGTCAGCCGTCGGATTCGGGCGGTATCTTGCGGGGCTGCGCCCTGCTGCCACACGACCAGCTTGCGACCGACGCTGAGCGTGTCCCGGGGCGCCATGGCGTTCCACGCTGCCAGTTCCCGGACCCCCACGTCATAGCGCTGGGCGATACTCCAGAATGATTCTCCCGACCGCACCACATGCTCCGTTCGTGTGCCGCGGCGCTGGGTGTTTTGCGTGCGCTGGGCGCGGGCGTCCGCGCTCTGGGTATAGCTGGCCATGGACTCTACGGCATGAGGAATCATCAGGTAGTCCCCGGCGCGGATGATATTGCCGGATAAGCTGTTCACTTCGCGCAGCACCGCCAGCGTGGTGTCATAGCGCCGCGCCAGGTGGCCCAATGTCTCTCCCGGCTGGACCTTGTGACGGGTCCACTTCACCCGTTCCCGGGGACCCAGTTCCTGCAGCGCCTGGGTAAAAGCAGCCGCGTGCTCGGCAGGGATCAGCAGTCGATGGGGGCCTTCGGGCGCTGTCGCCCAGCGATTTACTCCTGGGTTAAAGGCATACATGATGTCCGTGGGCTGGTTGATGAGCTCTGCCGCGAGCGCCATATCCAGCTGACCGCCCGTTTCCACCACCGCGAACTGAGGCTCATCCGGGACCGCTGGCAGAGTCAAGCCGAGCGCATCCGCGTCCTCCACCAGCCAGCGCAGCGCCAGCAGGCGGGGCACATAGGCGCGGGTTTCTTTCGGCAAGCGCGCGCTCAGGCTCCAGAAGTCGATACCCTCGTTGCGTTTAAGGTTGGCCTTGACCGCGCGCGCCACGTGGCCTTCGCCGGAGTTGTAGCCGGCCACGGCCAACAGCCAGTCGCCATCGAACTGATCGTGCAGAAGCTCAAGATAGTCCAGCGCTGCGCGGGTGGACTGCAGCACGTCCCGGCGGCCGTCGAACCACCAGTTCTGGGTGACCCCAAGGCGTCGAGCGGTGCCGGGAATAATCTGCCACAGCCCCGCCGCGCGACCATGGGAGTAGGCGAACGGGTCATAGGCGCTCTCCACCACCGGCAGCAGGGCCAGGTCCAGGGGCATGTCCCGCTCCTTAAGACTGGCCACGATATGGGGCATGTAGCGCCGGGCCCGCTCGAACACCCGGTTCAGGTAATCCGGGTGGCTGACATACCAGGCCAGCTCCCGCGCCACGGCCGGCTGGTCCGCCTTGGGCAAGACCATTTCCGCCTTGAGCAGTTGTAGCAGGTCTACCGGAACTGCCGGGCCTGGGGGCGCTGCTGGAGGCGGGGTGGTCGCTGGCGCCTGTGTGCCGATGGCCAGCACCAGGTCGGGCGCCGGGGCCGGGGGTGGCACGGCGGGTGGGGCTGCCGGACTCACCTCAGCCGCGGGCGCAACCACCGGGGGCGCGCTGATTTGTGGCACGCTGCAGTGACTCAAGGCTATGCCCGCCAGCACCACGGCGGCCGCGCGGAGCCCGCGCTTCCGCAACAGATTGAAGGACTTAGGCATGGCGCTATCCTACCTGAGGGTCAGCCCGGTGCAACTTGTTCATTCTGCCGGAGAGTCCATTGACTTGGCGCGGGTGCCTGTCACACAGTGTGGTTCATGACCGGCCCCGACCCCACAGCGATCTCGAGCTGGCTGGATACACCTCTCGGCGCCTGTCTGCTGGAGGCGGAGCGTGAGCAGGTGGCGAACGTGCTCGAGCAGGTTTTCGGCGTGCAGCTGGTACAGATCGGCCTGTGGGGCCCACCTGATACCTTCGTCTCCCTGAGCCGCACCCAGCGCTCCGCTGTGGTGAGTCTCGACGAGGCGGCAGCTGGCGCACTGGTGATGGATCCTGAGCATCTGGCGCTTGCGACCGGCTGTGCCGACGTGGTGCTGTTGCCCCACACTCTGGAGCGCACGGCGACACCCCATGGCCTGCTGCGCGAGGTGAACCGCATCCTGCGCCCGGACGGGCATCTGATTATTCTCTCCTGCAACCCGGGTAGCCCCTGGGGCATACGCCACCTGGTGACGCCCGGCGGCTTTCCGCCGCGCGCGCTGCGGCTGATTCGTGAGCGGCGGCTCTCGGATTGGCTGGAACTGTTGTCCTTTGACGTGGAGCCGGCCGCCCACTACTGCCATGTGCTGCCGCTCAGTCGGTTCCGGGAGAATGCCGCCGTGCCACCGCCCGTGGCCCGCTGGCTGCCGTTTCTGGCTGGTGGCTACCTGCTGAACGCCCGCAAGCGCGTCCATCCGCTCACCCCCATTCGGCCGGTCTGGCAGCAGCGGCGTCTGAAGGTAGTGGGCGGCCTGGTGGAACCCACCACCCGCGGTCATACCACCCGTCAGGCCGGATGAAACGCGTTGAGGCGTTTACCGACGGGGCCTGCCGCGGCAATCCAGGTCCCGGAGGCTGGGGTGTGGTGTTGTCCTACAACGGCCGCAGCAAGGAACTCAAGGGCGGTGAGACCCACACCACCAACAACCGTATGGAGTTGACCGCGGCCATTGAGGCCCTGCGGGCCCTCAGGCAGCCCTGTCACGTTGAGCTGTATACCGACTCGGTGTATGTGCGCGACGGCATTACTCAATGGCTGCCTGCATGGCGCAACCGTGGCTGGCGCACCGCGAACAAGAAACCGGTCAAGAACCAGGATCTGTGGGTGGTCCTGGACGAGTTGCGCGGGCAGCATCGGGTGGACTGGCACTGGGTTAAGGGTCACGCGGGCCATCCCGGCAACGAGCGCGCTGATGCGCTTGCCAATGAAGGGTTGGACGAGCACATGGCGGGTACTTGATTTCAGGCGGCTGCCAGGCACAATTTCCCCATCAGGGTCTGACGGGTCACTCGCTGCTTTCCCATCATGCGCCAGGTCATCCTAGACACCGAAACGACCGGACTTGAAGCGTCCGCAGGCCACCGGATCATCGAGATCGGCTGCGTGGAGCTGGTGAATCGGCGCAGCACCGGCAAGCGCTTCCATCGCTATCTGAATCCGGATCGGGCCGTGGAGGAGGGCGCCCGGGAGGTGCATGGTATTGACGATGACTTCCTGGCCTCGCAGCCTCGGTTTGCGGAAGTGGCCGGGGAGTTCCTGGACTTCGTCACCGACGCCCAGCTGGTCATTCACAACGCCGATTTCGACGTAGAGTTCATCAATCACGAGCTCAAGGCATTGAGTGACGTGCCCAATGACATTCGCGAGCGCTGTGACGTGCTGGATACCCTGGCGCTCGCGCGCAAGATGCATCCAGGTCAGCGCAACTCCCTGGACGCGCTGTGCAAGCGCTACGAGGTAGACAACTCCCAACGGGAGTTGCACGGTGCGCTGCTGGACGCGGAGATCCTGGCCGACGTTTATCTAGCCATGACCGGCGGGCAGGCCAGCCTGTCCTTGGAAGGCCGGCAGCAGGCTGCGGTGTCGGCGCAGCTGGAATGGCAGCCCGTTGATCGTGCAGGTCTCAACCTGACTGTCCTGACAGCGAGCCCCGCGGAAGCCGCTGCCCACGCCGCGTTGCTGGCCGAGATCAGCCGGCAAAGCGGTCGCACGGTGGTCTGGGGCACCGGCGCCGACAGCGCAGAACCGGCATAGCTGCTGAACCCGCGTCCGAACGCGTCAGGTTTCCCCAGCAATCGACCTCACGCATGGATCATGCGTTCACGCTGGTCAGCAGGCCCGCGATCAACATCAGCGCCAGAAACACGCCGACCCAAAGCACCATGCTGCCCGTCGGCCAGCTGCGCGCCAGCGCCGAGCTCAGGCCGCGCTGATCGCTGTGCGCGATGGCCTCGCGGCGCAGCGCAGCGAGGCCGCCCTTCAGCGCCGCGGCAAGCACTGCCAGCGCGGCGCAGATCTGTGCCGCAGTCCACGGCAGCGCCTTGCGCCAGAGCCATTCCACGTCCAGGTTGACGGCTGGAATCTCGGCCGGATAGCGGCCCGTCATGTGCAGGAACACGACGCCCAGAATCGCGAAGGCGAGCAACTGGAGTTGCGTGAGCACATGTGTCAGATCGTACGGACTGTACACCGCGTCGTAGGGCAGAATCCCGTACAGCAGCGTCGGGAAGACGCCGATGCCGACGCAAACCACCGCCGCAAGCGTCATGGCGAGCAGCATATTGACGGGTGGCTCCTTCGCGGGCAGGCCCGCATCGTGGGCGAAGAAGGCGAAATAGGGGATCTTGATGCCAGCGTGCTCAAGCACACCGGCGGACGCGAACAGCATTGCGAGCCAGACGACCCAGCGGCCTTCCTCGAGTAAAGCCGTCATCACCATGGATTTGCTCACGAACGCGCTGAACAAAGGGAAGGCCGAGATCGTAATGGCGCCGATCACACAGAGCGTCGCCGTGATCGGCATGGTCCGGTAGAGTCCGCCCAGATCAGAAGCCTTGGTCCGCCCCGTGACATAGAGCACGGCGCCCATGGACATGAACAACAATCCCTTGAAGAAGACATCATTGAAGGCATGGGCAACGGCGCCGTTCAGCGCCAGCGACGTGCCGATGCCGATGCCGCAGACCATGAAGCCGAGCTGATTGATCATCGAGTAGCCGAGAACGCGGCGCAGGTCGTTCTCGATGACCGCGAAGAAGATCGGGTAGCAGGCCATGAAGGCGCCGATATAGATCAGAGCCTCGACGCCGGGGAAGCCGCGCGCCAGCGCATAGACAGCGACCTTGGTCGTGAACGCGCAGAGAAATACGGTGCCGGTGGGCGTCGACGCTGGATAAGCATCGGTGATCCAGTTGTGCACAAGCGGGAAGCCCGCCTTGATGCCGAAAGCGATGAGTATCAGCAGCGTCGCCGGCGTGCCGAGCCCCAATTCGACAAAGGCCAAGCTGCCGGTCGCCGCGCCATGCCAGATGAGCCCCGCCATGAGCAGCACGCCCGAGGCTACCTGGTAGACCAGGTAGCGAATCCCGGCCGCGGCCGAGCGCTCGTCACGGGCGGCCCAGACGAGGAAGGCGGAGCTTAGGCCCAGAATCTCCCAGAACACGAACAGCGTCACCAAATCGCCCGCGAATACGGCGCCGACAGCGCTGCCCGCATAGACAATGCCGGCCACGTGTTGCAGCGTGTCGCGCAGGTGCAGCGAGAACAGCACGGTCATGAACGCGCCGATATGGAACAGATAGCCGAACATCAGGCTCAGACGGTCGACGCGGTAGGGCACGAGCTCGAGATTCATGAGCTCCAAAGCAGTGGCTGTGCCGACCTCGACGCCGGTGAGATGCCACAGACCAACCGCCGGTGCCGCGAGCAGAATGGCGCTGCGAAGCCAACCGCGCGTCGCCAGCGCGAGCAGTGCCGCGACCGCGAAGGGCAGGAAGGGGTGGAAATCCGGCGCCATCATCGCTCGTAATACCCCTCGTCCCGCTTCACCAGCAGCCGCAGACCTTTCGCCGCCATCACGACCCCGACGAGGGCTGCAAAGCCGTAAAGCGCGTAAAAGGCCGGGACTCGCTCGATGTCGGTGCTGATGTGCCGGTGGACGAGGAAATCGGCAATCACGAGCAGGATGCAGGCGGCGTAGAGCACGCGCCGGATTAGCCTGCGGCTCTCGGGCCGATCCGCCCAGCCTGAATTATCGTTAGACATACCTGTTGCGCCCCGTCACGTTGGTATCAGCCGGCGACCATCATCGCCAGGCGGTAGAGGAAATCCGGATAGAAGAACAGGATGACACAGCCGGCAGCGGTCACTCCCATCGCGAGCAGACAGGCTCGCGGCGCCTCCTGCAGTTCCGCCTGGTCCTCGCCAGAGTTCAGGAAGAACCCGCGCACCGGGATCGCCAGCAGATAGGCGACGTTGAGCAGTGAGCTCAGCAGCAGCACGCCGAGCAGCAACAGGCGGTCTGCCTCGATGGTGGCCAGCGCCAGGTACCACTTGCTCCAGAGCCCCGCAAAGGGCGGGAGACCGACGATGCTCAGGGCGCCGATGGTGAACGCCGCAAATGTGATGGGCATGGCGCGACCCAGGCCATCGAGCTGGCTGACCTCGGTCTTGTGGGCGGCGACCATGATGGCACCGGCAGCAAAAAACAGGGTGATCTTGCCAAAGGCGTGGGTCGCAATGTGCATGCTGCCGCCGAGCACGCCGAGCTCGGTCGCCAGCAGCGCGCCGAGCACAATGTAGCCGAGCTGGCTCACGGTCGAATAGGCGAGCCGCGCCTTAAGATTGTCCTTGGTCATCGCGACGAACGATGCGAGCAGGATCGTCGCGGCGGCGACATAGAGCAGCCAGTCGTTCGCGCCGGCGTTGGTCACCGTGTCGAGCCCGAATAGATAGATGGTCACCTTGAGCACGGTGAAAACCCCGGCCTTCACCACCGCGACGGCATGGAGCAGCGCGCTCACCGGCGTCGGCGCAACCATGGCAGCGGGCAACCAGCGGTGAAACGGCATGAGCGCCGCCTTGCCGATGCCGAAGACAAACAGTGCATAGAGCACGCCAATAAGCCAGTCGGGCACGCTCTCGGCGAAGATGCCGCCCGCGGCAAAATCGAGCGTGCCCGTCACCGAGTACGTCCAGGCCAGCGCGAGCAGCTGGAACAGAATCGACGTTGAGATCAGGATGCCGAAATACACGCGCCCACCGCGCCGGGCTTTGTCAGTGCCCGCGTGGGTTACCAGCGGATAGGTGGAGACCGTTAGCGCCTCGTAGAACAGAAACAGGGTGAACATGTTGTCAGCAAAGGCCACGCCCATGGTGCTGGCAATGGCGACCGCGAAAGCCGCAAAGAAGCGCGTCTGGTTGTGCTCCTGATGGCCCCGCATATAGCCGATCGCATAGATTGAGGTCACGATCCAGAGGGGTGCTGCGACCAGCGCGAACAGCAGGCCGAGCGGTTCGGCGGAGAGTGCGATCGGCAGGCCGGGCAAAGTGCTCACGAGCACGATTTCAGGCACGGCCCCGGAGAGCACGGGCGGCACGAGCGTAGACACGATGATAAGCAGCGCGACGCCCGTGACGAGCGTCATCGTCTCGCGCAGATTGGGCGCGCGGCCCGTCAGCGCGACGAGCAAGGCCCCCACGAGCGGGATCACTATGGTCAGCGGCAGCGCGGTTTCAGGGGTCATGGCGCCCCGCCGAGCAACACGTTGGCCGCCTGGGCCGCGATGGCGGCGGACCAGCGCGTGTCGATGCCGAACCAGATGTTTGCGGCCGCCAGCACCCAGACCGGCACGAGGAGTGAGAGCGGCGCTTCCGTCACGTTGGCGTGGTGCGCCGGCAGCGCGCGGAACCAGGCGGCTTCCACGATCTTCCACACGTACATAACGGCGATCAGCGATGTCGCGAGGACAACTACAGCCAGCCACCACCAGCCCTGCTCGAGCGCGGCGAGAATCAGGTACCACTTGCTGATGAAGCCCGCCGTAAGCGGCACGCCGATCAGGCTCAAACCGCCGAGCGCAAACGCTGACATCGTCCAGGGCATGGCCCGCCCGAGGCCTTCGATGTCGCGAATGCGAGTCGAGCCGACCCGATAGGCCACCGCTCCCAGCGCGAGAAACAAGGCACCCTTCATGAGCGCGTGGTTGAAGATGTGCGTAATGGCCGCCGTAAGTCCCGCGGCGGTCCCGAATGCCAGGCCGACAACCATGTAGCCGATTTGCGCGACGCTCGAATAAGCCAGCAAGCGCTTCGCATCGATCTGAGTCAGCGCGCTCAGCGACGTCGCGAAGATGCCGACCACCGAGAGCACGATCAAGATCGGCGTCAGCGGAATGTAGTCGAAGCTGTACTCGGTGCCAAACACGGTGAACAGCACGCGCAGCAGCACATAAACCGCTACCTTCGTCGCCGTCGCTGCTATGAAGGCGCTCACCACCGAGGGAGCATACGTGTACGCGTTTGGCAACCAAAGATGCACAGGGAACAGCGCCAGCTTCAGGCCGACGCCAGCGACGAGGAAGGCAAACGCCGTGTGCGCGGTGCGTGTGTCAGCGACGGCCGGCAGCCTCGCTGCGAGGTCGATAATGTTGAGCGTGCCCGTCAGCGAGTACGCAAGGCCCACGCCAATCAGGAAGAACGTCGCCCCGATCGTACCCATGATGAGATATTGGTAGGCCGCCGTGAGTGCGCGCCGATCACGGCCAAGGGCGATCAGCGCGTAACTTGCAAGCGAAGAGATCTCCAGGAACACGAACATGTTGAAGATATCGTCCGTGACCGTGATGCCCAGCAGCCCCGTATAGATCAGGAGAAACAGGCAGTAGAAGAGCGATATATTGCGTGAAGGGATCTCAGCGGTGGCACTGGGCCCGGCGAAGGGCGTGACGACCGCGCCAATACCCGCCACGATCAGTGCAATGAATGCATTGAGCAGGTCGATACGGAGTTCGATGCCCCAGGGCGGCAGCCAACCGCCGACGGCATAGCTGATCGTCCCGGTGTCGAGCACGCGGGCCAGCAGGAGCACGGCAAGCGCCAGGCCGACCCACGACACGGCTGTGGCAAGCAGCCATGGCAAACGCCCGCTCGGCAGCATGGCCGCGAGCGGCGCGCCGAGTAGCGGGACGACGATCAGTAGCGCCGGAAGTTGTTCCATGGACCCTTAAAATTGTCTGTTGATCAGGCCAGCCTAGAAGTCTTCGTCCTGCCCGTGGATCTCGTCTTCCTCCACGGTACCGTACGCTTCGCGGATTCGCACGACCAGCGCCAGGCCGAGCGCGGTCGTTGCGACGCCAACGACGATGGCCGTCAGGATCAGAACATGGGGCAGAGGATTGCTGTAAAGCGTGACGCCTTCTTCGAGGATCGGCGCAGCGCCGCCGGTAACATAGCCGAGGCTGATGAATAAAATGAAGACCGACGTCTGAAAGATATTGAGCCCGGCGATCTTCTTGACCAGATTGCCGCGGCTGATGACGGTGTAGAGTCCCGCCATCATGAGAAAGATCACAATCCAGTAATTGTAGTAACCGAGCACATCCATCAGTCGCAACGCTCCGCTGAACGGCGCCCGGCCAGCGCGAAGAAGATCAGCACGAGCGTCGCAGCAACCGTCAGGCCCACGCCGAACTCTATGATAAGGATGCCGTAGTGCTGGCCAGCGGCGGCATCCTCGGGCGTGAAGCTGGAATAGTCCAGGAAGTTGCCGCCCAACATCATGTTGACCGTGCCGGTGCCCGCATAGATCAGCACACCCCCGGCCGAGCATGCGCGCAGTACCCCGGGAGGCGCCACCCGTATCGCGTTGTCGAGCCCGAAGACCAGGGTATAGAGGATCAACGCCGCCGCAATGATGACCCCGGCCTGGAATCCGCCGCCCGGCCCAAAGTCACCGTGAAACTGCACGTAGAGGCCGAACAGCATGATCAGCGGCAGATTGAACTTGGTGACGACGCGCAGGATCTGATGATGTTCCATCAATCCTCCCCGCGCCTGCGGCGCACCCGCCACGCGCCGCCGAGCAGGACGAGCACCCCCGCGCCGGCGGTGAAGACTACGGCCGTCTCACCGAGCGTGTCGTAGCCGCGATAGCTCCCAAGCACGCTCGTGACCACATTGGGAATACCGATCTCGGTGCCCGACTGCTTGAGATAGCGCGGCGCGACGTGCGTGTGTACCGGATCATCGGCCTTGCCGAACGGCGGAATATCGAGCGTGCCGTAGACGAGAAAGGCCCCTGTCACGATTACGACCGCCAGGGGCAACCAGGGCCGGTGCGCCGGCACACTCTCGTGTCGGGAGGTCTGGGCGAGCGTTGCGAGCATGAGCACGGCGGAGACGCCGGCGCCAACAACGGCCTCGGTGAACGCCACGTCGGGTGCGTCGAGCGTTACGAACAGCGCTGCGGACAGCAGGCTGTAAATGCCGAACAGCATGACGACCGCGAACAGGTCGCGCAGTCGGATCACGGTCAGGGCAACGACCACCAGAAAGGCGAGCAGGACGATGTCGATCAGTGCATCGATGACGAGTCCCCTCCTTGTGAGCCGCTACCCAGCACGGGATGCACGCCGCCATGGCGGGCGGCCTTGGCCAGCGCATGCGTGGCCGTCGGGCTGGTCATCCAGAGGAACGCAAGGATGAAGACGAGCTTGGCTCCGGCCAGCGAAAAGCCGGCGAGCGGCAACAGGCCGAGCAGCACGAGCAGCGCGCCCAGCGTATCGGTGATGCCGGCTGAGTGCATCCGCGAGTAGACATCCGGAAAACGCAGCACACCGATAGCGCCGATAAGGCAAAATCCCGCGCCCGAGAAAATCAGCACATAGGCCAGAATCTCAAGCACCGGCATCGGGGCTCTCCTTGCTCTCTCGCGAGAGCGTGGCCAGGTCACCGTATTCGAAGAAGCGCAGCGCGGCGATGACGCCAATGAAGTTGATCAAGGCGTACGCCAGCGCGATATCGAGTACGTCGAGCCGGTCGCTGATAAAAGCCATCAGGGCAAGCAGCAAGACGGTCTTGGTGCCAAAAATATTGACCGCTAAAATCCGGTCGTAGACCGTCGGTCCCATCGCAGCGCGAACAAGCACGAGGGCCATGACGACGAGGATCGCCAGCGCAGCGCCGATCAGCATCATTGGTCGCCGTACTCAGGTACGCGGTCATTCATACCGCTCTTAATCGCGTCTTTAGCCACGTCCTCATGCAGCGCGTGCACGCGAATCGTCCCCTCATCCAGCTCGAGACTGACGGTCCCGGGCGTCAGCGTGATGGAATTCGCATGGATCACGCGTCCTAAATCAGTGCGCTGAGTCGCCGGGACATCGAAGACCACGGGCTGCACGGCCGACTTCGGTCCGAGTGCACGCCGCGCCGTATCCACGCTGGACTTGACGATTTCCAGAAGCAGCCAGAGCCAGTAAGTTGACAACCGCGGGATCAGCGTGAAGGGATAGCTCTCACCATCGATGACTCTCATGCGCGCGGCAAACCAGCTGACGAAAACGACCGAGAGCACTCCGAAGGCGAGTATGAGCGGCTCCGTGTGCCCCGACAACAGGAACCACAGGACGGCGAGGCCGGGCGCGAGCGGAAGAATCTGTCTCACGATGACGTTTGACCCGTTGGGCTATCGGTAGTCTGATCGGCGCTCATCATACCAGCTAAGGCTGCGTGAGCCAGCCGCGGACGCGGGCTCGTTGCCGTGTTGAAATTGCTGCTGTTTGCCGCCGGGCGCCTGTTTCGCGCTGAGCTGCGCTTGGGCTCAAAGCCGCTGCGCCGCGCGGTAACGCGCCTCGACCGCGACGATCAGGCCGGTTAGGTCGTTGTGGCGTTTTAACGGCGCGTTATAGAATGCGGGCCTAGCCGTTCAGGAAAAGCGCGATGGCCAATAAAAAGATTCTCGTTGTCGTTGATCCGACTGCTACCGAACATCCCTGTATAGACGCTGCGGCCTGGCTCGCGGAGAGCGTCTCCGCCGATTTGGAGCTGTTTATCTGCGACTATGATTCAAGCATCAGCGGCGATCGTACCTCGACCGCCAACCTTGAGCAGCCCGCGCGTGAGGGCCTGCTGCGAACTTTTAAGCGCAGGCTCGAGGATCTGGCTGGACCGCTGCGTAGCCGTGGGCTGAAGGTAGACGTGGACGTGGCCTGGGACCATCCGCTGGTGGACGGTATTGTGCGCAAGGTGGTGGCCAGCGCCCCCTGGATGGTCGTCAAGGATACCCATCACCACAACGTGCTCAAGCGCACTATCCTGTCCAACACGGACTGGGGTCTGATCCGCGAATGCCCGGCGCCGCTGTTTCTGGTGAAGCCGGGCCCCATCGCCCAGCACCCCAAAGTGTTCGCCGCCGTGGATCCGATGCACGCCCACGACAAGCCGGCGGAGCTGGACAACCGCATTCTGGCGGTGGCCCGGACGCTGGCGGAGAGCGCCGACGGCCAGGTCCATGCTGTGCATACGTTCTCCATTCCCATACCGATCGGCGGCCCGGAGGCAGTGCCTTCCGCGGACCTGATTGAGGCGGTGGAGGAGGAGCACAAGCAGGCTATGGCTGACTTCCTCAAGGGCAAGGAACTCCACGAGGGCTTTGCTCATGTGCTCGAGGGCGCCCCTCAGGACCGCCTGCCCGAGGTCGTGGAGCGTGAGAATGTGGATATCCTCGTGATGGGCGCCGTTTCCCGCCGGGGACTGAACCGCATTTTCGTGGGCAGCACCGCCGAGCGAGTTCTGGATCGCATCGGCTGCGACCTGGTGATCGTCAAGCCCGAGGGCTTCAAGACCTCAGTCGGCTGAGGCGCTGCTCCAGCGCCTGCAGGCTGCGGTTATGTGAAACGCAGCTTATCCGCGATGCTGGCATTTGGGTATCATGACGCCGCCTTCTTCCAGCTTAACGGACGGCTTCATGGCGAATGTGGACGACAGCAGGATTGCGGTGATCGGCCTGGGCTACGTGGGTCTGCCCCTGGCCTGCGAGTTCGGCAAAATCCTGCCCACCGTGGGCTTCGATATCAACCAGGCGCGCATCGCGGAGCTTCAGGCGGGTCGGGACTCTACCCTGGAGGTAGAGCCCGAGGGTCTGGCGGCCGCTCACCGCCTAAGCTACGCCTGCGACGAGGCCGCGCTGGCTGACTGTAACGTGTTCGTGATCACGGTGCCCACGCCGGTGGGCCGCAGCAATCGGCCGGAGCTCGGGCCGCTGCGCAAGGCCAGCGAGACCGTCGGCCGCGTGCTCAAGCCGGGTGACGTGGTGATCTACGAGTCTACGGTCTATCCAGGCTGTACCGAGGAATACTGCGTGCCGATCCTGGAGCGTGAATCGGGTTTTACCTTGAACCAGGACTTTTTCGTTGGCTACAGCCCGGAGCGGATCAATCCCGGTGACAAAGAGCATCGTCTGCCCAGTATTTTGAAAGTGACGTCAGGTTCCACCCCGGCGACCGCGGAGTTCGTGGATCAGCTGTATCAGCGCATTATTACCGCGGGTACCCACCAAGCGTCCAGCGTCAAGGTCGCCGAAGCCGCCAAGGTGATCGAAAACACGCAGCGGGATCTGAATATTGCCCTGATTAACGAGTTGGCCTGTATTTTCCACCGCCTGGGAATAGATACCCTGGATGTCCTGGAGGCGGCGGGCACTAAATGGAACTTTCTACCCTTCCGGCCGGGCCTGGTGGGTGGGCATTGCATCGGCGTGGATCCCTATTATCTGACCCACAAAGCCGAGGAGGTGGGGCATCATCCCGAGATCATCCTGGCAGGCCGGCGCATTAATGACGGCATGGCGGCCTACGTCGCCGCTCAGTTGATCAAGCTGATGATCGGCAAGGGCATTCAGCCCGCAGGCGCCCGCGTGCTGGTGCTCGGGCTGACCTTCAAGGAGAACTGCCCGGACGTGCGCAACACCAAGGTTGTGGATCTAATTCGCGAGTTGGAGAGCTTCAGCTGCCAGGTCGACATTTTCGATCCCTGGGTGGACAAGGCTGAAGCGACCGCTGAGTACGGCGTGACCCCTATTGATGCGCCCGCTCAAGGGGCCTACGACGCCCTGGTGGTGGCGGTCGGGCACCATCAGTTCAAGGCAATGGGGGCAAATGGAATCAGGGCTTTAGGGCGCAATCCTCATGTGTTGTATGATATAAAGTATGTGCTGCCCAAGGACGCAGTGGATGCTCGCCTATGAAGGTGCTGGTTACCGGCGCGGCCGGGTTTATTGGCTTTCACACGGCCCGCGCCTTGCTCGAGCGAGGCGACGAAGTGGTTGGGCTGGACAACATGAGCCCCTACTACGACGTCACCCTCAAGGAG
>JBFFHS010000064.1:0-19968 GCA_041556855.1 Gammaproteobacteria bacterium
GCTATCCACCTGGGCTTTGATGTCTTCCCGGCCGCGAGCGTAAGCGACCACATAACGGGCCAGGGGGCCCACCTCCATGGCATTGCCGCGCCAGCGCGGCGCCTTCAGCCAGGAGTACTTGGCACCCTCGTCCAGCGCCTGGATGTTGGTCTTGGTGCCCTTGGCGTTCGGGCCGAGCTCGAACTTCGGCTCGGTGACGCCATCCCAGGGATGCAGGCCCGCATCGGGATCGTCATATTCGTACCAGGAATGGGCAACGAACTCCTGGATCTGCTCCGGATCCCGCGGGTCCACGTCATAGACCGTGCTCAGATCACCGTTAAGGATCGCGCCGTTGGGGAGCATCCAGCTGTCGTTGGTGTAGTTATTGGCCAGGGCCGGGAACTCGCCATAGGCCATAACATTCTTGCTGGAGAGGCCGCCCCCGAAAGTCCAGTCCTTATAGAACGAGGCGATAGCCTTCAGATCGGGAATATAGACCTGGTCAACGAAGGCGATGGAGTCGTTGATGATGTCTGAGACCTGATTGAGCCAGGCCATATTGACGGCGCCCACCGCGCCGGTTTCGTTGACGTTAATGGAGCAGGGCATGCCACCCACCAGCCAGTTGGGGTGGGGGTTGCGGCCGCCGAAGATGGTATGGATCTTGACGATCTCCTTCTGGAAATCCAACGCCTCCAGATAATGGGTGACCGCCATCAGATTGGCCTCGGGGGGCAGCTTATAGGCCGGGCTGCCCCAGTACGCGTTGGCAAAGGGCCCCAGTTGCCCGGACTCCACGAACCGCTTCAGCTTGTTTTGCACATCGCGGAAGTATCCCGGCGAGGATTTGGGCCAGTTGGAGATGGACTGCTGCAGCTGTGAGGTGGCCTTGGGATCTGCGCTGAGGGCGCTGACCACGTCCACCCAGTCCAGTGCGTGCAGATGATAGAAATGCACCAGATGGTCCTGAGTGTACTGGGCGAGCATCATCAGATTGCGAATGGAGTTCGCGTTCGCCGGTATGTCGATCCCCAGCGCATCCTCCACGGCTCGGCAGGAAATCAGAGCATGCACGCCGGTGCAAACCCCGCAGATGCGCTCCGTGAATGCCCACGCGTCCCGGGGGTCCCTTCCTTTAAGGATGATCTCCAACCCGCGCCACATGTTGCCGGTCGATACGGCGTTCTGGATGACGTTGTTCTCATCCACATTGACCTCGATGCGCAGATGGCCTTCGATGCGGCAGATCGGGTCCACCACGATACGCTGGCCCGCGTCGTCCAGAGTGAAGCCATTGGGCGTGGCGATCTTAGTCATGGCTGGCCTCCTTTGACTTGGAGCCGGTCATATGGCTGACCACGGACACAGCAGCGTGCGCGGCAACGCCGACGGCGGCGGCGCCGGCGAGCAGTCCACCGATGCGATCGGCATTGGCCTCGGCGCCGCCCATGACGCCGAAATTGGTGACGGCGCTGTAGAAGGAGCCTTTGTCCCAGAAATCCTCTTCCGCACAGCCCAGGCAGCCATGGCCCGATTTCACCGGCCAGGACAAGCCGCCGTTCCACTCCACGGTGGAGCAGGCGTTGTAGGTGGTCGGCCCCTTACAACCCACCTTGTAGAGGCAGTAGCCTTTCCGCGCGCCCTCGTCGTCGAAGCGTTCCACGAACTGCCCGGCGTCGAAATGGGGACGGCGATAGCACTTGTCGTGCAAACGCTGGCTGTAGAACATTTTCGGCCGACCCTGACGGTCCAGTTCCGGCAGTTCGTCGAAGGCCACCATGTAGGTGATCACGCCGGTCATCACCTCGGCGATCGGCGGACAACCCGGCACCTTGACCACCGGCTTGTCCAGAATTACCTTGTGGATCGGCGTTGCTCGGGTCGGGTTGGGTCTGGCCGCCTGCACGCAGCCCCAGGAGGCGCAGGAGCCCCAGGCAATAATGGCCTTGCAGTGGTCCGCCATGTGACGCAGCTTCTCCACATAGGGTTTGCCGCCCTGGATGCAGTACATGCCGTCTTCGTTCAGGGGCGGATTACCCTCGCAGGCGAGAATGTACTGACCGTCGTATTTTTCGATGGTCTGCTCGAGCAGTTCCTCGGCCTGGTGGCCGGCGGCGGCCATCAGGGTGTCGTCGTAGTCCAGCGAAATCATGGACAGCACCACGTCGCCGGCAAGCGGATGGCCGGAGCGTACGAAGGATTCGGTGCAGCAGGTGCATTCCAGACCATGCAGCCAGATCACCGGCGTGCGCGGCTTGGTTTCCAGCGCGTGGGCAATCTTCCCGGCGAAGTCCGGCCCGAGACCGAGGCCGGCTGCGGTAAGACTGCAGAATTTCAAAAAGCTTCGGCGGGTCACGCCGTGCTGGCGCATCACCTCATAGAAGGTCTCGTGGGTACCCATGGCAGCTCTCCCCCAGTGACATGGTGGGCTGGTTGCCAGCTGCGACGTTCTCCCTGTACCCCCGGGCTCCCTGTACTCTCTCGCTCCCTGCCTTGGTGCCAACTGAAGGCTTCCAGCACGCTGATATCGTGCGCCTGAAGACCCACCGGCGACATCGTGGTAGATACGTATACTGCCTCGGCCGGGCAGCTGCGGGGCGGCTAATTCTGGCCGCGCTTGCCGCCGAATTTGAAGCGAAACAGCTCGATGCGGCCGACCCGCTCTTCTTCTTTGTTGAGCTGAAACAGATCCGGATTGCGGGGCGCGGTTTCCGGGTCGTAGAGGGGCAGGAAATCGGCCTGGAAGCGGCCTTTTTCGGCTTTCTCCTGCTCTTCCCGCTCGATGCGCCATTCGCTGCCCAGATCCGGCAGGCGCCATTCCTCCTCTTCCGCCGTCACGATGATTTCCTCCATCTGATCTTCGTCGGCGCGCGGCGCTGGCTCAAAACTGGCGGCGGCTGGCCGCTCGGGTTCGGCAAAGCGGGGCTGGGGCGCCTCCGCCGACTGAGCCCAGGTTGCCGTCAGCTTGAGACAGGCCAGCGCAGCCAGGGCTAGGGTGCCCTCAATCCTCAAACTGCTCTCTCCAGCGCAGGCTGTTGAACCAGTAGTTATGGCTGGACGGCAGCCAGGTGTCGGCCTCGCGGGCCGTGATCCAGGCGTTTAAGTAGACCAGAAACTCAAGGCTGCCCTTGGGCACGGCAAATGCGGTGCGCGTGACCAGCAGAGGCTTGGCCAGCGGCACGTCCACGACCTCCGGGTGTTCCAGGGCCAGAAACTGGGGCACCGGCGCGTCTTCCAGGTAGGCGTCAACGTCTCCCGCCAGAAGCGCATCGGCCGCCTGATCGGCTTCCTCGAATAGTGCAAGCTTGGCCTGGTTGAAAATGCGCCGCGCCAGCTCTTCGGCCACCGTGCCCTTGATCGCCGCAATGCGATAACGGCTGCTGTTGAGATCATCCAGACCCTGCACCTTTGAGGTGCGGGCCGTATTGGTCGCCAGGCTAACCCCGCCTTCGGCGTAGGGTTGACTGAAGTGCACGCGCAGGGCGCGGGCCGGCGTGATGGACATGCCGGCAGCCACGATATCGATGTCGCCGGATTCCAGGGCCGCCATCAGATCGGCCCAGGGATAGACCTTGAGCACGGCCGTCACGCCCAGGTCCGCAGCGAGCTTGCGGGCCACGTCGACCTCGAAGCCGATCAGCTCGTCGCTGCGATCTTGCATGGTCCAGGGCGTGAACAGGGAAACGCCCACCCGCAGCGCGCCCGTTTCCAGGACCTTCTCCAAGGTCTCGGCGGCAACGCTGTTGATGAGACCCAGCGTCACCACTGCGATCAGCAGGACGTGGCGTGTGCATAAGCGTGCCGGGAGCATAGGCTGATTATTCCTTGCGACTCGAGGGCCACGAGTCTAAAGGCGGCCGCCGGCGGCCGCAACGCACCGCGCACCCGCGGCCAACGGCCCATCCGGTTTATCTTCCGTGGGTCGAGCGCCCCGCGCCTGGAACTGACCACTCAACGCGTCTTGCGCCGGCAGGAACCTGCCTTCCGCGGCGCAACGGTTGGGTGGGTAGGGGTGGTTTTCGAATGACTAGCTGCGGCTGAAGGTGGCTTGTGCCTGTTCCATGAGCTCAGCCATGCGCTGCTCCATCTCGCGCTGCAAGGGTTCCAGCGCATCCACCGCCAGGTCTTTGGGCACCGTGACGGGTTCGCCGATGGCAATGGCGATCCGGCTGAATGGGCGCGGCACGATGAATTCGTCCCAGGAGTTCCAGTTGCGGCAACGCTCGGCCGCGTAGACCATCGGGACGACGGGTGCACCGGTCATGCGCGCCAGCAGCAGCGCCCCGGGCTTGAATTCGTGCAGGGGTCCCTTGGGGCCATCGGCGGTCATGACTGGTGAGATACCGCCCTTGGTTACCGCCTGGTACATATCGCGCAGGGCTTGACCACCGGAGCGGGTAGATGAACCACGCAGCACCTGCGCGCCTCTGCGTCTTGCGATCGCGGTGGGGACCTCGCCGGTCACGGAAGGGCTGATCAAAAAACCGACTTTCATCCCTTTCCTGATCTGGGCAAACATCAGCCACACGCAAAAGATATGCATCTGATGCCAGTAACAGATGATTGCCGGTTGCCCCGCCTGCCGCAGATTGTTCAGATGTTCCTCGCCCACTACCCGATGAACCCGGCAGGACCACCAGTAAAAACGCAGCAGCAACTCCGTCAGGGCGATGACGACGGCATACCAGATGCGCCGGCCGCGGGACATGCGTCGGGTTGATCCCAAGCCCCGATCGCTGGGCCGATAAAGCTTGGCTCGCTGGCTGGGTGCGTAGGCCGGTTCGGCGCCCGGTGTTGATTCGTTACGGTCGTTGGTCACGGCAGGCGGACGTGCCGGCGAGTGATGACAGTCTGGGCCCTATCCGTGGCTACCCGCACCATGAATAAGGGGGCTATGCGTGGCTCCCAGAGGGTCCACCAATGACTGTCCAGACGGGCGCGGTTCCCGCGTACCGCAACGGCGGCGAGGTCGGCGCGGTTGGCTGCCGCGGCGGCCTTGAACACCGCCTCTTTGCCGGTCCAGATGCGCAGGCCCTCCAGCGGGTTGCGGGCGGCGGCTCGGCGCTCGATTGCATCCAGGTAGCGTCCGCCCAGCGGTGGTTTGCGGGTGACGGGTTCTACATCGATACCCACCCGGGTATCGAGGGCGATGGCGCAGGCAATTAGGCCGCCGGCGTGGGATATACTAAACTCCGCGCCGTTCGCGCCTGCCGGCCGGCCCGTTGGACTGAACCGCAAATCGGTTAGAGAGAATTCGCTGAACCCCAACCCGGCCATGCCCTGTTTCACCAGTTGCAGTCCGATCAGGCTGGCCGTTCTGTCTGCCTGCCGCATCTTGCGGCTGAGGGCAATCTGGCGGGCGTAGGGTAGCTCATTAAGCCAATGATGGAGCCGACTGATCTCGACGGGCCCGGCGGATGAGCGGGGGATCGCATTTGCCATGATCAAGCCACAACCAGTTTCGAGCCTGCCCCCCGGACCGGGCCCGCATTATACCCTCGACATAAATGGGGCGTCGTTGCGGCGGGTGGAGTCGGTTGCGGCTGTGCATCCGCTTGCCCGCGTTAATCTGATGGGTCTGAAGCACCGGGCGGCGGAGCTGTCATTGTGAGCTACCCGGCCACACTGAACGATGCCTTGGTGGCCAACCGTCGCGACGACCGCCATATCGCCTACATCAACGACCAGACGGATGAACGGCCGATCAGCTTTGCGGAACTGTACCAGCGGGCGCTGGGCGTGCTGCGACACCTCCAGGCGTTTGGCATCCGGCCGGGAGACGAGCTTATTCTGTTCACCAACAGCAATGAGCAGTTCGTGGATGGCTTCTGGGCCTGCCTCTTGGGCGGCATCGTGCCGGTGCCCATTGCCGTGGGCATCAGTGATGATCATCGCCATAAGCTGCTGGCGGTGTTTGCAACCCTGGCAAATCCCTACGTCTACACCGAAGACGGGTTACTGCAGCGGCTGCGCAACTTCGGTGAGGCCCAGGGCCTGGCCCGGCCGGTGCAAGCCTTGATCGAGCGGTCCCTGCGGGTTGAGGAGGTGCAGTCCATCGCCGAACCCGGTACCCCGGTGGCCGCGCAAGCTCAGGACCGGGCCTTTATCCAGTTCTCCTCGGGATCGACAGGAGTCCCCAAGGGGGTGGTGCTGACCCACGCGAATTTGATGACCAACATTCGCGGTATTGTCGAAGGGGCGGGCATTACGGCCGACGACGTGGCCCTGAGCTGGATGCCGCTTACCCACGATATGGGCCTGATCGGGTTGCATCTGAGCATGGTGGTGGCCAACGTGTCCCACTTCATCATGGACACGCGCCTGTTCAGCCGCCGGCCTCTGGCCTGGATGACACGGGCCAGTGAGAAACAGGCCACGATCCTCTGCTCGCCAAACTTCGGCTACAAACATTTCCTGCGCGTTTACGAATCCAAGGGTTTGGAGAACCTGGATCTGTCCCGGGTGAAGATCATTTTCAACGGGGCCGAGCCTATCGCGGTGCCGCTTTGCGAGCGGTTCTGCGAGCAGATGGCTCGCTTCCACATGCCAGCTGTCTCGATGCGGCCAGTCTACGGTTTGGCGGAGGCGAGCGTCGCCGTAACTATTCCCACCCCGGGGGTGCCCTACCGAACGATTACGGCCAACCGCCACGCGCTGAAAATCGGCGAACCCTATGAGCGCTGTTTGCCAGGCAGTGAAGATGCGGTGGTGCTGCCCACCGTGGGCGTGCCCATCTTCGGGACTGAGCTGCGCATTGCGGATGATGAGGCCAACCCGCTGCCCGACGGCACCGTGGGTCATATTCAGATTCGCGGCGGCAACGTGACGGCCGGGTACTATCAAAAGGCGGGTATCGATCGCTCGCCGTATACGGCGGACGGCTGGCTGGATACGGGCGATCTGGGTCTGATGTATGACGGTGAGTTGGTGGTCACCGGCCGCTTCAAGGAAATCATTTTTGCCAACGGGCAGAACTACTATCCCCACGACATCGAGAACGTGGTGCAGGAGCACGCCGATCTCGAACTGGGCAAAGTTGTGGCGTGCGGCGCTCGCCGCGCCGGTGCCGAGGAAGATGAGTTGGTGATCTTCGTGCTGTATCGGGCGGATCTGGATGACTTTGAGCCCATCGCCAACCGGGTGCGGCGTGCCGTCACCGCGCAGACCGGTCTGGAGGTGGATGAAGTGGTGCCTATCAACCGGGTGCCCAAGACAACCAGCGGCAAGATTACCCGCCGCCGCCTCGCCACCGACTACGAAGACGGCGTGTACGACGAGGTGGTGATGGCCCTGCGAGAGCGACGCCAGACGCACCACCGGGGCGAAATCACCGCTGCCACGGAGCTGGAGCAGCTCATGGTGGGTATCTGTAACGAAGTGGTGACGGATCGGGAACTGGACCCGGATGACAATTTCTTCGAGATTGGCATCAGCTCTTTAGCCCTTGCGGAGATCCACGAACGTTTGGACGAGCGCTATCCGGATCTGGTGGACGTGAGCGACTTCTTCGACTACCCGACCATTCGCGAGCTGGCCGCCTTGCTGGCGCGCAAGGCCGAGGGCAGCACGCGGCAGTCATGAACATCCCAGGCACCCCCGGGGCGCGGTGTGCCCAGCCGGCCGAGCACAGCGGTACCCTTTTTGGACCGCCGGGAACGAACAACAACAAGGAGAGCCGCTATGAAACTCGATGACTACCGCCTGCTGGGATCAAGCGGACTGCGGGTCTCGCCGGTGTCCCTGGGTGCCATGACCTTCGGCGAGGATGCCGGCCGCACCGTGGGTCCTGCGGAAAGCCGCAGGGTGCTTGAGCATTACGCCAACCTGGGTGGCAACTTTATCGATACCGCGAATATTTATAGTTACGGCGCGTCCGAGCGCATCGTGGGTGACTTCATTCGCGCCAACCGCAATCACTTCGTGCTGGCCACTAAATATTCCATGGGCATGGCGGAGGGCGAACCCAACGCCAGCGGCAACCAGCGCAAGAACATGATGGAGTCTGTGGAGGCGAGCCTGGCTCGGCTGGGCACCGACTATATCGATCTCTACTGGGTGCACGTGTGGGAGTTTCGCACGCCGGTCGCTGAGGTGATGCGCGGACTGGATGATCTGGTGCGCCAGGGCAAGGTCCATTATGTGGCGATCTCTGACGCCCCTGCCTGGAAGATTACCGAAGCCAATACCCTGGCTCGCTGCCAGGGTTGGACGCCTTTCATCGCCATGCAGGCGGAGTACAACCTCATCGACCGTTCCGCGGAACGGGATCTGATTCCCATGTGCCGCGATCAGGGCATCGCCGTGCTGCCCTGGTCGCCCCTCGCCAACGGCCTGCTGACGGGGAAATACAGCCGGGCTGACATAGGTCCGCCCGATGCGGCCGAGATGCAGCAACGTACCCGCAAGGCGGGGCTGCAGGCGTCCGGCGCCCTTAACGAACGCAATCTGGGCATTGTCGACAGCCTCGCCGAGATGGCCGCGGAGCTGGGTGCGACCCCGAGCCAGGTGGCGTTGGCGTGGGTGTTGCAGCAGCCGGGCCGACCGCTGCCCATCATCGGCGCGCGCACCGTTGAGCAGCTGAAGGACAACCTGGGTTGCCTGGACATCACCTTGAGCGATGCGCAGCTGGCCCGTTTGGATGAGGTCAGCGCCATTGCGCCCGGTTTCCCGAACCGGCTTTACAAGAATGCCCAGCTGCGCAATATGCTGGTGGATCGTAATGCGCGGGTGGAGGGCGGTTTCGCGACCCTGTACGACTAAAGGCCAAGCTTTGCCAGAGTGTCAGCCAGGTCGCTCAGCAGGGCGGCTACCCGCGGATGGTCGGCTTCGAATTCCAGTGCGGCCTGTTCCAGGCGTCGTCCTGGCGACTCGTGACGCTCAGTCAGGCGATGAATATCCTGGTCCAGCTCGCTCAGCAGGTCCTTGAGCTCCTGATCTGCAGAGCCTGTCGCTTCAAGCTCGCTGTGCAGGTGCTTGAGCGTCTCTTTGAGCTGCTGGCTATCCATGATCGGCGCAGTTCCGCGGGGTTTGGCGGGCCGATATTAGCGTAACTGTCCGCGCAGGCGCCAACCAGGCAGGCTCGCGAACGCAACGCCAACCGGACCCGATCCCGCTACCCGGGGGCTGCCACTCGGCGCAGGCCGGGTGCCAGGTTCTCTGTCGCGGCGACGCCGGAACCTTACAGATTCCCGCCCGCTGTGCGCCACCCGGGGGGGCGGGTATGATGATGCGCCCATGTCATTCTGTCCGGAGGCAGCCCCGATGGTTCATCGCCGGATCCAGCACGTCGTTGCGCCGTTCGCCGCCGTGCTGCCGTTATTGCTGCTGCTCGCCGTTCCCGCGGGCGCCCAGGAGGACGCCGCTGCCCTCATCGAACAGCTCGGGCTGCGGTTGGCACCAGAGCCGGTTACGGCGCGTTCCGACTGGCGCAAGCCCCGGCGCATCGTGTTGCCCCGCTTTTCGGCTGAGCAGCTGGCAGCGCTTGCGGTCGTGGCGCCGGAGGCTGAGCTGATTGCCGTCAACTCGGCCCGGGAGGCTCTGGGTCATGCCGCCGACGCCGATGTCATCATCGGTTTCTGCTCTCGCGCGCTGGCGACGCGGGCACAGCAGGTTCGCTGGATCCAACTCGGCACCGCAGGTGCCGAGCATTGCGTGGCAGCGCTGGCGGCAGCGCAACGGACGCCCCTGGTCACCAACATGCAGCGGGTCCTGGGTCCCCAGATTGCCGAGCATGCGCTGGCCATGATGTTCAGCCTGACCCGGGGTCTGCATCGCTACGGCGACCTGCAGCGCGATCATCAATGGCGGCGCGCCGTGCCCAATGACGCCATGTGGGAGATTGATGGCAAGACCATGCTGGTCGTGGGCCTGGGCGGGATCGGCAGCGAGGTGGCCTGGCGCGCCGATGCCCTGGGGATGAGCGTGATCGCCACCCGAGCCAGTTCCCGGGAGGGGCCCACCTACGTCGAGTACGTGGGTCTGGCTGACGAGTTGTTAGCGCTGGCCGAGCAGGCGGACGTCATCGTCAACGCAACGCCTTTGACGCCGGAGACTCGCGGCTTGTTCGATGCCGAGTTTTTCCGGCGGATGAAGCCCGGCGCGTACTTCATCAATGTGGGGCGGGGCGGCAGTGTCGTCACCGCTGACCTGGTGGCGGCGCTCACGGCTGGCGAACTCGGCGGTGCTGCCTTGGACGTGACCGATCCGGAGCCGCTGCCCGCTGATCACCCGCTCTGGGACATGCCCAACGTGATTATTACGCCCCACGTCGCGGGGGCATCGGACCTGCGCGGCGCGCGCATGTTTACCCTGATTCGGGAAAACCTGCGGCGCTACGTGGCCGGCGAGCCCATGCTCTCGGTGGTGGATATCTCCCGGGGCTACTGAGCCCGGCTTGATCAGACAGCGTCGTCGCTGCGGCTGTCCACATATTCCAGGGCCCGCCCGATCCGTGCCAGGGTGCGGTCTCGGCCCACCAGCCTCAGGGTGGTGCCGATACCGGGCGAGGCGGCCCGCCCGACCAGAGCCACGCGCAGCGGCTGGGCGACGGCGCCCATCTTGATGTCCAGCCGAGTCGCCACAGCTTCCACCACCCCCTGGGTTGCCTCCTCGGTCCATTCCTCAAGCTCGGCCAGCTCGGCTGCCAGGGCTTCCAGGGGTCGACGCGCCCCGGGACGCAGGAATTTTCGGGCCGACTTCTCGTCGTAGGCTTCGAAATCCTCGAAGTAACAATGAGCCCGCTCGGCGATTTCCTCCACCGTGTTGCCCCTTTCACGCAGCGCTTGGACCACATCCGCCAACTCCGGTCCCGCAGCCGGGTCGACACCCTGGCGGCGCAGCTGCGCTGCCAACAGCTCGGTCAAGGCATCCGTGGGCGCGCGCAGGATGTGTTGCTGGTTTACCCACAGCAGCTTGTCCGGATTGAACACGGAGGGCGAGCGATTCACGGCGTCCAGGTCGAACAGGCCCGTGAGCTCTTCCAGGGTGAAAATCTCCTGGTCGCCGTGGGACCAGCCCAGGCGCACCAGATAGTTGAGCAGGGCCTCGGGAAGAAAGCCCATTTGCGCGTACTCCAGCACGCTCAGCGCCCCGTGACGTTTGGATAGTTTGACGCCGTCGGGGCCGTGAATCATGGGTAGATGGGCGTAGCGGGGAACCGGCAGATCCAAAGCTCGAATGAGGTTGATCTGGCGCGGCGTGTTATTGAGATGATCGTCGCCACGGATCACATGGGTAATGCCCATGTCGGTGTCATCCACCACCACGGTGAAGTTGTAGGTGGGTGACCCGTCGGAGCGGGCGATGATGAGATCATCCAGCTCCTCGTTTTGAAAGCGCACTTCACCACGCACCAGATCATCCACGATGACCTCGCCCTGCAGCGGGTTTTTGAAGCGCACCACCGGTTCCACGTCCGGGTCGGGTGCGCGGCGCTCCCGGCAGCGGCCGTCGTAGCGGGGCTTGTCGCCGCGCGCCATGGCCTGCTCGCGCATCTCCTGCAGCTCTTCGCGGGTGCAGTAGCAGTGATAGGCCAGGCCCGCATCCAGCAACTGATTGAGCACGGCGCGGTAGCGTTCGGTGCGCTGACTTTGAAAAATGGGGGGCTGATCGGCGTTCAGGCCGAGCCAGTCCATGCCCTGAAGGATGGTGTTCAGGGCTGCCTCGGTGGAACGTTCCCGGTCGGTGTCCTCGATGCGGAGCACATACTCACCGCCGTGGCGCCGGGCGTACAGCCAGCAGTACAGCGCGGTGCGCACGCCGCCTAAATGCAGCGCGCCGGTGGGGCTGGGCGCAAAACGGGTACGAATCATGCGCGGATTATAGCCGCGCGCAGCGGATTGGTTTCGGCAGGCTGCGCGCAGGGCTTTCAGTAGGAGCGGGCCACCCGGATACGTGACACCTGAGCCGGATCGATCGTCGCTGAGCGGCCGTTCAGCTGGGTAGACCAGTCACGCGCTGCCTGCCGGCACTGGGCATCGTCCTCGTTGCAGGCGATCCACCAATATTCGCTGTTGGGCGGCCGCAAGAGAAAGTGGTTGTCGGCATAGGTGCTGATGGCGCCGCGGTCCTGCGCGGAACTGGGCAAGCCCGCGCGTGGGTCACCGGGTCTGACCAGCACAATGGCGCGGGCAGCGCCGGTCGCGCAGCGCCAGCGCCCCAGATCGCCGCCGGTGCCCAGGGCGCAACTGAATAGCACCACAGGCTCCGCGCAGGCGTTGATCAGACCCACCTCGACCACCTCGCCGAAGTTGTAGGCGATGCCCTCGCGGACACACTCGTTGCGCGGGTTCGACCACAGGGGCCGGCTGGCGGCGGTGACCTGTGGCGATGTCCCGTCGGGCGCCGTCGATAGGTCGTTGCGGATACGAAAATCCAGCCGTTCCTGTAGCGTGCGTTCCCCTTCGCCTGCCCCAGCTTCCGGATAGCGCCAGCGACGGATGGCTGTGAGTGCCGCCTGGTTGAAGATGCGGTCCGGTTGGGCATCGATCACCTTCGGATCTTCGACGTTGCCATAGGGTGAGAGCTTGAACTCCAGGACCACGTAGCCCTGCAGCCCTCGCGCCAGGGCAGTGGCCGGATACTCGGGGGCGGTCTGAATCAGAGGCGTGGGTTGGGCTGCGCCGTCGGCCGCGCCCGGCTTGCCGGGGGCGCGCGCGGTGGCGGCGGGCTGCTCGGTCATTTTGTCCGCGCAGACCTGGCAACTCTGGACCATCACCTTGGGGTTCTCGGTTCGGGAAATCCAATCCTGACGATCGCTGCCGTCAACGGCGAGGGCCACGAACGGCAGACCATCGATGAAATAGTCCACGCGCGCGCAGGCTTTCTGATCGGTGGTAATGTCCACCCAGTTGCCTTTGACGGCGACCTGGGCGTCGCAACTGGCCACGATCGTAGTGCAGTCGCAGCGCCATTCGGCGCGGGCCGCGGTGCTTAGCACGGCCAGCGCGAGCGGTAACAGGAGGCGAAGCGTTTCGGGCATGTGTTCCGCCGATTGACATCATCGACTGTTTTTTTGGCGTGTTGCCCAAGCATACCATTGCGGGGCCGGCCGCCAATCCTGCCTTGGCCCCGCCGGTCCAGGCTCCACCAAACTGGATCTAGACCCTAGAATTGATGGGGTTGGGACGCGCACTCAGTAATCGGCCAGAGACTTTTGGTGACAACCACTCGCGGGGAACGGGTTGGCTAGGCAGGAGGGGTTGCATGCGTGGGATGTCACGCCGGCCGAGGCGCGCGCGGTTCAGGAACGGCTCCGCGACCGAGTCGTGCGAACGGATCACCTCGCTGCGGTGAAGCGGGTGGCGGGCGTCGACGTCGGTTTTGAGGCGGGCGGCGCGGTGACCCGGGCGGCCGTGGCTGTGCTGAGCTTTCCGGAACTTAAGCCCCTGGAGCAGGCCATCGCACGGCTGCCTACGCGGTTTCCCTACGTGCCCGGACTGTTGTCGTTTCGCGAGTGCCCCGCGGTTCTGGAGGCTCTGGCCCGGCTGGCGACGCTGCCGGATTTGATTCTCTGTGATGGGCAGGGTTACGCCCATCCGCGCCGCTTCGGCATTGCCTGCCACCTGGGCGTGTGGACCGGATTGCCGACCATCGGTGTCGCCAAGAGCCGACTCATCGGCGAGCATGCTGCGCTGCCTGGGCGCAAGGGGCGCTGGGTCCCTCTGTGGGACCAGGGCGAGCAGATCGGCATCGTGCTGCGCACCCGCGCTGACGTGCAGCCCGTCTACGTCTCAGTCGGCCATCGAGTTTCACTGAGCACGGCGCGTCGCTATGTGCTGGCGTGCTGCACCCGATACCGGCTGCCGGAAACCGCCCGTGCCGCCCACCGCCTGGCCTCAGGTTGACGGCGCGACTCGGTTGCCTGGTCCCGTCCCGCTGCCTGGGCGCTGGCCGGATCGGGAAGGCTAGCCGCGCTCCAGAGGTGCGGGCGGTGTGAAAATCCCGGCCTGGCCATAGGCGTCCACCACGGCGCGAATCTGCCGGCCATCGGCATATGGATTGTCGAACGGGTCGTCTGTCCACACATCGTTGGGGATGCCCCGCGGCGTGGCCCCATACTGCTGGGCATAAACCACCGGATCGTCCCACAGCAGCAGATTGTGATGGGTCTGGGCGCGCGCCCGTCGCAGGGCGGCCAGGTCGATGTTGCCGGCTAGCGGCGCGCGTCCCGCCGTATCGACTACGGCCTGCAGAGAGCCGTCGAAGTTGACAATCTTGCTGTAACCCCGAGCCCGGGTGCTTTCCGGCGCGTTGTCGCCTACCCATTCACCACCGTGCCCGGCGCTTAGCACATACGCGGTATTTTCAAAGGCGCGCACGTGCCGGCCAATGTCCCAGCCGCGCCGGCCCCGGTTATGAGGCTCGGAGGTCGGGTGCAGGATGACTTCAGCCCCCCGGCGGGCCAGCTCGCGGTAGGTCTCCGGGAAGTTCATGTCAAAACAGATGGTGGCGGCCAAACGGCCGAGCACGGTGTCGACGACGGGGTACAGGGATTCGTAGCCGTAGCGTTCAACGAAGGCGGAGAAGACGCTGCCGGGCGTGGTATCGGGCAGAAAGCCCATCACGTCACCACAGTGGATCTTTCGGTAGCGGAGGATGAGCTCCCCCCGATCGTCAAGGATAAAGGCCGTGTTAAAGAATCGGTTCGGCCACTGGGGATCGTACTCAAACACGCCGCCCGCCATGAAGACGCGATGAGCCTTGGCGAAGTCAGCCACCTGCGCTATTTCCGGTCCGTCCAGCTGGACACCGATGTCTGTGGCCAGGTGACCAAGTCGATTGCCCAGAGGGCTGACCGGGCCGGTGAGGAAGAACTCCGGCAGGACGATCAGTCTCATGCTGGGCGCCCGGGCTACCCGTTGCGCAAGCTCCAGTGCATCGTCGAGATTGCGTTGCCGATTGGGCTTCAGCTGCTCGGGCTTGCTGGACTGATGCACCACGTGCTGGCACAAGGCGACCTCATAACACAGCTCGGTATCTGCTCGCGGCGGCGGCGTTTGCTCTGCGAGGCGGGCTGCTCCCAGCTCTTGCCAGCCGGCCCGGGTGCGCGGCGCGGCCTTGAGCGCGCCGGCGTGCTCCGCCAGTGATCGAGCGTACAGGTTCATCCGCACGATGGCGGGAAAATTGGCGCGGGTCTCCTGGCGCCGCCGCCGCAGGGCCTGGATGTCCGGATCCACGGCGAGGAAAGACTCGCCGGCGCCGGCGCGGATCACGTGGCCCCAGTTGTCAGCCAACTGGCTCGCGGCGGGCAACTGCACAGTCGTGCCACGACAGGTCAGCTGGCGTGGCGAGGCGGTGGCCACCAGGGCCAGGTTCTCGTAGGCGCGCGCGGCGCGCGCCTGCTGCCGCATGTCCGTCAACTCATCGCGCAACTCGCAGGCGGGATTCAGGATGAGCTCTGCGCCGTTGACCACCAGGGCGCGGACCAGGTGGGGCGATAACACGTCCTCGCCGCACAGAACGCCCACCCGGCCGGCGCTGGTCGGCGCCGTAGGGAATTCTCCCGGCGCGAAGGTCGCAGCAGTTGTGTCGCTGAAACGGCTGGTCAGATCGGGCAGAACCTTGGCGGTGCGCAGCAGGAGATTTCCCGTCGGATCGAGCAGGAAACCCAGGGTCGCTGCCTGGTCTGTGCCGCCGTCCAGGACACTGGCGCCGGCGAGAAAAATATTGCGCCGCTCGGCCACTTCGGCCAGACCTTCCAGCGTCTCGGTCGCCGCGGGCGCCTCCCTGGGGTCGCCCTCGGCCCGGGGCAGCAGCACCAGCGTGCCCGGTTCGCTGCCGGTCAGCTCCAGGGTGACACCCAGCAGGGAATCCAGTTTGTCCAGCTCAACAGGTGACCAGGGTTCCTGGAGTATCAACAGCACCAGCGGGCTCCGCCAGCCAAAGGGCAGAGCATAGTAACATCGGCGTCGGTCGCCGGCGGGCTATTGCAGTTTAAAGCTGATGCGGGCGAAGGTTCGCTGGGCGACGGTTTCGCCGCGGATCCTGTAGGGCTCAAATTGCCACTGGCTGACAGCGTCGACGGCCGCCTTGCGGAAGAAGCGCGTGTCTGAGGCGTCCACGATGGTGATGTCTTCCGGTTGGCCAGTCGTGCCGACGGTGAACTCCACGTCCACCCAACCCTCCAGATCGCGAGCCACGGCCCGGGTGGGATACCGCGGTGGCACGTACTTGAGTACGGCGAGCTCGGTCACCGAAATGGGCCGGGCGGCTTCCCGGGCGATGAGCTTCTGCCGCAGCGCACGGCGGGCCGACTCGGTCAACTGTGGGTCGGCACCCAGATCTTCCGCATGGGTGAGCCAAACGTCCGCGGCCAGGGTATCTAATACCTCAATGGCTTCGTCGGCGCGCGCCAGCAGTATTTCGTTCAGCACCTGGCGAGCGGCGACGGTGCGCTCATCATCCGGTTTGAGCTCGGCCATCTGGAGCAGATAGTGGCGCGCGCTTGCGTCCTCGGGGGCGAGCAACTTGCCGTCGCTCAAGGCGGCATCGAAGGCCTTGGCGGCATTGCCGAACAGGTTGCGAGGTTTGGCGGCGGGTTTGGCGACCGGCTTGGGCTGTGCCTGGGCCTTGGCCAGTTTGGGCGCCGCGGCGATTTTCGGCTGTTCGAGCAGTGGTTTCGGTGCGGCCGGTTGGGTCTTTGGTTTGGCTGGGATGTTGGGTACGGCTTCGGCCAGCGTGGTCGGCGCCGCGGGTGGCTCACTGCTGGCGCTGCCCAGGCTCAGCTCGTTGGCCAGACGGGTGGCTCGTTCGTGGTCAGGCAGCACGTGGAGAACGGTTTCTATCAACCGGGTGGCGTCGGCGGTTCGCGCCTGCTCGAGAGCCACGTTAGCCCGATTCACCAGAATGTCGGCCACTTCCTGGAGACCGCTGCGGGCTGCGCCGTTGGCCGGGTCTACGGCCAGGGCCTGTTGAAACAGGGACCAGGCGCTATAGCCCTCTGGTTCCAGCAGCATGCCGGCCTTCAACGCCAGTTCGGCCGTGCGCAGCGGGCTGTTCAGGATGCCGGATAGCGGCTCGGTTACCCATACTTCCTTGGTGCCCCCGGCAACGGTGTCCGCATCCATCTCGCCGGGCAACTCCGCCAGCAGGGCCGCGGCTGACTCAGTCCAGGCAGACTCGGCCACCAACGGCGCGGGATCCGCTATTGCCAGCTCGGGCAGGTCTTGCGTTGCGGACCAGGGTTGACTAACCAGCAGCCAGGTCAGCCCGACCCCTGCAAACACGGCGCCGCCCAGCCACAGCAGAATATCTGTGGTGTCCTTTTTCTGCGTCACCGCTGACTCCCGCAACTCACGCTGATGCCCAGAACCGGCGGACCGACTTGAGTCGCTCCAGCATGCCTTCCAGGACGCCCGCTTGGCCGTCATTGCATGGGGCGACCTCGTGCCGGGCGACCAGTTCCGGATGCTTAAGCAGCCTGCGGTGATGCTTGAGAGCCGCCTCAAGGCTCACGGCGCAGCGGCCGGGGGATAACGGCTTGCGCAGAAAGCGAAAAATCTGGCCGTGGTTGATCAGCCACACCATGTCCAGCACATCGCGGTGCTCCGACACTGCGATGGTGACCAGTTCCGGCAAATGTTCTTTCAGGTTGGCTGTCAATTTTTGAATCGTATGGCGATCCTCGCTGATGTCAGTCACCAGCGCGCCCGGTCGATGCTCGGTCAGCACCTTCACCACCTGAACGATGTTGCTGGCGTGGTGCACCGGCAACCGGCCGCGCACCGCCTGCCGCACCACGTCCACTGTTGTCTCGTCGGTGCTGAACACCACCACGCCCAGTCCGGTGGTGGTTGCAGGCTCGTTGATCTGAGCCTGGGGTGGTTCAGAGTCTGGAATCGACGGTTGTTCCAGGACGTGGGTATCCGCCAGAGTCGTGCCCGAGCGGGTGGTGTGCGCCGCCTCGATCATGATTGTTTCAGGCGGGCTCTGCCGTACCTCAGCGCCGGGCAGGTCAGCCGAAGGCGTTTCCTCGCCGGGCTCAAGGTCGGCGCCAGCGTGCTCTGTTGGTGCGGATTTGCCTGTGACTACGAGCTTCTGCAGCCGGATCGGTGTGTCGTCTGCGTGTGCCGTCGCTGGGGCGGTTTGCGCCAGGGCGGCTGCCAGCCGAATGGTCTCGCGCAGGTCCGTGGGTTGGCAGGGCTTGGTCAGAAAGCGAAATACTTCGCCATCGTTGATGGAACCTTCCACCGCATCCAGATCCGCGTAGCCCGTCAGCAGAATGCGGACCGTTCGGGGTGAGAGCATGCGGACCTGGCTCAGCACCTCCACGCCGGTCATCCGGGGCATGCGGTGATCAGCCACGATGACGTCAATGTCCTGATCCTGAATGATCTGCAGGGCATCATCGCCGTGGCTCGCCAGGTACAGATCAAAATCCCGTCGGAACATGACGCGCATGGAGTTCAGCACCCTGCGCTCGTCGTCCACGAACAGCAGTTTTGGCTTTGCCGGCGAGTAAGCAGTCGCTTCCATGGTCTCCGGGGTCTATACGGCGGTGGCGATATCGATGGGCCCGGAGCGCGCCGGCGCAGCTGCCTCGGTCTCCTCAGGCTGCTGCTGGCCGACCGGCGCCTCCGGCCCGATCGCCTGCTTGATGGGCAGCACAATCGTGAAGGAGGATCCCTTGCCCAGCTGGGATTCGATCAGCAGTTCGCCGCCATGGCCGCGGATAATCTCATCCACGATAGACAGACCCAGCCCCGTGCCGGAGCCCACCTCCTTGGTGGTGAAAAAGGGATCGCGGATCTTGTCCAGGTTTTCCTGAGCGATGCCGCAGCCGGAATCGGTGATCGTTACAGAGATATGGTCGTCATCGCGGCGGCGCGAAGTGATGATCACGTCACCCGTGTCTTCAATAGCCTGGGCCGCGTTGGTAATGATGTTCAGAAAAACCTGGTTGATCTGAGATGGCGAGCACTCGATGGGCGGCAGCTCACCATAGTGTTTATGCACGGTGGCTTTATGTTTCAGGGCGTGCTTCGCGATCACCAGGGTCTTCTCAATACCCTCGTTGACGTCGAAGCTGTCGATCGGCGCTCTGTCCAGACGGCTGAAATCCTTCAGGCTCCGAGCCATGTGAGTCAATTCGGTGAGTCCATCAATGCAGTCGGTTAACAGGCTCTCGGCCTCTCGCAGCGAATCTTCCACTTCCTCCTCGGCCAGGTGTCGCTTGATGCCCTTCAGGGCATTGATGAAAGCGGCCTGATATTCCGCCCGATCCATAAAATCGTCGGCGCTCAGATTGAAGCTGTTGACGATGCGATATATGAAGATCTTGAGCATTTCCAGGCGTTCCTGGATCAAGGCAGCGTTGTTGGTCAGGTACAAAAGCGGCGTGTTGATTTCGTGGCTGATACCGGCCACCAGCTGGCCCAGGGATGACATCTTCTCGGCCTGTACCAGTTGCACCTGGGACTCCTTCAGCTCCTGAAGGGCTCCGGATAGTTCCTTGGTACGTTCCTTGACGCGCGCCTCCAAAGACAGATTGGCGCTTTCCAGCTCGGCATTGGCCAGATTCAATTCGCGATAACTTGAATTCAGCCGGTAGGCGATAAAGCCAGCCGCAGCCAGCAACAGCAGGGCATACACTGCCAACAAGGTGCGTGCCTGATCCACGGCCTGAAGCGTCGCCCGGTAGAGACTCTCCTCGGCTGCTGCCAGGCGCTGTGCGGCCAGGAGCACGGGCGTGTCCGCGAGCTGGCTCAGCTTGGACGTGAGCTGGGCCTTCGTGTCCAGGATGGTCGTGATAGCGGCGTGCAGCGCCTTGACTTCGACCGGCATGTTGGCGTCGATGCGTTGATCGCGCCCCAGGGTGACCAGCAAGCGTCGCAGCTCAAACTCCTGAACGCTTGAATCCGTGTTGGCAAAGTCCAGCGTGCCGACGACCAGCTGGAAAGTGTCGCTGGCCGCCCGGTCGAGCCGGATATTTCTCATCTGCTGCACGATGCGGGGACCGGAATCGCGCAGAAACAGCACGCTCTCCCC
>JBFFHS010000065.1:0-19640 GCA_041556855.1 Gammaproteobacteria bacterium
ACTGACCTATGAGCCGGATTTCGACAAAGTGATCGAGCGAGGCGCGAAAGCGCTGTCGCCCGGCCGAAGATGGGTCGTTCTCGACTATAAAATGCCAAGCGGCTGGCAACGTATGTTTGCGCCGTTCTTCATCGCGATGGGGAGTAGTTTCGGAGTTTCGAAAGACCTCATGGACCGCCACATCTGGGAGGCTGTGGAGCGGCACCTTCAAAATACGCAGATGCAGGAGCTTTATGGAGGCTTTGTCTACATCGTTTCGGGTGAGGCACATTAATTTCCGCACAATCGAATTAAAGACGAGCTCGCCGGTATCTGCTTGATCGATTAGATTGGGCCAACATGCCCGCCAGCTGGAGGTAAGTTTGGTGCGGTAAAAAGTCTACAAAGTCGGTTGCGGGCCCCCGCTACCATAAGCGGACCCTCGGGTTCTGAATCCAAGCGGCTGCTTCTGGCCGTTCTCGCCCATTGCTGGAGCGCCTGAAAGGGCGCTAGCGCTGCCCAGCGGGGGTGGCGGGTATGTTCCCGTAAGCGGACGCGAGGGTTAGCCGCCAATCTAACGTGCTGCGCTGCACCATGACAGGCTGCTGACGACCCGGAGCGGCCGCTCACCGCGGCCCAAAGTAGGGGTAACCACCTATTGGCGAAGGGAGCTGCAGCCCTTATGGAGAGAACATGGCATTGTCGCGGATCGCCGGTATGTTGGTCGTTCCCTTCCTCGCGGGCTGTATCGCCGTGCCGATACCTCTCGTGCCCGATCCGCATCCATACCCCGCTGCGGAGCTCGCCTATCTCGAGGTCGGGCGCACTACGAGGGACGATGTACTGGCGCAGCATGGTAGTCCCTACAAGGAGTTAGGACCATGGTGGATATTCTACGCAAGCCGCTATGAAGTGGGCTTTCGAGTCTGCGCTGCCAGTATGGGAGGAGAGGTTGGCTGTGACCTGGTGGACCGAGAACTGAAAACGTACTTTCTGGCTGTCAAGTTCGACGCGTCCGACGTTGTAGAAGGTTTCGAGGTATTTAGTGAAGACTTCAATGGCTGCAAGAAAAGTGGCATCTGCTGCAATGACGGCTTTGTCCAGTTGGAGGAGCGCGGATAGACGAAATGAGACGTATTAGGGGGCCAGATACCGCATCTCTTGTCTTGCTGTTGATTTGCAAGAGCGCGACGGATGCGTTTTTCACGTGCTGTTTGAGTGAGCATAGCCCACCTCCATAGGTTAGTTAATCCAACAAACGAAGGCCCGGTGGTCACCCCGATCACGCTCGTGCCACCGTGCTATGCCATACCGAACCGCATCTCTGCCGCAGCAGTCTCGGATACCTGAGATCGGGTCGGCTCCGAGGAAATTTGACGATAGCACAGAATCGGAAGGGAGCATCAGGCCTAGCTAATGCTCTACTTTGTCGTCGCCTCTGTCGGTGGCTACTAGGCCGCGTTTTCCGGGATCGATGCAGACGATTGCAGGCGCAGCCCAGGACGTGATTCGAGGTCCGCTAGTTTGGTCACGCTGCGATCTGTATCGAGATGTTCACGCCACTCTATTTTGGGGCGCGAGCGTTCGTTAGGGGCCGAGCAGCCCCGTTTATTGAGCGGTGGAAAATAGTGTGGGGTACCGTAGTGAATTCAGGGCCAGGATCAGTACGCAATCACACTTGGTACCGGCGCCACGAGGGTGGTGGAGAGCTGGTGCTGAGCGAAATGCCTTTTTAGCTTCGGGACGCCATCGGAATTATCCGGAAATGGTCCGGAAATTGTTCGAGAGTCTGCCAATACTGGCCTAGTTTATTGTTTTTATTGGCGCTCCCTAGGGGAATCGAACCCCTGTTTCCGCCTTGAGAGGGCGGCGTCCTAGACCGCTAGACGAAGGGAGCGGTAGCTGAAAAACAACGCTGTCCGGGTTGGCCGGGGCTGGTATCATAGCGACCTTTCCTAGACGGTCAAAGGGACCGACCGCTTTTTGAATTCCTCTTCATCACAGTCCCATATGCAGCCCACGATCATTCCACGGGCGCAGCACGCCATCAGTCGGTCCAACATTTCCAACAACGCGCTGAAGGTTCTTTACCGCCTCAAGGGCGCAGGTCATATGGCATTCCTGGTGGGTGGCAGCGTTCGGGATCTGCTCTTGGGCGGGCAGCCCAAGGATTTTGATGTGGCGACCGATGCGGATCCGCAGCAGATCAGGGCGCTGTTTCGCAATTGCCGCCTGGTGGGGCGGCGTTTTCGGCTGGCCCACATCCGCTTTGGTCGGGAAATCATCGAGGTGGCGACGTTTCGCGCCGCCCACACGGGTGTGGACGACGACCGCTCGGTGCAGGATACGACCGGACGCATTCTGCGTGACAATGTCTACGGGTCAATCGAGGAAGACGTCTGGCGGCGCGACTTCACCGCTAACGCCCTGTACTACAACATCGCCGACTTCAGCGTGTGGGACTACACCAGCGGTGTGAAAGATATCAAGGCCGGGACCCTGCGACTTTTGGGTGATCCCGAGACGCGCTATCGGGAAGACCCGGTGCGTATGCTGCGTGCGGTGCGGTTCGCCGCCAAGCTGGGTTTTGAGCTGGCGCCGGAAACCGCTGCGCCGATAGGAGCGCTATCCTCCCAGATCAATGACGTGCCCCCCGCCCGGCTCTTCGATGAGTGTTTGAAGATGTTCCATTGCGGGCATTCGGCGCGCGCTCTGGAACTGCTGTTCGAGTACGATCTGTTTGGCCACCTGTTTCCTGGCACGCAGGATGCTTTGCGCAGCGATAGCGGCGCCGGCGCGCTGCTGGAGCGCGGCTTTGCGAATACGGACCAGCGCATCGCCCAGGACAAGCCCACCACGCCCATGTTCTCTTTTGCAGTGCTGTTGTGGCCGGAGATCCGCCGCTTGGCGGCGGCGTTGGAGAGCCAGCAGCAGTTGTCAGCCATTGCGGCGATCAACGAGGCTTGTGGCGAGGTTGTGCATCGGCAATTGCAGCGCGTGAGTGTGCCGCGGCGTTTCACCACGCCGATGCGCGAGATGCTCGCTATGCAGCCGCGGTTTGCCAACCGGCGCGGCGCGCGCGCCCTGCGTTTCTTGGGGCACCGACGTTTCCGGGCCGCTTACGATTTTCTACTGCTGCGCGCCGAGTGCGGGGAAGTCGATGCCGAGACCGCTCAGTTCTGGACCGATATTCAGACGGCGAGCGAGGCAGAGCAACGCAAGACCTTTGGTGCCCGGGGTCACAGGGGCCGACGTCACCGCCGGGGTCGGTCGCCGCGGCGGGCCGAGCAGCCCTCCAGCTGAGGTGCCTGGGTGACGCGCTGGCAGCCAGCCTACGTCGGGTTGGGAAGCAATCTGGACGATCCCGCCGCCCAGATCGAGCTGGCCACGGGGGCTCTGGCTGAGCTGCCCGGAAGCCGGCTCGTGAGCCACTCCCCGCTGTACCGGAGTGCCCCGATGGGCCCGGCCGATCAGCCTGATTTTGTCAACGCGGCGGCCGGGCTGCTCACCACGTTGGCGCCCCGTGCCTTGCTGGATGCGTTGCTGGGATTGGAAGTGGAACTGGGACGCCCGGTTCGGCGCCCCCGCTGGGGGCCGCGGCGGATCGACCTGGATTTGCTGGTCTACGCGGGCTGCCAGATCAACGAGCCGGGCCTCTGCGTGCCGCACCCGGGGATCGCGGAACGGCGTTTCGTGCTGCAGCCCCTGGCGGATATTGCCCCCGATCTGTGGCTTCCAGGCCTTGGCAGGGTCAGCAAAATCCTTAAAGTCTGTGATTCGGACCCCGTCCACCTCATAACCGGGCACTAACAATGAGCGAAGAAACGCCCCAGGCGGCCATGTCGGCGCCGCGGTACATTGTCGTCGAGGGACCCGTGGGCGTGGGCAAGACCAGTTTGGCCAAGCGTCTGGCGGAGAGTTTCCAGAGCGACCTTGTGCTGGAGCAGCCGGAAGAGAACCCCTTCCTGGAACAGTTCTATCGCGATCCCGCCCAGGCCGCGCTGCCAGCGCAGCTGTTCTTTCTGTTTCAGCGGGCCCGCCTGATCGATCAGATGCGCCAGAGCGATCTATTCAGCCCGGTGCGCGTCGCGGACTTTTTGCTGGATAAAGACCGTCTGTTTGCCGAGCTCAATTTGAGTCCGGCGGAATTCAGTCTCTATAGCCAGGTGTTCGCTTCCCTGAAAATCGACGCACCTAAGCCGGATCTGGTGGTCTATCTCCAGGCCCCGGTGGAAATTCTGATGCAGCGCATCGTATCCAGAGGTCTGGCCTTTGAGCAGAGCATCAGTGCCCGCTACTTGGAGCAGGTGGGCGAGGCTTATGCACGTTTCTTCCACGATTTCGACGCAGCACCGCTGCTGATCATTAATGCGGCGACCATTGATCCGGTGCGCAATGAGTCCGATTATCAGGAGTTGCTGCGCGCCATCGAGCGCATCCACAAGGGCCGCCACTTTTTCAATCCCGCGCCTCAGGCCATTGCCTAGTCGCTGCAAGGACGAATCATGTACACCCAATTGGAACAACGAGGCATGGCATCGCCGCCAGTGAACGTGTCGACCCTGCGTCGCATGAAGGCAGAGGGCGAGGCCATCGCCTGCATCACTGCCTACGACGCCAGTTTTGCGGCGCTGGTGGATCAAGCGGGGGTGGACCTGGTTCTGGTGGGTGATTCTCTGGGCATGGTGATTCAGGGGCACGATACCACCGTGCCAGTGACCGTCGAGGATATGGTCTATCACTGCCGCAGCGTAGCGCGCGGGCTGCGCCGCGCATTCTTGATGGCCGACATGCCGTTTATGAGCTACACCAACGGCGATCAGGCGCTGACCAACGCGGTGCGACTAATGCAGGAAGGCGGCGCCATGATGATCAAGCTCGAGGGCGGCGCCGGCCAGGTGAAGGTGGTGGAATATCTGGCCCGGCATGATATCCCCGTGTGCGCCCACCTCGGGTTGAAGCCTCAGTCGGTGCACAAGATTGGCGGCTTCAAGGTACAGGGCCGGGGGCAATCAGCGGCGGATCAGATGCTCGACGATGCCCGCTCGTTGCAAGACGCAGGCGCCGACCTGGTATTGGTCGAATGCGTCCCCAACGAAGTGGGCGCCGCCATCACTGAAATGCTCTCTGTGCCAGTAATTGGCATCGGCGCTGGGCCTGAGGTAGATGGCCAGATTCTCGTGCTGTATGACATTCTTGATATTACTCAGGGGCGCACGCCACGCTTCGTGAAGAACTTCATGGCTGAAGCTGGCAGCCCTCTAGGCGCGCTGCAGCAATACGTGACTGCAGTGAAGGACGGTAGCTACCCCGCGCCGGAGCACTGCTTTTCCTAGGCATACGATGCGCACTGTTACGACAGCATCCAGTGTGCGCGAGGCCGTAGCCGGCTGGCGCGCGGCGCGGCAAAGCGTGGCTTTCGTGCCCACTATGGGTAATTTGCATGCGGGTCATCTGAGTCTGGTGCAGTTGGCCCAGGAGTTGGCCCATCGGGTGGTGGTCAGCATCTACGTCAATCCCACCCAGTTCGGTCCCCATGAGGATTTCGCAGCCTACCCCCGCACGCTGGAAGCGGATAAGGCTAAGCTGGATGGGCAACAGGCCGATCTGCTGTTTGCGCCGACGTCTGCCGAGATCTATCCCTTCGGCATCGATCAGGCCGTGCGCTTGGCCCTGCCGGGCCTCAGCGATCAGCTGTGCGGTGCCGCTCGCCCGGGTCATTTCGATGGAGTCCTGAGCGTGGTCTGTCGCCTGTTGAACATCGTGGCGCCGGACCTGGTGGTCTTGGGGGAAAAAGACTTTCAGCAGCTGGTCATTCTGCGCCACATGGTGGCCGATTTACGCATGCCGGTGCGCGTGGTGGCCGGCCCCACCCACCGAGAAGCCGACGGCCTGGCTATGAGCTCGCGCAACAGCTATTTGACGAGTTCCGAACGTCGCGCGGCGCCGGGTCTTTATCACGCGCTGCGAGGGGTCGTCGCGGCCATCGAGACGGGCGCGACCGACTACGCAGCCCTCGCCGCAGCCGCCCGGCAAGAGTTGGTGGAAGCGGGTTTTCAGCCTGATTACGTGGAGATTCGACGGGCCCGCGATCTGGTGCCGCCCAACGGTAGCGGTGATGTTGACCTCATAGTGCTGGCCGCTGCTCGCCTGGGTCAGGCCCGCCTCATCGACAACCTGCGGGTCACGCCGCCGCCTGCTTAGCCGCGCTGCAGGCGCTGGCGGAGCAGCTTCAACTCGCCCAGCCGGGCATCGGAAACCCCCGGGAAGTCGATATTCAGCCTTGCCATAGTCTGGCTGATGATGTGGGCCACCTGCCAGCGCATGAAGGGTTTGCTGTCCGCCGGGATGGCATACCAAGGTGCCCATGGTTTGCTGGTCGCGTTCAGGGCATCTTCATAGCAGGACATGTAGTTATCCCACAGTGCGCGCTCGTCCATGTCGCGAGCCGAAAACTTCCAGCGCTTGTGAGGTTTGTTGATGCGGCTGAGAAACCGCAGCCGCTGCTCCTCCCTGGAAACATTGAGCCAGAACTTGAGCACCACGATCCCGTTTCGTACCAGATGGCGCTCGTGCTCGACGATGGAGCGATAACGCTCGCGCCAGATACGCGGCCCGATGATGCCGCCTGGCAGCCGCTGCTTTTCCAAAAACTCGGGGTGGACCCGTACCACCAGCACTTCCTCATAGTAGCTACGGTTGAAGATGCCAATACGGCCGCGCTGGGGCAGCGCTGTGGCATGGCGCCAGAGGAAATCATGATCCAGTTCCTGATCAGATGGCGCGCGAAAGGAAAAGACCTGGCAGCCGGCTGGATTGACACCGGTGAGCACGTGGCGAATGGTGCTGTCCTTGCCGGCGGCATCCATCGCTTGAAAAATCAACAACAGGGCATAGCGGTCATCCGCGTACAGCTTGTGCTGCCATTCACTGATCTGCCGGGTTTCTGCAGTCAGCATCTTGCGCAACTGTTTGTTACTGGGAGCGTCTGCCGGTGGGGCGGTAGGCGCCGCGGAAATATCAAAGCTGCCGTCAGCGGGAACCCGATAAACGTTATCCGGCGGTTGCGCTATTGGTTCCACGATCTGGCTCCCTTGTGGAGTGCTGGGCTAATGCCCACTGCACGTGTTCACGGACGATGGGCGAAGGATGATTACTGCGGCTGGCCAGGGCTTTGAGAACACCTGTCTCCCTGGGCGCGTTGCCCAGTCCCACCGCGATGTTGCGCAACCAGGATTCGTAGCCGATGCGCCGAATCGCGGAGCCCAGGGTGCGCTCGGACCACTCCGCTTCCGACCAGGCAAACAGCTCCGTTAGAGCGGCGCCATCCAGGGCGTGGCGGGGCGCAAAGTCGGGCTCCCTCGTCATGCGGGCAAACTTGTTCCAAGGGCACACCAGCTGGCAATCGTCACAGCCGTAGATGCGGTTGCCCATGGGCGCGCGGAATTCCTCCGGGATGGCGCCCTTCAACTCGATCGTGAGGTACGAGATGCAGCGGCGCGCATCCAGCTCGTAGGGCGCCACGATCGCAGCCGTGGGGCACACGTCGATACAGGCGCGGCAGCTTCCGCAGTGATTGGTGGCCGGTTGGTCGATGGGCAGGGGCAGATCTGTGTACAGCTCGCCGAGGAAGAACCAGGAGCCTGAACGCTGGTGCAGCAGGTTGGTGTGCTTGCCGATCCAGCCCAGGCCCGCATTGCGCGCCAGCGCCTTCTCTAAAACCGGCGCGCTGTCGACGAAGACCCGGTGGCCTGAACTGCCGGCCTGCTGCTCAATCCAGCGGGCCAGCGCGCGCAGTCGGCCGCGCAGAACTTTGTGATAGTCCCGTCCTAAGGCGTAGCGGGAGACAAAACCCAGCTGGGGGTTAGCGAGCACCGTTTCGGCATCCTGGGCAGCTGGCCAGTAGTCCATCCGCGCACAAATCACCCGAACGGTCCCTGCTACCAGCTCGGCCGGCCGGGTGCGGCGCCGGCCATGGCGGGACATGTAACTCATCTCACCCTGTCGGCCCAGAGCCAGCCAGCGCTCCAGATGACGCTCGTCGGCGGTGAGATCGATACCACTGATACCGAGCTGCTGAAAGCCCAGCTGGCTGGCGTGTCGCTTCAGCGCGGCAGCGAGCGCGGTCAGATCGGCGGAGTCGGTCGTAGCCAACGCGGTTTCTCGGGGTTCCCCATGGCCACCAGTATAATCACGGCCATGTCTGTCTTGCCCGTTGAGCTGTTCAGCGCTGACCAGGTGCGCGCCATGGATCGCGCCGCGATCGAGGGTCACGGCATTCCCGGGTACACCCTGATGTGCCGGGCCGGCGCGGCGGCTATGGACGCTTTGCAAAGTTACTGGCCGGCCGCCGAGCGCCTGCTGGTGATTTGCGGTGCGGGCAACAACGCCGGTGATGGTTATGTGATCGCCCGGCTGGCTCGCTCAGCGGGCCTTAAGGTGAGGGTGGCGGCACTGGTGGCCCCTCAGCGGCTGCGCGGCGATGCAGCGACTGCCTGGTCGGAATATGCGGCCGCCGGCGGCGCCCTGACCGACTGGCATGAAGACCTGCTGGCTGATGCGGACGTGGTTGTGGACGCGCTGCTGGGCACGGGTCTGGATCGCCCGGTCAGCGGCGCGTTTGCAGCGGTTATCCAGGCCATCAACGCCTGCGGGCAGGGCGTGCTGGCCGTGGATATTCCGTCGGGCCTGGATGCGGACAGCGGTTCTGCGCTAGGTGTGGCGGTGCATTCTGATCTGACCGTAACGTTTGTCGGGTTGAAGCAGGGTCTATACCTGGGTGCCGGGCCCGAGCATTGGCGCGCCCTGCGGTTTGCCGATCTGGACATCCCGGCAGAGATACCGGCCGGCGTGCGGCCGTGCCTGCAGCGCCTGGCCGCGGACCGTCTACCTGCGACCCTGCGGCCCCGGGCCCGCAACGCTCATAAGGGAAGTTACGGCAGTTTGCTGCTGGTGGGGGGTGGACCGGGCATGCCGGGCGCCATCCGACTCGCCGCCGAGGCGGCGCTGCGCTGCGGCGCGGGCCTGGTTCGGGTCGCCGCCTGGCCCGACAATTTGACCGCCATCCTGGCCGGTCGCCCGGAGATCATTTGTCACGGTGTGGAAACGCCGGATCAGTTGGAGGCTCTGCTGGATCAATCCAGCGCCGTGGTGCTGGGGCCGGGTCTTGGTCAGACGTCGTGGGCTCGGCAGCTATGGCAGCGCGTTCTGGACAGCGACCTGCCGGTGATTCTGGATGCGGATGGCCTCAATCTTCTGGCCGCGGCCCCCGCGGCGCGGGGGAACTGGGTATTGACGCCCCACCCGGGCGAGGCAGCGCGACTGCTGGGTCGAACCAGTGCCGACATTCAGGCGGATCGGCCGGCAGCAGCCGCTGCCCTGGTGGAGCAGTTCGCCGCTGTCGCTGTCCTCAAGGGGGCGGGCAGTCTGGTCGCGGCCCCCGGGGCCGTGACAGCGTTGTGTGATGCGGGTAACCCGGGGATGGCCAGCGCCGGCATGGGCGACGTGCTGGCGGGTGCGATCGGCGGCTTGCAGTGCCAGCTGCATGACCTGGGTGACGCAGCCCGGATCGGGGTCCTGTTACACGCGCTCGCCGGCGACGCTGCTGCCCGGGAGGGCCAGCGCGGCACCCTGGCTTCTGATTTGCTGCCTCACCTGCGTCGATGGGCAAATCCCTGACTTTCACCCTGGCGTCTGCCGCGGCGACCGAGGCTCACGGCGCCGGCTGGGGTCGGGCCTGGCAGGCCGCGGAACAGCGGCGCCTGCTGGTGGGTCTGGTGGGCGATCTTGGCGCCGGCAAGACCACCTGGGTGCGCGGCCTGCTTCGAGGTCTGGGCGTAACCGGGCCGGTGCGCTCGCCCACCTACACGCTGGTGGAACCTTATGAGCAGGACGGACTGTGGATCGTCCACGCGGACCTGTACCGGCTGGGCGAGGCCGCGGAGCTGACGCCCTTGGGCCTGGACGAGTGGCTCGACCGCGAGCCCTGCTGGATCTTCGTGGAATGGCCGGAGCGTGCCGAGCCACTGATGAGCCTCCTGGACATCAGGATCGAGCTGCTGCTGGTCCCGGCGGGGCGACAGCTCTCCGCTGTGGCCCGCACGCCCGCCGGGGCCGCCGCTTTGGCTCTTGTCAACCTGGAACAAGTTTCAGGTTGAGGCTGTATCCCTATAGTTTTAAACAAAATTATTGAAATCCTGCTCGGATCTTGTAACCATAACGGGCATAAGAATAGGCAGGACAGGGGATGCGGCAAGCGCTCATCATCTCGCTATTGCTGTGGCTGGCAAGCCCAACGGCGGCCGCTACCGCGCGGGTCAACGGCATGCGGCTGTGGTCGGGGCCTGAGGCGACCCGTTTCGTTCTGGATATTTCCGCTCCCACGGAGCACCGCGTATTTACGCTGGGCAGCCCCGATCGCATTGTCATCGACCTGGCCAACGCTCAGTTGAGGGAGCTTGCGGCGCCGGAGGGTCGCGGCCTGGTGGCGGGGATCCGCAGCGCGGCGCGCGGGGCGGGTGAATTGCGGGTTGTTCTGGACCTGGCCAAACCTGCTAAGGCGCAGAGCTTTCTGCTGCAACCCAATGAACAATATGGATATCGTCTCGTGGTTGATCTGAAGCCGCGGGGCGGTCCCCGGGTGGTGAAACGGGCTTTAGCACCCCAGCCGGCGCGGCGTGATCTGGTGATCGCCATCGACCCGGGTCACGGCGGCGAAGATCCCGGCGCGACCGGACGGCGCGGCGTGCGGGAGAAGGACGTGGTCATGGCGATCTCTCGCAAGTTGGCCAAGGAAGTCGGCCACGAGCCCGGCATGCGGCCGGTGCTGGTCCGGGACGGCGATTACTTCATACCCTTGCGTGCGCGCATGGAACGGGCGCGGCGGGAGCGGGCGGACCTGTTCGTGTCGATCCACGCCGACGCATTTAGCACCTCCCAGGCGCGCGGTGCCACGGTCTACGTGCTGTCCCAGAAGGGTGCTTCAGACGAGGCGTCGCGGCGACTGGCGGAGCGGGAAAATGCCTCGGATCTGATCGGCGGCGTGTCGCTGGCTGACAAAGATCAGCTTCTGGCGCAGGTGCTGCTGGATCTTTCCCAGAATGCGGCGCTGACCGCCAGCGCGTCAGCCGGACAGCGTGTGATTCAGTCCCTCGGCGATGTCACCCGGGTGCGCAAGGCTCAGGTGCAGCGCGCGCCGTTTCTGGTGCTCAAGTCGCCGGACATCCCCTCTATTCTGATCGAGACCGCCTATATCTCTAATCCTTCCGAGGAGAAGGCGCTCAGCAACGCCCAACATCAGGGCAAGCTGGCGCGGGCGATCCACGACGGCGTGAAGCAGTATTTTTATGCCAATCCGCCGCCGGACAGCCGCCTGGCCCAACTGCGCCTCGAGCCCGCCACGCCGGTGCGTCACGTGATCGCTCGCGGCGACACGCTGTCGGAGATCGCCGATCGCTATGACGTGAGCGTGCGCACCCTGAAATCGGCCAACAAGATTCGCGGTGATCGCATCATGATCGGCCAGGTCCTCACCATTCCCACCAGCTGAACCGCCCGCGGCGATTGAACCGCGGTCACTATCCTTTTGCGCTGAGCTTGTGAAAAAATGCTCAGCCCATGCCCATTCGCGTCCTATCTGATGCACTGATCAACCAGATCGCCGCCGGCGAGGTGGTTGAGCGACCCGCCTCGGTGGTGAAAGAACTGGTGGAGAATGCGCTGGATGCCGGCGCGACCCGCATCGAAGTGGATATCCAGGCGGGCGGCGCCAAGCTGATTCGCGTGCGCGACAATGGTGGCGGTATTCCGGCCGACCAGCTGTCCCTGGCGCTGACCCGGCATGCCACCAGCAAGATTGCCAGTCAGGATGATCTGACTGCCATCACCAGTCTGGGGTTTCGCGGCGAGGCGCTGCCCAGCATCGCCTCCGTATCCCGGTTCAAGATCACCTCACGGACTGCGGACGCCGATCGCGGCGCGAGCCTCGCCGCCGACGGCAGCGGTGCCCCGGTGCCGGCGTCCCATCCGTGCGGCACGACGGTGGAGGTCCGGGACCTTTTTTTCAACATTCCGGCCCGGCGGCGCTTTCTCAAGACCGAGCGTACCGAGTTCTCCCATATCGATCAGTTGCTGAAGAGCCTGGCTTTGGCGCGCCAGGAGGTGGGTTTTCGCCTCATTCACAACGGCCGGATCCTGCTTGATCTGCCGCCGGCGGGAAGTGCAGCGGAGGCAGCCCAGCGCGTGGCGCGGGTGTGTGGCGAGGCTTTCCTGGCTGCCGCCCGACCCTTCGAGCAGTCCATCCAGGGCCTGACCCTGCGCGGCTGGCTGGCAGCACCGACCTTTTCCCGCAGCCAGGCGGACCTCCAGTTCACCTTCGTTAACGGTCGCTTGGTCCGCGACAAGCTGTTGCGCCACGCGGCGCGCCTGGGCTATCAGGACGTGCTCTACCAGGCTCGCCAACCGGCCTACGTGTTGTTCGTGGAGTTGCCTGCCGAGCGGGTCGACGTCAACGCCCACCCGGCCAAAACGGAGATCCGTTTTCGGGATGGGCGGCTGGTGCACGATTTCGTCTTTCGCACCCTGCAGGCCGCCCTGGCCGAGAGCCTGGTCGCGGACGAGCAGAGTCCGACGGCCGCCGCGTCGCGTTCAGCACCGGCGTCGGGCGGCGGGCGGCAGGATACCCTGGGTCTGACGCTGGCTCGCGAGGCCCACCAGGCGCTGGATATGCTGTACCGGCATCCGCCCGCCGTTCGCGGCGCCGCGCCCGAGTCGGAGCCCGATCCTGCCGGTGGTGAAACGCCGCCCCTGGGGTTCGCAGTAGGCCAGCTGCTGGGGACCTACATACTTGCTCAGGACCGGGAGGGACTGGTGATTGTAGACATGCACGCAGCCCACGAACGGATTACCTACGAACGCTTGAAGCACGGCGTGGAGGAGGCGAGGATCACCTCCCAGCCGCTGCTGCTGCCCTTGACCCTGAAGGTCACCGCCCAAGAGGCAGCGCTGGCGGAAACTCATCAACAGGAGTTTGATCGACTCGGATTTGACGTCGCACGGCGCGGTCCGGAGAGCCTGCGCGTGCGCGCTGTGCCCGCACTGTTACGAGATGCCGATGTGAAACAACTGGTGCTGGACGTGCTTGCGGATTTGAGCAGGTTTGGCGTCAGCAACCGCATTGAGGAAGCTCGCAACCAGCTGCTGGCGACGCTGGCCTGCCATACCTCGGTGCGGGCCAATCGAGTACTCAGCATTGCCGAGATGAACGCGCTGCTGCGAGAAATGGAACGCACAGAGCGCAGCGATCAATGTAATCACGGCCGTCCGACCTGGACACGGCTGGCTATGGGCGATCTGGATCGGCTGTTTTTGCGCGGCCGCTGAAGCGCGCGCCGTGGGTTCGCCTTCGATGTTCGCGGTCACTATTTGCGGACCGACAGCCTGCGGCAAGACCGATCTGGCGCTGGCGCTGGCGCGTGCCCTGTCGAGTGAGATCATCAGCGTGGATTCCGCGCTCGTGTATCGTGGTATGGATATCGGCACGGCCAAACCGAGCGCGACCCTGCTTGCCCAGGTGCCCCATCATTTGATCGACCTGTTGGATCCGGCCGAGCACTATTCGGCGGGCCGCTTCGTGCGTGACGCGCTGGCTGCGCTGCAAGCGATCGTCGGCCGCGGGCGTCTGCCCGTGCTGGTCGGCGGCACCATGTTGTATTTCAAGGCTCTGCAGGAGGGCCTGGCCGAGTTGCCGGAGGCAGATTGGCAATGGCGTGTCAGCCTCGATGCTGAGGCGGCGGAGGTGGGCTGGCCGGCCCTGCACCAACGTCTGGCCCGTTTGGATCCGGTGGCCGCTGCGCGGATTCAATGCAACGATCCGCAGCGCATCCAGCGGGCGCTGGAGGTCTATCATTTGACCGGGCGACCGATCTCCGCACTGCAAACGGATCAGACGGCGCCGCCGGCAGTCCGCTATCTCAATTTGGGCGTGCTGCCCACCGATCGGGCGGGTCTGGCCGAGCGCATTGCCCGCCGCTTTGACCGGATGCTGGATGAGGGACTCGTTGACGAGGTCCGCGCCCTCTTTGAGCGCGGCGACTTGACGGCAGAAACCCCTGCCATGCGCGCCGTGGGTTACCGTCAGCTGTGGGACTATCTGGCTGGCCGCTGCAGCCTTGAGGAGGCTCGGGAGGCGGCAATCGTAGCGACCCGGCGGCTTGCGAAACGGCAGCTGACGTGGATGCGCGGCCGCGCAGACCTGAAGTGTTTCGAGCCCTTCGATCCTGCTGCTCTTGAATGGCTGTTGGAACGCATCAGGGAAAGGGAGGACTAGCGGAAGGCCGGTCAGCCCGTGCTAGAATCACGGGGTACATGGAGTTGAGCGGCCTCAACAAACACGCAGCCGGCAGGGAACGCCGCTCATCTGCGGAACACGAATAATAAGGAGACCCAGATGGCCAAAGGGCAATCGCTGCAGGATCCGTTCTTGAACACCCTCCGCAAGGAGAAGGTGCCGGTGTCCATTTACCTGGTGAACGGTATCAAGCTGCAGGGGCAGATTGATTCCTTTGACCAGTTTGTGGTGCTGTTAAAGAACAGCGTCAGTCAGATGGTCTACAAACACGCGATTTCTACCGTCGTTCCCGCTCGTAACATCCGCCTACCGATCCCCGATGAGGATGGTGGGGAGGACTGAATAGTCACCCATGGTGGCTGGGAGCGCTGATTGCTAGATCGACCCGAGAGCGGTGAACGCTCCCTGCTATTGCATATCGGGCTGGGACGCCCTTGCTACCCGGACGAGATCGAGGAGTTCCGCGCCCTGGCACTTTCCGCCGGCGCGATTCTGATTGCTGAGGTCAGCGCGCGCCGGGAGCGACCCCATCCCCGTTTTCTGATCGGCTCCGGCAAAGTCGAACAACTGCGCGAGCAGATTGAGCACGAGCAGATCGAGCTGGTGTTGGTTAATCGCGCTCTGACGCCCAGTCAGGAACGGAATCTGGAGCAGGCACTCAAGACCCGCGTGCTGGACCGCAACGGCCTGATTCTGGATATCTTCGCCCAGCGGGCCCAGAGCTTTGAAGGCAAGTTACAGGTGGAGCTGGCCCAGCTGCAGCATCTCTCTACCCGTCTGATTCGCGGCTGGACTCATCTGGAACGCCAGAAGGGCGGCATTGGGCTGCGCGGGCCAGGTGAGACTCAGCTGGAGACCGACCGGCGCCTGGTAGGGCATCGCATCAAACGCCTGCGCAGCCGACTGGCCAGTGTCGACGCCCAGCGGGAGCAGGGGCGGCGCACCCGCCGGCGCGCCGGTTTATCCACCGTGGCGTTGGTGGGCTATACCAATGCGGGCAAGTCCAGCCTGTTCAATGCGGTGACCGGCGCCGCTGTCGGCGCGAAGGATCAGTTGTTCGCGACTCTGGACCCCACCGTGCGGCGGGTTTCCCTGCAAGGCGCAGGACCGGTGCTCCTGGTGGACACAGTGGGTTTCGTGCGTGATCTCCCCCACGAGCTGGTTGCCGCCTTTCGCGCGACCTTGACAGAGACCCGGGAGGCCTCCCTGCTCGTGCACGTTGTGGATGCCAGCGATCCCCATCATCAGGATCGCCAGCGCCAGGTCGAGCAGGTGCTGGACGAGATCGGTGCCGGCGACGTGCCGCGCATACAGGCCTTCAATAAGATTGATATACTTGATCGCCCGCCCGGGCTGGAGGCAGATGCCAGCGGCCGTCCATCACGAATCTGGGTTTCCGCCGCGAGCGGCGCAGGGCTGGATCTGCTGTGCGCTGCTATCGCTGAACATTGCGCGGGCGAGCGCTTTCGCGGTCGAGTCCGCCTGGCTGCCTGCCAAAGCCGCATGCGCGCGCAGTTGTTTGCCCTGAACGCGGTGCGGGCGGAGGAATTTGATGAGCGGGGCGGATGGGTTCTGGATTTAGACGTTTCGGCGGACCGTTTTCGTCAGTTATGCGCTGACGAAGGTGTGGCACCGGAACTGGAACAGACAACGTAGGTGACAGGTTGTGGGTTGGAACGATTCGGGTGATCAACAAAACCCCTGGAAACAGGGTGGCGAGAAGGGTCCACCGGACCTGGATGCTGTCGTTAAAGATTTGCAGCGCAAGCTGACGGGGCTATTCGGCGGCGGCGGAACCGGCGGCGGACGCGGCGGACCCACGGGCCTGGGCGGCAGCTTTGTCGCAGCGGTCCTGGTGGGTTTGCTGGCCGTCTGGGCGCTGTTGGGCTTTTACAAGATCGATGATGCCGAGCGTGGCGTGGTGCTGCGGTTCGGCGAGTTCAATCGGGTCAGCATGCCGGGTTTACGCTGGCGCGTCCCCTGGCCCGTGGAGGCTCTGGAAAAGGTCAATGTCACCAAGCGCGAGGAGTTTTCTTATAACACGCGCATGCTGACCGGCGATGAAAATATCGTTGCTATCGATTTGATCGTGCAGTACTACCGCAGCGATCCTGAGGCCTATCTGTTCAACGTGAGGGATCCGCAAGACACGTTGCGCGACGTCACGCAGAGCGCGATCCGCGAGACGGTAGGCAAGAGCGATCTGGACTTTGTGCTGACCACCGGTCGCGCGGAGATCGCGGAGCGCACCCGGGAGCTGATTCAGTCCACTATGGACACCTATCAGTCCGGCCTGACCATCTTTCAGGTCAACCTGCAGAAGGCGAACTTTCCGTCCCAGGTGGAGGCGAGCGTGCAGGATGCGGTGAAAGCCCGTGAGGACCGCGATCGCCTGAGCCTGGAAGCCCAGGCCTACGCCAACGATATTCTGCCCAGGGCCCGGGGCACGGCGGTGCGCATGATTCAGGAGGCGGAAGCCTATCGGGAGCAGGTGGTTGCGGACGCCCAGGGCGATGTCAATCGCTTCGAGAAGATTCTGGCGGAATACGAGAAGGCGCCGCAGGTCACGCGCCAGCGGCTATACCTTGAAACGCTGGAAGCGGTGATGGCCAACTCCACCAAGGTGGTGCTGGATTCCAAGGGCGAAGGCAACCTCATCTACCTGCCTCTGGATCGCTTGATGGAGGGGCGGCGCAACGACGGTGGCGCCGCATCCCGCTCGGACATGAGCGGGTCCCGCGCCCTGCCCCAGGACACCTCAGACCGCGGCGCCAATCGCCTGTCGCTGCGCAGCCGCGAGCGGGGAGACCGGCCATGACCGCGCGCGCCAACTTGCTGCTGATCGTTGTGGTAGTGCTCGGTGTCGTGGTCAACATGAGCGTGTTCACGGTTGACGAGCGGGAATGGGCCATCAAGTTCCGCTTTGGCGAGATCATCAAATCCGATTTCGCGCCGGGTCTGCATCTCAAATGGCCGCTGGTCAACAACGTGGTCAAATACCCGGATCGGATTCTCAACTACGACAATCCCAACGAGCGGTTTCTTACCGACGAGAAAAAGAACCTGGACGTGGATTATTTCGTCGCCTGGCGTATCCGCGAGCCCGGCCAGTACTATCGCGCCACCGGCGGCGATCAGCGCGTCGCCCAGGACCGTCTCACCGCCATCATCAAGGACGGCATCAAGGCCGAGTTCAGTTCCCGCAGCGTCAAGGAAGTGGTCTCCGCGGAACGTTACGAGCTGATGGAGCAGATGTTGGCACGGGCCAGCTCGGTCGCCTCCGAATTGGGTATCGAAGTGGTGGATGTCCGCGTGAAGCGAATCGATCTGGCCGATGAGGTGTCCGATTCCGTTTTCAACCGCATGCGCCAGGAGCGTGGCCGCGTAGCCTCCCAGCTGCGCGCCGAGGGCGCCGAGCAGTCGGAGAAGATCCGCTCCGAGGCGGATCGCCAGCGGACGGTGATTCTGGCGCAGGCCTACCGGGAAGCCGAGTCCGTCCGCGGTACCGGCGACGGGCTGGCGGCGGAGATTTACGCGGAAGCCTACGCCAAGAACCCTGAGTTCTACGCCTTTTACCGGAGCATGCAGGCCTACCGCCAGTCCCTGGGCCGCGACCAGGACGTGCTGGTGCTGACGCCAGACAGCGATTTCTTCCGCTTCCTGCAACAGCAGTTCGGCGAGCTGGAATAACGTTCCTGCGGGGCCGCTTGGAGCACACGCCATGGCCTGGTCCGACCTGCTGGCGGCCTTTGCGCTGTATCTCGTTATCGAGGGCCTGCTGCCCTTCGCCAGTCCGCGCGCCTGGCGTCAAAGTCTCAGCCTGATCGCCCAGTTGCAGGACCAACAGCTGCGCGCGTTCGGGCTGAGCATCATGATCATCGGGCTGGTGCTACTGGTCCTGGTACGGGGTTGAGATGGGACGCAACGTAGTCGTCATCGGGACCCAGTGGGGCGACGAGGGCAAAGGCAAGATTGTCGATCTGCTGACCGACCGGGTTCAGGCGGTCACCCGCTTTCAGGGCGGCCACAACGCCGGCCATACGCTGGTGATCGACGGCGAAAAAACCGTGCTGCATCTCATCCCCTCGGGCATTCTCCGCGCCGACGTCCGCTGTCTGATTGGCAACGGCGTGGTAGTGTCGCTCCAGGATCTGCTGCTGGAAATTGACCGGCTGGTCGACCGGGATGTGCCCGTGACCGAGCGGCTGGGGATCTCGGCAGCCTGCCCCCTGATTCTGCCCAGTCACACAGCCCTGGATCACGCCCGGGAGCGAGCCCGGGGCCAGGGCGCCATCGGTACCACCGGGCGCGGTATCGGACCCACTTACGAGGACAAGGTCGCCCGCCGGGCGCTGCGCATATCCGACCTGTTCGATGCTGCCAGCTTTGCCGACAAGCTCGCCGCCTTGCTGGATCTGCATAACTTCCTGCTGCAGCGTTACTACCAGGCTGATCCCGTCGACTCCGGCGAGGTCTTGGAGGCGACGCTAGGCGTTGCCGAGCGGATCAAGCCACTGGTGGTGGACGTGGCAGCCGTGCTCCAGGACATCACCCGGGCAGGGGGTAGTGTGCTGTTCGAAGGCGCGCAGGGGGCCCTGCTGGACATCGACCTGGGGACCTATCCCTACGTCACCTCATCCAACACAACCGCCGGCGGGGCGGCGACCGGCGCCGGCATCGGACCGCGCCATTTCGATCATGTGCTGGGTATTGTGAAAGCCTATACCACCCGGGTGGGCGCTGGCCCCTTTCCGACCGAGTTGTTCGACGACATGGGCAAACACCTGGCACGGGTGGGGGCAGAGTTTGGCGCGACTACGGGACGGCCGCGCCGCTGCGGCTGGTTCGACGCGGTGGCGCTGAGACGCGCCATATTCGTCAACAGCGTGTCCGGGCTCTGCGTCACCAAGCTTGACGTTCTGGACGGGTTGGAAGAGATCAAGGTCTGTGTCGCCTATCGCGTAGACGGTACGGTTCGCAACGCGCCGCCGCTGCTGATGGATCGCTACGGTGAGTGCGAGCCCATTTACGAAACCATGCCAGGCTGGCAGCAGTCGACGGTTGGCATCACGGAGTTTCATAACCTGCCAGCCAACGCTCGCAGCTACCTGGGTCGAATTGAAGAAATCACAGAAACACCGGTAGACATCGTGTCCACCGGCCCTGCCCGCGACGAGACCATTATTCTGCGGGATCCCTTCGATTAGGAGGCGCCCGGAGGCGGGTAGAGCGGCCTCTGGATCGCGGTCAGTCGTTCAGCCCGAACAGCGCCGCGCCGTAGGGCGGCAGGTTGAAGTCGAAGGCGAGTGCCTTG
>JBFFHS010000066.1:0-19521 GCA_041556855.1 Gammaproteobacteria bacterium
ACAGCGCCTGCGGCAACCGCTCTTGGTGCCGCATCTTTGGAGATACTCGCTCCGGGCGAGAACAAACCCAGCTGGACGCCGTCGAAATCGAAATCCTCCAGTGCCAGGACCGGCAGAGCCTCGCCGCGAAACTGCACGGTGCGGCCGACCGACCGGGCGCTGGCCAGCGGATACAGAGTGTTCACCGGAAACTGCCGTTGTTCCAGGATCCTGATCATGGTCTCGCCCACCAGACCGGTGGCGCCGAGCACGGCCACGTTGACAGATTTGGACACCTTAAATATCTCCGCGTGCGAAGGCGCGCGTCGCCGGAAGGCCTTGCGGCTGGTTGCCTAGGCCTTGCGGCGCGCGCCGATAGTGGGGGTTTCGGATTCTACGTCAGCATTCTGGGCCCGGTGGCGCAGGTAATGGTCCATCAGGACAAGAGCCAACATGGCCTCCCCGATAGGCGTGGCCCGCAGGCCGACACACGGGTCATGACGCCCCGTGGTGACGATCTCGGTGGCGCTGCCGGCGCGATTCACCGTGCTGCCGGCGACCTGAATGCTGGAAGTGGGCTTCAAGGCGATGCTGACCAGGATATCCTGGCCCGAGGAGATCCCGCCCAGGGTGCCTCCGGAGGAGTTCTTGGCGAAGCCATCCGGAGTCATCTCGTCCCGGTGCTCACTGCCGCGCTGCTCGACGCTGGCGAAACCGCTGCCAAACTCCACGCCCTTGACGGCGTTGATGCTCATCAGGCCATGGGCAATGTCCGCCTCCAGTTTATCGAACACCGGCTCACCCAGGCCCGCAGGCACGCCGCTGGCGACCAGGTTGATTCGGGCGCCGATGGAGTCGCCGGCACGGCGCAGCTCATCCATGAAGTCTGCCAACTCGCTGACCCTGTCCGGCTCAGCGCAGAAGAATGGGTTGTCGTCCACCGCGCTCAAATCCACCGCCTCCAGGTGCAGCGGACCCAGCTGCGCAAGATAGCCGCAGATCCGGACCCCGAGCCGCTCGCGCAGGTATTTTCGCGCGATGGCGCCGGCCGCCACCCGCATGGTCGTCTCCCGAGCCGAGGCCCGGCCGCCACCGCGATAGTCGCGAATGCCGTATTTCTGCTGATAGGTGTAATCCGCGTGGCCCGGACGGAATTTGTCTTTGATTTTCGAATAGTCCCGTGAGCGTTGGTCCACGTTCTCAACAAGCAGCCCTATGGATGTCCCGGTCGTGACCCCCTCGAATACGCCCGAGAGAATCCGCACCGTGTCGGGCTCCTTGCGCTGAGTGACGTATTTGGAACGACCCGGCCGGCGCCGCTCCAGGTCCGCCTGGATGTCGGCCTCGGCGAGGGGCAAGCCCGGCGGGCAGCCGTCCACGACACAGCCCAGCGCCGGCCCGTGGCTCTCGCCGAACGTCGTGACTGTGAAGAGTCGCCCTAAGGTATTGCCTGCCATGGTTAAATCAACGCGCGCCGTTGCCGTTAGCGGGAAAGTATTCGTTCAACTGGTCCGCCGTCAACTGGAGCACCCCCTCGCCACCCTCCGCCAACTCCAGCCAGGTGAAGGGGACGCGGGGATAGGCGGCCAGCAACGCGTCAGCCGCCTCCCCCACCTCCATAAAAAGCACCCCCCCGGCAGTCAGATATGCCGCCGCCTCCCGCAGAATGCGGCGCGCCAGATCCAGCCCGTCGTGGCCCGCTACAAGCGCCGTCGAGGGCTCATGGCCGTACTCCGCAGGCAGCGCTTTCATGCGCGCCGCTGGAACGTATGGGGGGTTGGTAAGGATGACCTGATAGCGCTGGCCCGCCAGCGCGGCAAACAGATCCGACCGCAAGACCCGCACCCGATCGCCGACCCGGTGGCGCGAGACGTTCCATCGGGCAACTCTCAGGGCCGCCGGGTCCGTATCCGTGGCATCCACCCGAACATGGGGCAGGTAATGGGCCAGCGCGATGGCCAGACAACCGCTACCCGTACCGACATCCAGAGCACGCTGAACGCCCACCGCGTCGACCCAGGGCGCCAACTGACGCTGGATCAACTCGGCCAGGGGCGAACGGGGCACCAGCACCCGCTCATCCACATAAAACTTGAGGCCCGCCAGCCACCCTTCATGGAGCAGGTAAGCCAACGGGCGACGCTCCGCGACCCGCTGCCCGGCCAGGGCGGCGATCCGACTCAACTGGGAGGCGGTCGGTTTTAGCCCGGCCCAGTCCTCCCGCCAGTCCAGCACCGCAGCTACCAGCCAGGCCGCCTCGTCCCGGGCATTGGCGGTCCCGTGACCAAAAAAAAGCTCGTGGCCCGCGAAAAAGCGCTGCACGGCCTCGATGACCTCGGCAACATTGGCGCCGGGGGTAAGACGGGGGCTGGGGCGAGGGTCGGGTTTCATGGGGGCCGCCATGATAGCGGCGTGTGCGATAATCCGCGCCCCGATTTTCACCACCCAGGACAGCAGGATGGCGGCAGCCGGTCCAACAACCAGCCCTGGCGTCGCTGCGCGGCTGTTCGTCGCCCTGCAGTACGTGTTGCCCCAGCGGGCCCTGTGTCGCGTGGTGTACTGGGCCGCGCGCTGGCGGCTGCGACCAGCTAAGAATCTGCTGATCGCTGTATTTACCAGACTCTATCCCGTGAACACGAGCGAGGCGCGGATCGAAGTGCCCCAGGCGTATCCCAGTTTCAATGCTTTTTTTACCCGCGGGCTGAAAGACGGGGCGCGCCCGCTGGCCAGCGATGACAGCGCCGTGGTCTCGCCAGCCGACGGACGCTTGACCGAATACGGCAGCATCAACGACGGCCGACTGCTTCAGGCCAAAGGCTCAAGCTACAGCGTGGACGCCCTGCTGGGCGGCGGGGACATTCCTCCGGCTCTGCGCAGCGGCGAATTCGCCACCATCTATCTGGCGCCCCATAACTACCATCGGGTCCACATGCCCACGTCGGGCATCCTGCGACGCATGAGCCTGGTTCCTGGCAAACGGTTCAGCGTCAATCGGGCCACCACGGCCCTGGTCAACGGCTTGTTCGCTCGCAACGAGCGGGTGGTGTGCTGGTTCGAGACCGCCGGCGGGCCCATGGCCGTGGTGCTGGTGGGCGCCCTGAACGTGGCCAGCATCAGCACCGTTTGGCACGGCGAGGTAACCGGACCAAGAGATCGGGTGCGCCACTGGGACTACGCCGATGCTCAAGACAGGCACTATGCCCGGGGCGCCGAACTGGGACAGTTCAATCTCGGCTCCACAGTGATCGTAGTGGCGGGTGCCGGACTGCTGCGCTGGGACGCGGGCCTTCATTCGCAACAGGCCGTGCGCATGGGCCAGGCGCTGGGACGGGTCCACACCAGCCAGCCGGACGCATGAACCCGACGGATCACTGGCGACCGAACGCGTCGCTGGCCACGTTGCAGCTGCGTGCCGGACTTCTGGCCAGCACAAGGGCGTTTTTTGCCGAGCGCGGCGTGCTGGAAGTGGAAACACCCGTACTCTCCACGGCCGCGACAACCGACCCCCATCTGGCCAGCCTGGCCACGCGGCTTGCCAGTCGGCCGGGCGTAGACCTCTATCTGCACACATCCCCGGAGCTTGCAATGAAACGCCTGCTGGCGGCGGGCTGCGGCGACATTTATCAGATCTGCAGGGTGTTCCGGGACGGGGAACTGGGCCGCTACCACCAGCCGGAATTCACGCTGGTGGAATGGTACCGGGTGGGCTACAGCGATGGGGCACTGCGGGCCGAGGTGCTGGCGCTGTGCTCGCGGCTCTTGGGCGCGAACCGGGTGGAGCCAGCCGAGACCCTGACCTATGGGGAGGCCTTCCAGCGCTATGCGCAGCTTGATCCATTCCAGGCCAAGGATGAGACACTGCGCGCCGCCCTGGCCGCGTCCGGTCATACCGATCCGGGCCCCGCATTGACGGGTGCTGAATTGCGCGACCTGGTGTTCACCGCAGCGGTCGCGCCACGACTGGGGCATGGTCATGGGACCTGGATCATCGACTTCCCAGCGGATCAGGCGGCCCTGGCAGCACTCAACAGCGCGGGGCTGGCGCGCCGCTTTGAGCTGTTCATAGATGGCCTGGAACTGGCCAACGGGTTCGGCGAGCTGACCGATGCTGACGAGCAGCGGCGGCGTTTCACAGCGGAATTAGCCCAACGGGAGGCGCGCGGCCTGGCCTGCCCGCCCATGGATGAAGCCTTCCTGGGCGCGCTGCGAGCCGGCCTGCCCGAATGCGCCGGGATTGCCGTGGGCTTTGACCGCCTGGTCATGCTGGCCGCTGCGGCAACCCACATTGAGGCGGTGCTGAGCTTTGCGCATCGCGCGGGGCACGAAACGGCGTAAGCCCCGGGGAGACGACGCCGACCCTGTGGCGCTGCTGCAAGCCGCCACGGATCTGCTGCCCGCGGCGCGCTAGGCTTTCACCCGGGCCACATACTCCCCTGAACGGGTGTCGGCTTTGATGATCTCGCCCACCTCCAGGAACAACGGCACCCGCACGACGGCCCCGGTTTCAAGTTTCGCCGGCTTGACCCCGCCCTGAGCCATATCACCGCGCACGCCGGGATCGGTCTCGACAACGGCAAGCTCCACGAAGTTGGGCGGTGTGACAGCCAGCGGCACGCCATTCCACAGCGTGACCTGGCACATATCCTGCTCTTTCAGCCACAGGTGCGCATCGCCCACCGCCTGAGCGTCCGCGGCGTATTGCTCGTAGTCGTCCGGGGTCATGAAGTGATAGAACTCGCCGTCGTTGTACAGATACTGCATGTCGGTCTCCACGACATCTGCAGCTTCCACGGACTCGCCGGACTTGAAGGTCTTGTCCACAACCCGCCCGGTCTTCAGATTGCGAATTCTTACCCGATTGAACGCCTGGCCCTTGCCGGGCTTGACGAACTCATTCTCCACGATCGTATAGGGGTCGCCGTCGATGATAATCTTCAAACCGGAACGAAACTCATTGGTGCTGTAACTTGCCATGGATGCCGCCACCTTCGGCGATAGAGTATCGGGAGCAACCATCATACCCGCTGGCGCGGCAGCGCCGCTAACAACTCTGCGCCATGGCCGTCCCTGAGCCGTGCGGCGCGCCGGGCGCCGCTGGGACCTGGCAGGCAGAGCTGCGCCGGGCGTTTCGCCGTGGCCGGGACCTGGCGGAATTTCTGGAATTGCCGGGCGCCGGCGGCGCCGGCAGCAGCTGGGCTGAGCAAGACTTCCCCTGTCTGGTACCCCAGCCCTTCGCGCGACGCATGGCCAAGGGCAACCCCCGCGATCCCCTGCTGCTGCAAGTCCTGCCCCGCGGCGTCGAGCGGGCGCGGCCAGCCGGTTTCAGTGCCGACCCGCTGGCCGAGCAAGCCGCGAGTCGAGGTGCCGGCCTGCTGCACAAGTATCCGGGCCGGGTGCTGCTGGTGACCACCGGCGCCTGCCCCGTGCACTGCCGCTACTGTTTCCGCCGCCATTTCCCCTATCAAAGCCTGCAGGCCGGCCAGCAGGACTGGCGCGCCGCGGCCCAGCGCATCGCGGCTTCAGGGCAGATCAAGGAAGTGATCCTAAGCGGCGGCGATCCACTGACTCTAAGCAACCGCCGCATCCAGGGGCTGATCGCCGCGCTGGCCGACATACCCCACCTGACCACGATTCGCATCCACACGCGGTTTCCCGTGATCTTGCCCCAGCGGGTCGATGCTGGCCTGCTGGCAGCATTGCGGGCCGCCCCGCAGCGCATCGTCATGGTCCTGCACGCCAATCACCCCAACGAGATCGGTGAACCCCTCTGCGACGCGCTCACCGCGCTGCGCGCTGCCGGCGTGACCCTGCTCAATCAGGCGGTGCTGCTGCGCGATGTGAACGACGCTGTCCCACCGCTTGCCGCGCTCAGCGAGCGCCTGTTCGCTGCCGGAGTACTGCCCTATTACCTGCATCTGCTGGACCCGGTAGCCGGCGCCGCCCATTTTGAAGTCTCCGCAGCCCGCGGGCGGGCACTGGTTCAGGCCCTCCGGGCACTTCTGCCTGGCTATCTGGTGCCGCGCCTGGCGCGGGAACTACCCGGCGAGCTCAGCAAGACACTTCTCGCCTGATTGCCTGCTCGACAGGCCTCAGAACGTGACCCCGTGCGCGATTTGCCCGCTGGAGCCAGTGGTACCATTTGCATTCTCGGCCCTCCACGCGCCTGATGCAGCACCGGTCGCGGGCCATTCCGACAGGATCTCATGAGCCCGAAGGCTGTCCCCATCGTTGTCCTGACCGATAACGAAGACAATGTGGAAGCCATCAACCGCATCCTGCGGGAGGCAGGCCATCCCGCCCACTGCCGCTGGATCCCGAGGCTTAAGAGCCTGCCGGAGGCGTTGCAGGAACACACCGAGCTTGTGTACCTGTTCCAGGATGACTATCCGGACGCGCTGGCTGGCGTTGCAGACGTGCGCGATAACACCGCTGCCAAGGTTCCTCTGCTGGTGGTCCGAACCGTTGTCGATGAAAAGGCGATCAGCAGCGCCATGTAGCATGGCGCCCGGGACGTGGTATCGCTGGCGGAGCGGGACCGCTTCACGGCCGTGGCCGAGCGGGAGCTGCGCTATGTGCGCCTGGAGCGGGCCCTGACCGACACCCTGAACTCGGCCACGGAATACAAACAGCAGCTCAAGGCCTTCATGGCCGGCGCCACCGACGCCATTGCGGTTGTGCACGAGGGCATCTTAGTGGAGGCCAACGCCCCGTGGGCTGAGCTGTTCGGCCATGCGAGCAGCCACACCATGGAAGGCACCCCGCTGATGGACCTGTTTGACAGTGCCAGCCACAACGCCTTGAAGGGCGCCGTGGTGGCGACCCTGAAGGGACGCTGGGAGGAAGAGCTGTTGCGGGTATCTGCTGTTCGTGCCGACGGCTCCACGGCCCTCCTGGAACTCAAACTGGACCGCACCAGCTTCGAGGGCGAGCCAGCCGTGACCCTCAGCATGCCGCCGCCCCGGCCCGATGCCGACGAGCCGTTGCGACTGGTGGAGGCTGCGGCCCACAAGGATCCTATCACCGGCTTCTATCATCGGCGTCATTTTATCGACCAACTGGAACAGCGCCTCAGCAGCCGTCCCCAGGGGGGCGTGCGGGCCCTGGCCTATCTGCGGCCGGACAAGTTTGGCGAGATCAAGGACGAAATCGGTCCGCTGGCGAGCGAGGATCTGCTGGTGGAACTGGCCGAGGTGTTGCGCACGCTGACCCAACCGAGCGATCTTTATGGCCGCTTTGGCGGCACGGTGTTTACCGTATTTCTGCAGCGGGGCAACCTGCGCGACGTCGAAGCGTGGGCCGACAACGTGCTCGCCAAAATGGCCAGCCACATTTTCGAAGTAGCCGATCACAGCCTGTCCCTGACCTGTTCCCTCGGGATCGCAGAAGCCATCGCCGACACCGGCCATGTGGAGGCGCTGATCCGGGAAGCGGAAAAAGCAAACAAGCGCGGTCGCCAACGCGGGGGCAATCAAGTCGTCCTGCAGGAGACCTCAGACCTGGATACACGCGCGCTGCGATTTGACGAGGTCTGGGTGCAGCGTATCAAGAACGCTCTGATGGAGAACCGGTTCCGTTTAATTCATCTGCCGGTCGCCAACCTCAGCGGCGAGAGCGGCAGCTACTACGACACGCTGCTGCGAATGGTGGATGAGCAAGGCAACGAACTGCTGCCGACGGATTTTCTGCCCGCCGCGGAACGCAACAATCTACTCAAGACCATTGATCGGTGGGTGTTGAATGCCTCGTTGGGTTTCGCCAGGGAACGGGAGCTGGATGGCTTGTTCGTGCGTCTCTCCAAGGAGTCGGTGCGCGACGAGCAGTTGTCCGCCTGGCTTGCTCAGCAACTGGCCGCGGCCGACATCAGTCCCGACACCCTGTGTGTCCAGGTCAGCGAGGAAGACGCTACTCAGCACTTGAAGCAAACAAAAACGCTGATCGGCCAGTTACAGAAACAGGGTATTCGATTTGCCATCCAACACTTTGGCATCGGCCGCGATCCGATCCAGTTGCTGAGCCACCTGCCCATGGACTTCTTGAAGATCGACGGCTCTCTGATGCAGGGCCTCGCCAGCAATCAGGGGCTGCAGGACAAAGTGAAGGGCTATGTGAACACAGCTCGCGCCAAGAACATCACCACCATTGCCGAACGGGTAGAGGACGCCAACACCATGGCCGTGCTGTTCCAGCTTGGCGTGGCGTACATGCAGGGCCAGTACGTGCATGAACCGGAAGTCGTGCTGGGCGACGCAACTCTTCCCTGACCCCGGCAGGCACCCTTCCGGGCGCGCACCGAACGTCCGGCTCCGCGGTGCCCGGTTATGGATCGACGGCGTTGACGCGATCTACCTTGCGCCAGCCCCGCGGCAGCGCCAACCCGCGGCGGCCGCGCTCGCCGTAATAGCGGTCCAGATCTGTTGGCTTGATGGTCATCTGGCGCTGCGCGCAGGTCACGATCAGGGCCTGCTCCTCGGTCACCACCGCCACGGCGGCCAGCCCCACGTTGCCCTTGCTGGGCAGGCTGATGATCTTGTTGCCCTTACCCCGTGACAGCGCCGGCAGATCGGCGATATCGAACACCAGCATGCGGCCGTCAGCAGAGACCGCAGCCACGAATGCTTCATCGCCGGTTCCCGCCGGCGCCGCCGGGATCACCGTAGCCCCTTTTGGCACGTTCAGGACCAGCTTGCCGGCCCGATTGCGGGAATAAAGGTCCTCCATGCGCACGACAAAGCCGTAACCAGCGCTGGACGCCAGCAGCCAGTGGTCTTCCGGCGCGCCCGTCAGCACGGCGCAAAATGTGGCGCCGTCGGGCGGTTTCAGGCGCCCGGAAAGCGGCTCACCCTGGCCGCGTGCCGAGGGCAGCGTGTGAGCGGGCAAGCTGTAGGCGCGCCCGGTAGAGTCCACGAACACCGCCAACTGATTGCTGCGGCCCCGCGCCGCGGCGAGGAACTCATCACCGGAGCGATAGGCCAGCGTCTCCGGCTGCACATCGTGTCCCTTGGCGGCCCGGGCCCAGCCCCGCGCCGACAGCACTACCGTGACGGGATCGCTGGGTATCAGGGCGGATTCGTCCAGGGCCTGAGCCGGGTCGCGCTCGACGATCGCCGTGCGCCGGGTATCCCCCTGCTGGTCCACGATCTCCTGAATCTCCTCCTTCACCAGCTTCTTCAGCCGCACCCGGGATTTCAGGGTTTTCTCCAGATCCACCTGCTCCTCGGCCAGGGCCTCCTGCTCGGCACGAATTTTTATCTCTTCCAGGCGGGCCAGATGGCGCAGCTTCAGCTCCAGTATGGCCTCCGCCTGAGTATCGCTGAGCTTGAAGCGTTTCATGAGCACCGGCTTGGGCTCATCTTCGGTGCGGATGATCTTTATGACGGCGTCGATGTTGAGATAGGCGGCCAGCAGACCTTCCAGGATGTGTAAGCGGCGCGTCACCCGATCCAAACGAAACTTCAGGCGCCGCTTCACCGTCTCGAGACGAAACTTCAGCCACTGCTCCAGCAGATCCTTCAGCCCGAAAACAGCCGGCCGCCCGTCCAGGCCGATAATGTTGAGATTCACTCGCACGGTGCGCTCGAGATCGGTGGTGGCGAACAGGTGGGCCATCAATGCGTCCACGTCGACCCGATTGGATTTGGGCACGATCACCAGGCGAGTGGGGTTTTCATGGTCGGACTCGTCGCGGAGATCCTCCACCAGCGGCAACTTCTTGGCGCGCATTTGGCTTGCGACCTGCTCCAGAATCTTGGCGCCGGACACCTGGTAGGGCAGTTCGGTGATGACGATATCGGATTGCTCCCGTTCGTAACGGGCACGCAGCCGCAGGGTACCGTTGCCCGTCTTGTAAACGGCGCGAATGTCCGCGTTGGACGAGATCAGCTCACCGCCGGTAGGAAAGTCCGGGCCTTGGATGCACGCGGTCAGCTGCGCAAGCGTCGCCTCGGGCGTATCCAGCAACTTAATCAGAGCTTTGGCGACCTCAACCATGTTGTGGGGCGGGACGTCCGTCGACATGCCCACGGCGATTCCGCTGGCGCCGTTGAGCAACACGTTCGGGAGCCGCGCGGGCAACAGCACTGGCTCATTGAGCGTCCCGTCAAAATTGGGCTGCCAATCCACCGTGCCCTGGCCAAGCTCCGCCAGCAGCACCTGGGCATAGCGGGTCAGACGAGCCTCGGTGTAGCGCATGGCAGCGAAGGACTTCGGATCGTCCTGAGAGCCCCAGTTACCCTGTCCGTCCACTACCGGATATCGATAGCTGAACGGCTGGGCCATGTGCACCATGGCCTCGTAGCAGGCCGAATCGCCGTGGGGATGGAACTTGCCGATCACGTCGCCCACGGTGCGGGCCGACTTTTTGTGCTTTGAGACAGCTGACAGACCCAGTTCGCTCATGGCGTAGATGATGCGCCGCTGGACCGGCTTGAGGCCGTCGCCGACGTGAGGCAGGGCCCGATCCAGAATCACGTACATGGAGTAGTCCAGGTACGCCTTCTCAGCAAAAGTGGCCAGGGGCAGCTGCTCGATACCCTCGAAGTTCAGCTCTTGATCTCTCATCTTGACCTCGTGCGCGCTTGGAGCGCGGCCTTCAGACTTCCGCCAGGTTGCCCTTGGTCTGCAGCCAGCTGCGGCGATCGCCGGAGCGCTTCTTGGCCAGCAGCATATCCATCAGCTGGTCCGGCCGGGTTTTGCCTTCCACGGTCAGCTGCACCAGGCGGCGAGTGTCCCGTGCCATGGTGGTCTCGCGCAGCTGGGCCGGGCTCATTTCGCCCAGGCCCTTAAAACGGGTGACGCTGATCTTGCCTTTCCGCTGCTCGGCCTCGATGCGATCCATAAGCATATCTCGCTCTGCATCGTCCAGAGCGTAGTACACCTCCTTGCCCACATCGATGCGGTACAGGGGCGGCATGGCGATATACACATGCCCCGCTGCCACCAGGGGGCGGAAATGGCGCAGAAACAAAGCGCACAGCAGGGTGGCGATATGCAGACCGTCGGAATCCGCATCGGCCAGAATGCAGATCTTGTGGTAGCGCAAACTCCTCAAGTCATCGGAGCCGGGATCAACGCCGATCGCAATGCTGATGTTGTGCACCTCCTGGGAGCCCAACAGCTCTGCCGGGTCCACCTCCCAGGTATTGAGAATCTTGCCCCGCAGGGGCATGACCGCCTGATGCTCCCGATCCCGAGCCTGCTTGGCCGACCCACCGGCGGAGTCACCTTCCACGAGGAACAGCTCCGATAGCTGGGGCTCCTGGCTGGTGCAGTCGGCCAGCTTACCGGGCAGTGCCGGTCCCGCCACAACCCTTTTGCGCACCACCTTGCGGCTTGCCTTAAGGCGCCGCTGGGCATTGTTAATGGCCAACTGGGCCAACTCGTCACCGGTCTCCGGATGCTGGTTCAACCACAGCGCCAGAGCATCCTTAACCACACCTGCCACAAAGCCCGCGCATTCCCGCGACGACAGTCTTTCCTTGGTCTGCCCGGAAAACTGGGGGTCTGCCATTTTCACCGAGAGGATGAAGCTCACGCCCTCCCAGACATCCTCCGGTGCCAGGCGCACACCCCGGGGCAGCAGATTGCGAAACTCGCAGAACTCCCGGAGCGCCTCGGTTAACCCGCTGCGCAGACCATTCACGTGGGTGCCGCCCTGGGGCGTAGGAATCAGGTTGACGTAGCTCTCGCCGGCGACCTGGGGCTCAGCAGGGGTCCACAGAACCGCCCAATCCACCGCTTCCCGTTTGCCGGCCAAGGAGCCGCCGAAAGGCTCCTCAGGAAGCCACTCCCGCTTGCCCACCGCCTCTGTCAGGTACTCTTCCAGTCCGCCCGAGTACTGCCACTGGTGTTTTTCCTTGGGCTTTTCCACCTCCAGGCGCACGTCCAGACCCGGGCACAGGACGGCCTTGGCGCGCAGCAGGTGCTTGAGCCGCGGCAGCGAGAAGTTGGCGCTGTCGAAATACTTGGGATCCGGCCAGAATCGAATGGTGGTACCGGTGTTGGCTTTGCCCACCTTGCCCACCACCTCCAGCTTGCCGCGTTTGCGACCGCCCGCGAAGCTTACGTTGTACTCCTTGCCGTCGCGCCGGATCCACACCTCCAGGTTCTTGGACAGGGCGTTGACCACAGACACGCCCACACCGTGCAAGCCGCCGGAGAAGCGATAGTTCTTGTCGGAGAATTTACCGCCGGCGTGTAATCGGGTCAGGATCAACTCCACGCCCGGCAGCTTCTCCTTGGGGTGAATATCCACGGGCATGCCGCGGCCGTCGTCCGCCACTTCCATGGAGCCGTCCCGAAAGACCTTGACGGTGATGCGCTTGCAGTGCCCGGCAATCGCCTCATCAACGCTGTTATCGATCACCTCGTGGGCCAGATGGTTGGGGCGAGAGGTGTCGGTGTACATGCCCGGCCGGCGCCGGACCGGCTCCAGGCCACTGAGCACCTCGATGTCGCGAGCGCTGTAGTCTTTGCTCATCCTATGAGCCGCGCGGGGATGGGAAGTGCCGCGGATTGTAACGCGACTTCCGGCGAGGCGCCCGCCCAGTTGCGCCCGACGGGCCGGGCAGCAAGGATGGGCTTAGTTCAAGTCCCCGAGCAGCGCCTGGGTGGTCTCCGAGTTGACCGGATCGACCTGATAATCATACAGCGGATGATGGATACCGGCGCTCAATGACATGCCGCCGCGCAGGTCCGCCACCATGGCAGCCGTCAACTCGAAGCGCATGAAATGGACCGCCGAGGTCTTTTCCGCCGAGGCCCGATCCAGGTCCTCATCGGCAATGGCATATACCCGTTCGTGGCCGGCCACCTGGACCCAGACCAGGTTCTCGATGCCCGCCAGCCTGGCCAGCGCGGCGCGCCGTTCGGTAACGTCGGGGAACTCGATCATGAAGGTCGCCTTCCAGTTGCTGCCGTCCGGGATCAGCGGATTGTAGGCTTCCAACTCTTCCTGGATGGCCTCGGATTCGAAGATGCGCTCGATGCGCAGCATCTCCTGAACCTGGTACTGCATGGTGAGCCGGTCCTCAAAGTACAGGGTGGCATTCGGGCCAATGGGAAGCTGGCGATGCCGTTTGTGGGCCAGCACCTGGGCGCGGAACTCCCGCCGAATCTTGTGATACTCCTCCAGACTATAGAGATCTGCGGTACTCAGCTTGTTCATATGCCGTAGGCCTTGCGCAGCAGTTGCATGGGATGAGTCGGCTCGGCCGACTCGGCGACGCTGGCGATCTGTTCGGCCGCCATGGGACAGTCGCTGGTGAAATGATCCGCAGCCGCAGAATCCACGCGCCGCGCCACCGGGCGGGCAATCTTCTTCGCGATGTCGTGATATTCCTTTTTCACAGCATAGGTGCCGTCGTGACCGGAGCAGCGCTCAATGGCCTCCACGCTGGTCTCGGGCACCAGGTTCAGCACGTCGCGGGTCTTCAAGCCAATATTTTGAACCCGGAGATGGCACGGCACCTGATAGGCCACCTTGCCCAGGGACGTCTTGAAGTCCGTGGCCAGCGCGCCGTCTTTGTGGCGCAGCATGAGATATTCAAAGGGATCGAAAATTGCCTCGGCCACCCGCTGCACCGCCTCGTCTTCGGGAAACAGCAGGGGTAGCTCCTGCTTGAACATCAACACGCAGGAGGGAATGGGCGCCACAATGTCCCAGCCGTCGGCGACCCACTTGTGCAACTCGACGATGTTGTCGTTCTTGTAAGCCTCCACGGTCGCCAGGTCGCCCAACTCCAGCTTCGGCATCCCGCAACAGCGTTCTTTATTGGCCACAGTAACGCCGATGCCGTTGTGCCGGTAGACCGCAGCCAGATCCTCGACGATTTCCGGGAGATTGCGGTTGCCATAGCAGGTCGTAAAAATCACCACACGCCCCAGCGTGCCGTTGACGGCCGTGCCCTCTGCCGTGTCGTCGGCCGTTCCGCGCAGCCGGCTGCGAGCCGGCTTTGAGTGGTACTTGGGCACGGGCGCATCCCGATGAATGCCCAGGGCGCGCTCCAAAAGCTTGCGGCCAGCAGTGCTGGCGTTGACACCGTTGACCGTCTGAGCGATCACCGGGATACCCGCCAGCTTGCCCACTGTATCGGTGGCGCTCAATACCCGATCGCGCAGCGAGGCGCCCTGCTCTGAGTACTTCTTGTACTTGGCACGCAGCATCAGATGGGGGAAGTCCACATTCCATTCGTGCGGCGGCACATAAGGACACTTGGTCATGTAGCACATGTCGCACAGGTAACAGTGATCGACCACGTCCCAGTAAGCCTGCTTGGGCACCGTATCCAACTCGCCGCTCTCAGATTCGTCCACGGCGTCGAACAGGGTTGGAAAGGCATGACACAAACTGAAGCAGCGGCGACAGCCATGACAGATGTCGAACACCCGCTCGAGCTCGTCGAACAATGCCGTCTCATCCACGAACGCCGGTGCCCGCCAGTCGATGGGATGGCGGGTAGGCGCCTCAAGACTGCCTTCACGGGAAGAATGATCGCCTGCCATGGAACACTCCTGAGAGAAAACGGCTGGGGGGCGCAAGCGCCCCCCAGTTGTCTCACTGAATGGCGAACAGAATCAGTTATCCAGAGTATCCAAGGCCTTCTGGAACCGATTGGCGTGGGAGCGCTCGGCCTTGGCGAGGGTCTCGAACCAGTCGGCTACCTCATCAAACGCCTCATCCCGGGCCGTCTTGGCCATACCGGGATACATATCGGTGTACTCATGGGTCTCGCCGGCAATGGCTGCTTTCAGGTTGTCGCCGGTACCGCCAATAGGCAGACCGGTTGCGGGGTCGCCGGACGCCTCCAGATACTCAAGGTGCCCATGGGCATGGCCGGTCTCGCCTTCAGCCGTGGAACGGAACACCGCGGCCACATCGTTGTAGCCTTCCACGTCCGCCTTCGCGGCGAAGTAAAGATAGCGCCGGTTGGCCTGAGATTCTCCCGCGAAAGCATCTTTTAGATTCTGTTCGGTCTGACTGCCTTTGAGATCCATGATGACTCCTGAACGATTGGATGAAAGTCGAACACACCTCGATTCGACGTGGTGGCTGAAATAGATTTTTAGACTGAGTCTAAAAATTACGATACGCCCTCCCGAAGCGGACTGTCAAGAGTGCCACGCCCCGTTTGACCGCTGCCGGGCCCTGCGGGTAGGGTGCCCACCATGACCCGCAAAGCCGCAAAGCCCGTTGATCTGGAGAAGGCCCTGATAGACCTGGAGGCGCTGGTGGAGCGGCTGGAATCCGGCGAGCTCAAGCTGGATGAGGCCCTGAAGGAATTTGAGCAGGGCGTCAAGCTGACCCGCCAGTGCCAGGCGGCCCTGCGGGAAGCGGAGCAGAAAGTCGAGATTCTGCTGCAGAAGACCGCCGAGGCTGAGACGGCGCCGCTGGCCGCCGCCGAACAAGAAGAAGAAAGCTAGCCGAAACTCAGGTCGCCGTGGAGACGCCCTGCAGACGCTCGACGAGGGAGCGCAAGAACACCCGATTAAACAGCAGCTGACAGGCCGAGGACACCTGTTCCATTAGAGTGGAGCTCACCCGCACCAGCGTGACGTTACCCTCGGCGCGAATGGTGGCCATTCGCCTGGCGCCGCGCACGTAGCTGGTCTCGCCGAAGCAATCCCCTTCGGCCAGCATGCCCATTGCATTGCCGCCGGATTCCACGCTCACCGACCCGTTGACAATAATGTAGAAACGATCGTCCATCTCGCCTTCGCGGACGATCTCCTCGCCGGCCTGGTAATCCTGCCAGTCACTGGCGCGCAGGATCTCCCAGATCTCTGCATGGGAGAAATCGTGGAAGAAACGCAACCGCCGCAGCAGATCGAACTGCTCCTGCTTGTCGATCCGCTCGCGCTGACTGCGCAGCTGTTTGTACACATCGGTAAGCGCGCCGGCCAGATCCAAGCCGTTTGCAAAGCGATGCTCGGTGGGTTTCTGCAGGGCTCTGACGACCACGTCCTCCAACGCCTCGGGAATTTCCGAGCGCAGCGTATGAATCGGCGCAGGCGTGGCGTAAATAATCTGATGTAGCAGCTTGCCGAGATTATTGGCGCGAAAGGGACGAAAGCCGGTCAGTAATTCATACATCACCGCGCCCAGCGAATACACGTCCGAGCTGTGAGTGAGCTCCGCGGACTGGACCTGCTCCGGTGACATGTAGCTGGGCGAGCCAGCAATACCCTTGATCTGGGACACGTCGGAATCGTTGACGATGGCAATCCCGAAGTCGATGATGCGCACGTCGTTATCCAGGGTCAGCATAATGTTGCTGGGCTTGATGTCCCGATGAATGACGCCGCGTCCATGCGCGTAGTGCAGAGCCTTGGCACATTTGAAGATGATTTCCACCACGTCATCAATACGCAGCAGATTGTCGGGTTTGGTATAGGCCGCCAGGGTACGCGCACCGTGCACATGTTCCGAGACGACGTAGTACTTACCGTTCTCCTCGCCTGCATCGTAGATGGGAAGAATATTCGCGTGCTGTAAGCGACCCACCATCTGCGCTTCGTTGAAGAACATTTTCCGATTGACCTGGGAGTTCTCCTGGTCGTCCTCGCTTTCCACGTTGTAGAGCTTGATAGCGACATCCCGACCGTAATACGGATCGTGGGACAAGAAGACACGGCCGGTGCTGCCTCTGCCGACCTCGTTGATGATGACGTACTTGCCGATGCGCTCGGGCACATCGTGACTTAATGTTGTGCGTCGTTGTGCTTGCGCCATGAAATGAGCGTTACACCGCCGCGACCATCCTGCCCAGCAGCGCCAGGCACATGGCGGCATATCCAGCTGCCAGGAGGTCATCGAGCATAATTCCGAGCCCGCCGCTCAGTCTGTGATCCAGATCGCGAATCGGCCAGGGTTTGGCAATATCAAAAAACCGAAATAGCACAAAGGCCGCGGCCAGCCACGGCAGGCTGCGGGGGATCATCAGACTCAGAAGCGCGAAGGCCGCAATCTCATCCCACACCACCGGGCCGGGATCGTGGCGGCCAAGCCGGCGGGACCCCTCCGCACAGATCGGTATGCCGGCCACCAGCGCCGCCACCACCAGGGTCCATTGCCAAACTGACGGTAACTGCCAGAGCCCCCAGACCAGGGGCACAGCCAGCAGCGTGCCGGCGGTACCGGGCGCCCGCGGCGCCCGCCCTGCGCCCCCACCAATGGCCAGCCAGTACAACAGCGTGCGCAGGCTATTCATCACTCTTTTGAAAAGTGGCTGTAACCGCCGCGGCCAGCAGCGACGGGCACACCATCCAGGGTCACTGCGGTACCCGCACCCGGTTGCAGTCGGCCGACACGCGTGACGGGAACCCCGAGCCGGACGCTCAACTCGGCGGCAGCGTGCTCCGGCGCTGCGCTGAACAACAGCTCATAATCATCGCCGCCGGCCAGGGCCAGTTGCCGGGCCCGATCCGTGCCATGCCGGGCTACCAGATCCTGAGACAGCGGCAAACGCTCCATTTCGATGATGCCGCGGCAGCCACTGGCCGCGCAGACGTGACCCAGGTCGGCCAGCAGCCCGTCGGAAACGTCGATGCACGCCCGGGCCAGGCCGTTCAGTGCCATGCCCGCGGCAACCCGTGGTTGGGGCCAGAGGAACCGCTCCAGCAACGGATGCTCCGCGCCTGGCGCGGCAACGTCCCGAAACAGTGCCAAACCGCCCGCGGCATCCCCCAGGGTTCCCGTCACGTACAGCGCGTCGCCGGGCTGCGCGCCGCCGCGGGTGAGCGGACCGGTCGCACTCAAGCTGCCCAGCAACTGGAGCGACACCGTCAGCGGCCCGCGGGTCAGATCACCGCCCACCAGACTGACCTGGAATGCTGCGGCCAGATCGAAAAGGCCCTGAGTAAAACCGGCCAGCCAGGTTTCGTCCGCCTCGGGCAGCGTCAAGGCCAGCGTGCACCAGCGGGGCACAGCGCCCATCGCGGCCATATCGCTCAAGTTCACGGCAAGCGCCCGGTGCCCCACCGCGGCGGCTGGCATGGCCAGGGGGAAGTGCACGTCGGCCACCAGCGTATCCACAGCGACGGCCAGGTCCCCGGCGACGCGCAGCACGGCCGCGTCATCGCCAATGCCCAGCACCACATCCGGATCGCTCAGCTGCCGATTGAAATAGCGCTCGATGAGCTCGAACTCGTCAGCGGCCATGGGCTCTCCTCAAAGATCGCTCCGAGTCGGCATGCTCTGGCGCGCCTTGTCCAGCAGTGCGTTGACGAACCGGTAGCTGTCCGTGGCGCCGTAGGCTTTGGCCAGCTCAATGGCCTCGTTCATCACAACTCGAGTCGGGACGGCAGGACAGCAGATCAGCTCATAGCAGGCCAGCCAGAGAATAGCCCGCCCCACCGGATCCAGTTGCTCGAGATCGCGGGCGGCGTGCGCTGCGATGATCTCATCCAGCTGGCTGGTATCAGCCAGGATGCCGCGCAGCAGCGTTTGAAAATACTCACCATCGGCCGAAGCGAAACCCGCCTGCTCGGCAAACTGGTCCGCCAGCTCGGCTGCAGAATGCCCGGTCAGCTGCTGTTGATAGAGCGCCTGAACCAACAGTTCCCGCGCCCGGTGTCGAGCAGAGGTGGACACCGGGACGGGCCTACTTGAGCCGACTGGCCAGGGGCGCCCGATCAGGCGCCGGAAAAGCCACGGCTGGATGGCCAACCCGCCCGATGGCGTCCCGACGCTCGCCGGCTGCTGTGCGTTGCGACGTGCTCATACGTCTGGGGATCCATCCATGCCGTCCGGGGCTATCGCGCCCAACCCGGCGAAGCGTTGCAGATAGCAGATGATGCGGTCAACTTGAATATCAGCCGGCCTGCATATCAGCCGTCGTCGTCTGCTTGAGCGGTGCGGACCGGACGTAAATGCAAGCGCAGGTCGTTACCGACGCGGCGCACCGCCCGCCAGCGCAACTCGACGCGCTGGCTGAGCTCGGTGAGCTCGCCCAGATCGAACATCCCCCGGGCCGCGCTACCCAGCAGGTGCGGCGCCAGGTAGATGATCAGCTCGTCCGCCAAGCCATCCGCAAGCAATGCTCCGCTGAGCCGGGCCCCGGCTTCCACCCAGACCTCATTCACTTCCCGCCGGCCCAGCTCCGCGAACACCTCCGTCAGGGACAATTCACCGCTGCCGGGCCGGCTGATGACCGTGGCGCCCCGAGCCGCTAGGGCGGCTGCTTTCTCCGCATCATCGCTGTGGGTAAATACCAGCACTTCTCCGGGCAGCCCGAGAGTGCGGGCTTGCAGCGGTAGCCGCAGCGCTGAGTCCAGGATGACGCGCACGGGCTGGACGCATTCGCCCCCATTGGGCGGGCGAGCATTGAGCGACGGATCATCTGCCAGCACGGTGCCGATGCCGGTCAGCACGGCACTGGCGCGGGCCCGCCAGCGCTGCACGTCGCCGCGGGCGGCCGCGCCCGTAATCCACTGGCTGGTGCCGTTGGCGAGCGCCGTGCCCCCGTCGAGACTGGCTGCCAATTTGACGCGCACGAAGGGTCGGCCGTGAACCATCCGCTGAATAAAACCCCGATTCAGGGCTGCCGC